>JAJZAN010000111.1 GCA_021799435.1 Bacillota bacterium | reverse complement strand
ATCCATCGCCATATCATGAACGAGGACGGCCAATTGCGTGTCGTGATGCGGATTACCGGTCGGTGGCATACGATGCGCTGTGTCTGCGTGACCGTCAGCTGGCGCGTTATCCCGGGCAGCCATGAACGGTGACACATCGAACGTCGGCACACCATCGTCCACCAGTCCCTCGTCCACCGTAGCGTTGTTGTTCCACATGCGATCGGCCCGAGCATAGTCACGACGCGGAAATCCCGCCGTGTGGCGATGGTAGGACTGTGCAGACTGGAACAACATCTGGCTGGTCTGAAGCGACTGCATGTGGTGAATCGTGGCCCGCACAACAGACCGCACAATCAGCGCCAACAACACCATCAAAACGATACCCACGACGGCGAAGGCCACCCATACCCATGTGGTGTGCGCTTGCCAAGCACCGATCGATAGCGCCGAAGACGGCGAATAAGTCGACATTGTGTTCACGGAATTACCCCCTGAGTTTTTAGTGAGCTCTCACCCGTAATGGATGAGGCGACGGGAGCCAGACAACCCGGGCTCTCTGACCTCCGTTCCCCCATCCACCACGGGCAACAGGCCCGCACAGGGTTCGCAAGGTAACGAGCCGCGACGTGAACGATCGCCACTCGTTGGCCCCATTATGACGAACGCGCAAAACGAAACCGGGGATTTCGGCCAAAGTGGCGAAGTTCCCGGCAACGGGCGAATCGAGTCAGGATGGACGGGCGTCGGGTTGGGAGCGCGGGTACCGCGCGAACAGATCGTCCACGACCGCCGGTGGCAGGTGATCCGGCAATGTATCGGCCCAAGTGTCCCACGCGATCGCGTTGCGCCAAGCGGCCATGAACTGGCCTGGGCCAACACTGGCGACGTCGGCTTTCACATCGAGCGTGCCCAGCTGTACGACGCGAATGTCGGTGACCCCCGCGCGGTGCAGGAGCACGCCGGTCCGGTAGATGGCCTGCTGGCCCGCCAAATCACTGTCCAGCGCTAAGTCGACGCCCAGATGGTGGCGTTTAAGGAGCACGGCCTGCTCCTCCGTCAGGGCTGTACCCAAGATGGACCCGCCGATGACCGTATCCGGGAGCGGATACTGGTTGAGTGCAATGCAGTCCGGGAGTCCCTCGACGAGCACAATCCGCTCGGTGGCGTCGGCGCGTTGGTGCAATCCGTGAATGGTGTGGCGCCGCCACGACCCGGGGGCATTTTTGAACTTGCGCGCCTTCGGATCCGGGACGAGCGTGCGGCCGACGGCACCCACGATGCGGGCCCGGTCATCGAAAATCGGAAAGACGATACGCTGCGTTAACGGGTTCTCCATCCACGGGCCGAGGCCCCAGACCACGTCCCATGTCATCCAAGTCTCCGTGCGAATGACAGGATAACGTTGGCGCAGAAACTGCCAGGCTTCGGGCGGCAGCGGACCAAACAGACCGGGGTCCATCGGCCACTCGGGCTGGCGTTCGGGCTGCGCCAAGGCGTGGGGATCAGGGGCGGGACGGTGGTGGGGAACCTCCGCGTCGAGATCGATGGGTTGTCCGACCCACTCCGCCACCAGTCGAACGGCCTCTTTGAACCCGACACGATAGACCCGTTCGACCCATTCAAACTCATCGCCGAGCGACTTGCAATGGCTGAAACAGTAGGCGCGCCAGTGATCGCCGGCCCAATAGACCGCGAAGGCCCCATGGTTGTCGCGGTCACCGGGGTGATCGGGCATGGGACAGGGCCCGTGAATTTCCCGGCCCCGCCAGCGGAGGTGGTCAGCCAATCCCAAGTGTCGTAGCAACTCATACGGGTCAATGCGCGAGCGGATCTGGTCCAAGTCGAAGGTGTTCATAGGCAGCTCCCTTCCCTGGTCTCCGATAGGTTACCGAACGGGTACCCGGGCGGTCCAGAACGGGGTGTTGAGCCGAAACAAGTGAGGAATCGTGAGGTCCACCTGGCCGGTCGGTGCGCCTGTCATGGGGAACTCCAACCAGCCTGTCACCGTCTGGCCGGGGTTGATGGCGGTGTAAAAATCGTTGCGACTCGCTTCCGGATTGACAGTGCTGAGAAGGTGTCCTCCGATGGTCAAAGTGGCCGTGGTCCCCGCTTCCGCCAAGACCGGCGTCGCGCCCCGATTGGTCATCGCGACCCGTAGGCGCCAGGCGTTCGAGGAGGTCCGAACGGTCAAAATGTCGATCGAAAATTGGTGGGACGAGACCCCGCCGTCCGAGGGGGCCGAACCGCCGAGCGAACGATCTGACGGATAGGACGGATCGGGAATCGTCGTGTGGCGAAACACGCGCAGAAACGGGCTCCCCAACGGTCCGTTGATGGGCGCGGCGAGGAACGTGAGGGCCACCGCAGCGGCTAGGCCGAGTGCGAGCCACTGCCACCGGCGACGCAACCCGCCCCACGGTGCGGCGGTCCCGAACGGCCCCGTCGGCGGCGGAATAATGCGCTGAAACTGGTCTGAGCCCCGATCCGAACTGGGCATCACATCGGAGGCACGCACGTCGTCATCGGCCATGACAATCCCCCCTTATGATACGCCGCAGGCATCCGGATTTGTGGTGGGTGGTGACGCCCATGACCCGTAGGGCGGCAACTGCTTATGAGCGGTGGCCTTGTTGGCGTTGTAGTACAGCTGTGAGACTGAATGGCGCACAATCGTCAGGGTTTGGTAACTGTGCTGGAAGATGCCTAACAGCAGGGTCTGATACGTGACGGCTACCTGCACCTCGAATCCAGTGGCGACGGGCACGTCCGGAGTGTCCCCCGGTGGATAGGTGATGGGATCCAGCAGGCCCGGCGCGGCATCGAGTTGGGTGTCCGCAATGGGCGCCGGCGTAACGCCTTGCGTATTGTAGAACGGCCACGCGTAATCCAGTGCCAACCGTTGACTGTTGAAGCTGGTGGTGTATTGATTAGTCTTCGGGTTATAAAGCCCCATCTGTTCCAGATTGGCGTCCAGGGTTTGTTGTGCGGCACTGTAGGCCGCCACGGGATTCAACTTGTAGAAGTAGCCGTACGTCACGGCTTGCGTGAAGATCGATTGCTTGTGGGAGTGCGGCGGCATGGGTGGCTGTACTTGCAGGCATCGGTAGACGTCCACCTTCTGAGCTTGGCTGGCCCCCGCCAGCGCGGCCGCGTCCGCGGCATTTTGGACCTCCTGCTGCACCATGTGTACTCGGGCAAAATCCAGCACGAGGACGGCGGCAATCAGAAGGACCGGGAGGGCGACGGCGGTAATGATCAGTGTCTGCCCGCGCTCCAACTTGCGTTGCCAATCATGACGAAGCATTCGCATCATACGTGGCCTCCCCGGTTAGGTTCAAGACGCCATTGGGATGGCCCAATAGCGCCGCATAAATCGGCACAGGAATCTTGTAGGGATACTGGATGCTGACTCTGATGAGACATTGTTGATTCGTCGATCCGGTCCCAAAGACGGTCGTGGGCTGTGCAGATATGGTCAAATCTTGGGACGGATTGAAGTGTGGGAGCTTGTTGGCGGCAAAGTTATCCGCGACAGCCTGGGTGATCTTCGCCTGGGTGCTGGAAGGGATAGAACACGCGCTGCCATTCATGGTAACGCCGTAATAGGCTCCGAGTCGGGCCCCCTCCCCAGCCGTGGCATAGATGATCTGCTTGGCACCGACCTCCACGCCAAACCCGATGACGCCAAAGAGAATGAGGATCAAGATGGGCAGAACCAGCGCGGCTTCGATAATCGCCTGCCCGCGCTGCCAGCGGCGCTTGAGCCGCTTCAACCGCTTAAACATGGAGAGCACCACCCCACTGCAAAATCCAGAAGAACCACCAACCGCCGAGGAAAGCCCAACCAAAGGGGAAGGCCCGGTGGCCGCCCCGTATGCGGCGGTAGATCCAGACGCCCGCCGCGATGACGCCCCCGCAAAGGCTGACGGCGATCGCCAAGTAGAGGGTCGACAGCCATGAGCCGAGCACACCCGCCAAGGCGCCCATCAGGAGGACATCGCCATAGCCCAGCCCCCCCAATTTGGCAAACCCCCACAAGACACCGCAGCCCAGGGCCCACGCGATGAGCGCATGGAACAAGCCGATCCAACCGGCGGTGAGCCCGTGGAACACCCAGCCTCCAAGGGTGCCATAGGCCAAGACACGCAGTGGAAATGTACGCGTGTGATGGTCGTACCACGCCAAGACGGCTAATCCGATGCCCACAACAATTGCCACGAGGTCCGACACAGTCTCCCTCCTTCACACTTCACACAAAACGGGGGAAGGATGGCCTCCCCCCGCCGTGGACCCGCATCAGGGCTTAGCCATTCTGGATGGTGTTGCCGACGTTGCCCAAGGTGTTCTGGGCGCTGCCACCGATGAAGTGCAGTACGACAATCACCGCGACGGCAATGAGAACCAGAATGAGGGCGTACTCGACGAGTGCCTGGCCCCGGACTAACTCCGGCTGGTTGCGGTCAAGGCGCTCACGCAGGTCAGCCATAGTGGCCTGGCACCATAGCATAAATGTAATGACGGCGAGCTGAGCCCGGTTGATGATGTTGCGGCGGCGGCCTGTGATGACGACCGCCTCGTCGCGCCCGTTAGCGGCGACAGGGGTGCGTTCGTTCATTCCAATGTACCTCCTTAAATGACAGAGCCGCGGCGGATACGGCCCGGACTGAGATATGCGACACAGCCCGCCACTCGGATTGCCGAACACTGCCGTGTCGCCCTCGGAAGTCGTCCGAGGAATGTTGCGGACCCAGCATAGCAAGGTCTAAATCAGGAAAAAAATTTCGTGGCCCATTTTTGCGACTTAGGGAATTTCCTCCGACACCGGCTCCAAACGACAGGTCGGTTCCCACTGCACGACGCGGTAGGTTTGGTCAGGATCGAGGCGGGCCACGGTGCCCACAGGGCACTCGATCGTCCAGTGCGCCTGGCGATGCCCGGCGATACGGCCGGGCCGCAGATTGGCCACGCGCCGGCGGACCAGACCGTGCCGGTCGACAAACAACACGTCGATGGCGTACTGCATACCCCACATGTGAATGAGGTTCGTGCGGGGAAACACCCAGACCGTCGATGCGGGAAATTGCCGGGTGCCCAGCAACCCCCGCGTACGGGCCCAGAGGCTCCGCGCGATGACGGTCTGCGGTGCCAGGTCGATGAGGGTGTCGGTGGTCATAGGGACGCTCCTTTTTCAGAAGCCACTGGCGTGAATTGAAAAGATCGCGGGCCCGCCGATGATCCCGATCAATGGCAAGAAGATGAAAACGGCGATCACCGGAATAAGCTTGACTGTCAGTTTCTGAGACTGCGCTTCGGCGCGGTTGGCCGCCTGGGTCCGGCTTTGTTCGGCCAGTCGATGAAACACTTCGGCGGTAGGCGTTCCGAGACGACGGCTTTGTAGAATGTTTTGCACGAAGACATCGATCTCCTCAACGCCGCAACGGCTCGCCAGTTCCGTGAAGGCCGCCTCTTCCGACATGCCGTATTGAATGTCCAAGAGGGTCTGCATCAGCTCTTCACTAAGACGACCTTTCAGTTGTGAGGCTACGCGGTGTAAGGTATCCAAGACGCCTAGCCCCGCGTCGCTGGCCAGTGCCAACATGTCACAGACGGATTGGTATTGGTCGAGGACCGCTTTTTGCTTGGCTTGGGCCTTCTTTTGTACAACCGTTTCGGGGTACTTGTAACCCAAAGCCGCCAGAACGATGGCCACCAAGAAGAGCAGCGGTGATCTAATCACGATTGCCAACACAAGGCCAAGCAGGGCAAACGCCCCGCCCGCGGTCATTTGCAGCAGCTGGAACTCATTGAGCGACAAGCCCCACGGATAGTCGGCGATTTTGAGGTAATCGCCCAGCTTACCGGTATTCTTCCCCCGAAACGATTTGAAGAGCAGGCCGTTGCCGCCTTTTGGGGTATTGGCGCGTTTCAGGACCGGGAGAACGATACGCTCGAAGAAGCTCGTGGCTTGTGCCTGTTCGTAATGGGCGACTAACTCATCACGAGGATGGAGCTGGGCGTCCAAGTTAGCCTCCACCCGGGACACCTTCGGTGTGTCGAATGCCACAGCGACGAACAGGACAGCAAGCAGCGTTGTCCCCATGGCCAGCCAGCCCAACTCTGGAATGTTCATGTCCAAACCTCCCTTAGTCCTTCTCAATGCGAATGTCCGTCATCCGGGTGATGATGACGACGCCCGCGATAATCAGCAAAAATAACAACGTGATGAGGATTTCCCCGTGCAGGGTGGAGAAAAAGGGTTGCATGTATGTCGGATCGCTCATCGTCACAACCCCCGTCATGGCGAATGGCATCACGGCTACCACATAGCCGCCCGTGCGACCTTGCGCGGTTTTCGCCTTGACGCTATCTCGTAAATTGACGCGCTCCCGCACGGTATCGGCCACATTTTCAAAAATCACCAGCAGATTGCCGCCAATCGTCTTTTGGAGACGGAGCGCATCCACGATCCAGCCAAATAAGGCCGATCCCGTCCGTTCTTGAATGTGCGCCAAGGCATCTAACGGGGCGATGTTGGCGTTCACGATCTCTCGGGACGCTTTCGCGAATTCCGTGCCCAAGGGCGCGGGGATCTTCTCCGCAATCAGGTGAATAGCGTCCTCGAGCGATTGCCCCGCTCGCAGGCTGTTGGTCGCCGTCCGCATCGCCGGTTCGAGTTGCTTGGTGAATTGCGCCAGGCGTTGGGCCTTCAAGTAGCGGACCCAAACATTCGGCAGGGCTATCGTGGCGCACGCCGTCAGAATCAACGCGATAATGCCACCGCCCAATAGGCCGGCGACCGAGACGCCGACAGCCACGAGGCCGAACTGAGCCAAGTAATATTCCGTGGCGGTCAGCGCGATGCCGGCGTGGGCGAACTCCTGATCCTTTTGCAAGAAGCGCCGACGGACCGGGTCAGGCAACATCGCAGGGGCTGTCGCGGGGCGTTCCTCCGCCGTGCTGCCAACCAGCAGACGTGCTCGCTCCCGCTCGTCGGGGCCCATGATGTGATCCAGCCGCGCGCGTAGATTGGTGCGGCGGGCCGCAAGGCGGGGTACCTGTGACACGAAAATGGATGTCGTCGCCAAAAACGCCAGGACTATGGCCGCTACCAACAGTTCAGTCGCGTTCATCGGTTATGCCTCCTCCTCAACCGCATGAATATCGGGCAATAATGGGGACTTGGCGAAGAAGGTCTCCGGGAAGTTAAAGCCGTATTGACTCAAACGGGGCAGGAAATTCGGCACCTTGCCGGTGGCCACCAGTTCACCCTGAATGACCCCATCTTCCGAGACCCCGGTCTGCACGAATTGGAACAGATCCCGGGTCCACACGCGATCCGCGAACTTCTTTTTGCCCATCCCGACCACCTCGGTGATGGCGGTGATCTTGCGGGTGCCGTCTTGCATGCGGGAGACCTGCACGATCAGGTTGATCGCTGAGGCGATCTGTTCATTGATGGCGCGGTGCGGCAAATCCTCCCCTGCCATCAGGACCAGCGTGTTCAGACGTTTGATGGAATCGGCCGGTGAGTTCGCATGCACCGTTGTCAGACTGCCATCGTGGCCCGTGTTCATGGCCTGCAACATATCGAGCGCCTCACCGCCGCGACACTCGCCGACGACAATGCGGTCGGGGCGCATACGCAGAGCGTTGCGGACCAAGTCGCGAATGGTGATGGCGCCCTTGCCTTCCACATTATTTTCTTTGGTCTCCAAGGGCACAATGTTCGGAATGGGGAGACTGAGTTCCGCCGCATCTTCAATCGTGATGACCCGTTGGTCGTGCGGAATGAAGGACGAGAAGGCGTTAAGGGACGCGGTTTTGCCGGCGCCCGTACCGCCGGAAATTAAGACGTTCAGGCGTGCCGTCACGCAGGCGTGGATGAAGTCCAACGCCCACTGGGTGATCGACCCATACGACAAAAGCTTTTCCGGTGTCATTTGCTCCCGAAATTTCCGGATGGTCATGGAGAAGTCCCGCAAGGCAACGGGACCGAGCACCACATTCACCCGCGAGCCGTCCGGCAAGCGGCCGTTGGCCATGGGGTGGGTCTCGTCGATTTGTCGACCGAGCGGCGACAGCATCCGGTCCGCAATTTGCTTGGCCTGTTCCCAGTTGCGAAAGCGAATCCCAGGAACCGGTTGCAGTCGGCCCTGTTTCTCCACCCAGAAGTCCGTGATGGAATTGATCATGATTTCGTCCACGTCCGGGTCATCCAAGAGCGGCTGAATGGGCCCGTATCCCATGACGTTATAAAAGATCGCGTCTACGACGCTCTTCGTCGTCATGCCGGGTGGCAGATTGCCGTTCGCATCCACGTAGCCTTTGATAATTTCGCGAGCGCGCCGCTGACTTTGCGGATCGCGCTTGTTCTTCGTCAACTCGGCCATATCTGGATGCACGCTGAGGGATTTTTGGATGTCTTGCTCGAATGCGGCGAACGCAGCGTAACTCGCATTGTCGGCGACGTCCACAAGGGGTGATCCATCCTGGTCCACCTCCGGCGCGGCGGCACTCAAGCGCCGCAAGCGACTGGATGTCGTCGGGGGCGCCTCGGCAGTGCGTGGCGAGTCCTCGACCGACGGGGCCGTAGCGGGCATGGCCTGAGTGTTCTGCGCCGGCGCTGAAGGGGCAGCCGGGACCGAAGGGCTCTCGGCATCGCTCAAGAGAACGCGCGGGCTATCCCCGGCATCTGTGAGCGGTCCCGCGACAATAGACGGCGTGGCCACCGGCTCATTTCCGGACGACACGACGGGTTCCGGGGCGGGCGCGGCCGGCACCGAACTGGATGACGCGGCGGATGGCTGGAAGACGGTATCAGGATCGGGAATGGGTGATGCGCCCGTTGTCCCCACGGGCGAACCGACCGTGCTGGACTCCGGTGTCGCGGCAGTAGGGGCCGGGGCCTCTAGCGGTGCAGCTCCGTCGCGATCATGGATCCGACGTTTCAATAGACTGTCAGGCATGACCTGAAACCTCCTTTACACTTAGCGGCGAAACAGACGTCCCAAGAGACCGGGTGGTCGCGCGGGCTTGGGCATTGGCGGCAGCGGCCCGACTGGGCGCAGGGCTGTCGACGGTGCCTGAGCACCGGGCCCCGGCCGCTTCTTCGGAGCGTTCCGACCGCCCGGTACTAAGCGCCGACGGCCGTTGAGAACCGGTCCATAGATGGGCAGGATGTTATGCACGATTTGCTGAACCAAGTGCTTGTACGGATGATCGCTCGGTTCCAGCACCAGCGGCGTCCCATTGTTGATGAACAACTGAAAATTCGGCACCCACGGGATTTTGGCAACGAGCGGAAACGGCAAAAGCTCCGTCAACTGCGTGACACTGATGCCGTCTTCGCCGACGCGGCCCACCTGATTCAGAACGAGCATCACTTTGCCATCATTCTTCATCTCCAACGCTTCGATGACCTCGTGAAACTTTTTGAGGTGTTTGATGGCTGGGACATCAGGGCGACTCACCACCAAGACCTTGTCGGCCTGTTCAATCGCCAAGATAGTGCTATCCCGCAGTACCTGCCCGGTGTCGACAACAATGACATCAAACATCTCCCGCAACATGGCGAGGATCTTGCGCGCCACATCTTCCGTGACCAAGTCCTCATCGCCGGGGTTATCGGGAGCCAACAGGACGCGCAAGCCCGTGTCATGCTTCATAAGACAACGATCAACTAACTGACGGTCCATCGAATCAATGTTGTGAATGAGATCCTTGATGGTAAGGGTCGGTCTGATCCCCAACATCGAGCTCACAGAACCCCAGTTGACGTCGAAGTCCACCAACACGGTGCGCAAGTGCATCGTGGGGTTTTGTTGGATGGCCAAGGCAATATTGGCCGCTAATGAGCTTTTGCCGGTGCCCCCGCGCGGGGAGTACACGGTAATCATCGTCTGGCGTACGACCGGCGCCGCAGCCTCGGGTGCCACAACGATGCCCTGGGGACGGTCGGCGGTTTGGGCGACTTGCACCCGTTGCTGATCGCGGGCGGCAATGTTCGCCAAGACCCCCTTCAGTTCCGCGAGGTCGCGGAGCGGTTGCACAATGACGTCGCTGGCCCCATATTTCAGGATGGTCTTGTGCGCCATGGGATCCGGGTTTTGCGTGAGGACCAGCGTCGTCACTTGGGGTCGCTGCTGAGCGATGTCGCGGACCACTTGCAGGCCGGCGTAGTTCTGCGGGTCGCCCATCGTGTCGGAAATGAGCAGGATGTCGGCCTCGGGACCAGACTGCGCTAAAAATGCCTCCCTGACGGTCGCGATATTGCTCCCGATGCGGACCACTCGATAAGGGCCCCCGTCCGCAATGAACAGGTTCCAGATGCGGTCGACCTCTTGCGGAAGCTCGTGCGCGATGTAGACGCGCTGACCCTGCGGGGCGAGATGCCCGGCTTGGTTAAGCCCCATAATTTATCGTTCCTCCTTTGTCATCACTTAGGGCACCGAGTTAGTTGAACCCGAGGTCGGCGTCGAGGCTTGAGTCCCCTGGCTCTTCTTGTGAGAGCTGGACGAAGTGGAACTCGGCGGCGTCGTGACAGCGGGCGGCAATTGACTGAGGGTGCTGCCCCCTTGGGGCGAGACGTTGAGCTGGTTCAAGAGCCAGTTGCCGGTGACAGTTGGGGCGCTGTTCGCGGCTCCCGTGTTCGGAGTGAACGGATCGAGCAAGAAGCTCAGCTTGCCGTTGGCCTGAAGGTACAGAAGCTCCACCGCTTGGGTGGGGGTCACGGCGACTATGATGCCCGACACGCTGCTGCCTTGACTTTGAACACTCAACACCGGCACGTCGGATAGGATGACCTTGGCCATGTTCACGGTCTGGTTCTGATTGTTGTTCCCGGACACTTGAAATGAGGCCGTGCTGACGATGTCGATGTGGTCGCCCGCGACGATGTCGGTACCGCCTGGAAACGAAATGTTGTCGGCCGACAGCCCGACGGCCCGCAGGCTGGTGTCGCCCAGTTGCGAGAGTTGGGCGGCTAAGGGGCTCGTCGACTCATTGCTGGAGACCAGTTCCTGCGTGGTAATCTGGACATTCGGGTATAGTGTGGTATCCGTGAGCTGGCCGACAATCTGGGACGGATTGGTGATCGCGCCGGCGGCCACAGACCGAGCCGGCACGGAAATCGTTTGGATGTCATTGGCCTGCACGGTCGTGAATGCAGGCACCGGCTGTGTAACCATGACAACCGTCGCTTGCGCGTCGGCCGACTTCACGATATAGGCCACAAGGCCCATCGCGGCGGCCGCAAGTACGAGGCCCGTCACCAACAGCCGCACGGAGAAGCGTGAGCGACGTTCAGTGGTC
>JAJZAN010000110.1 GCA_021799435.1 Bacillota bacterium | reverse complement strand
GAGTTGGGAGACTGCTGCCATAAGGTGTTGCCAATGTTCAGCAATCCGCCCGGGTTGGAAAAGTTCGCCAAAGCCACCTGCCCCAACACCGCGGTGCCACCGTTGGAGAAACTGCCGGTTACCGTGCCGTCCGCTCCGATCGTGTAGTTCTGCAAGGTGCCGGCCGGGTTGCCATTGGCCGTCGCGGCAATGCTCGTGGCCATGGCATAGCCCGTCAGGTTGGCAAAGGCCGACTGGCCCAGCGTCACCTTCATGTTGGCAGAGCCGTCCTTGAGCCCGGTGATGTTGATGCTGCCCGTGCCGGTGTAGGTAGGTTGACCCGTGGTGTTGGAAAACACCACCGTTCCCAACGGTTGGATCGTCGGCGTCGTGGTTGACCCAGGGGGTTGATACGTATACCCGACATTCCATTGGATGCCGGATCCCGTGGACGTGGGATTGGTAAAGGTCAAGTCAATCGGCACCTGATTGCCCTGCGAGTCATACAAGGTCACCGGGATTGAGTCGGTCTTGTCCTGACTGCTGAGATTGCCGGCTACGCTGGTAATTTGGCTGCTGGCCTGGGCTGGCTGCGTTTGGTTGGGCGTAATGGTAATCGGGACCATGTTGGTCGCCGTTTGCCCTTTGGCGGCAATGGTCGTGGGACTCCAGCCCAGCACCTTGTCCCCTTGGGGATTCACCAGGTTGCCGTTGGCGTCTACGCTAAAATCGCCCGCGCGGGTATACGCGACGCCGCCCGACGATGTCTGGACGATGAAGTAGCCTTGGCCCTGAATGGCCAAGTTGGTGTTAATGCCGGTAGACTGCAAGGTGCCCTCGTTGGTGTTAATCTGCACACCCGCCACGTTGACAGCCCCACCGGCCGCTTCCTGCACGGGGTTAATGCCGCCGAGCGTCGCCGATGGAGCAGAGGCTCCCGACAAGGTTTGCTGAAGGGATTGGGCAAAGGTCATACTGCTGGCCTTATATCCCACCGTGTTGTTGTTGGCAATATTTTCCGAGACCACGCCTAACAATGCGTTGTTCGCATTGAGGCCCGAGATCGCGGCATACATAGCGCCGGACATACGTAACCTCCTCTTATTGGTCCGTGTTTTGCAAGAGACTCCAATGGACCAACGCTGGCTGTCCCCCGTCCGTCGGTCGGGGGGACGAAGCGCCCTCAGAAGAGGTCCCGCCTACCAGGACCAGCGCGTCCACTTGCGAAATCAGTTGCATCGGTTGATTCGTGTTCTTCGCCACCGTCGTAATCACGGTGTTGCTGTGCGGGGCCACAATGAAGATCCCCGGTTCCATGACGATGGCAGCCTGTTTGGCCCCCGCCGTCCGCGCCTGCCCGATGGCCTCCTGCAACAGGTGCATGTCATTGGGCGTTAAGGCGATGTGCCGTTCCTGCATGCGCTGAGACGCATGCCGGCTGAAGGTCACCTGCGACGCCACCAGGTCCCGGAATCCGGTGCCTGATTTGGATGCTGGAGCCTTCACCTCTCCCGTGCTGGTCAGCGGTCCGAGGCGGTCAATCGGATTCATGACGCGCTCACCTGGGTAATCTCCGAGGCTGTCACAGTCCCCACGCCCGATACATCGAATGTGAGTCCACTCGGCGTCGAGCTCACCGCGGTCACTTGGCCGCTGCTGCCCGATTGCGTCGTGATGGTCTTTCCAATCAGTTGGCTAGCCCCCACGAGTGAGGTCGAGCCCCCTTGTACGGCCTGTAAGATCTGCTGCAGGGTGTTGGTCTGACTGGTCACGGCAGACAACTGCGAGAACTGCGCCAGTTCCGCCACGAACTGGGTGTTGTCCATGGGCTGCAGCGGGTTCTGGTATTGGAGTTCAGCTGCCAGCAAGGTCAAAAAGGCCGACTCGCCCAACTGAGACGCCGGATTAGTTGCGGCAGCACTGGATGTGGTCCCGCTGGCCCCAGCAGTACCGGTGGTGCCGCTGGTTCCGGTCGAACTTTGGCCCGACGTATTTTGGCTGCCGGTCAAACCCAGCAATGGATTAATGCTCATGGGTCCCCTTTCTCCGAGCTAAGCTCGGTAATCAATTCCGTTGTTGATAGTGCCCACAGACTCGACCAAAGCCGCACCCATGGGCGCGGCATGGCCCGACTGGTATGGAACGGGCGCGTTCCCTGGTTGCCCCGATCCGGCTTGAGCCGACTGCTCGCCAAAACCGGTCCCACCCCCCTGAGTAAATAGGGAGAACTCCAGCGTCGAAACCCCTTCCGGCAAGTGCACGGCGTGATGCGGAAGCGCTGTCGGAGACGCGTTAATCAGTCCCATCACCTGCGGACTCACCGTCAGGTCGGCCTTCAGCTTGGACCCGTTTTGGGTGAGCTCCAGCTTCATGGCCGGCGCATTCGTCAAGGGCGGCTGGATGGTCCATGAGGATCGTTTGGTCCCGTCTTGGGCTACCACCCCGTTGGATTGGACTTTCCAGGCCGGCGGCTGAGGCTCCGTGGGGGTCTTGGTTTGGACTAGCGCCGGTCCGGCGTGACTCGGAGCGCCGTGTCCTCCGTGCCCATGGCTGGCCGACATGGGGCTCACGACGGGCGTGGATGCATTGCCCGGTGTCGCGCCATTCCCGGACGTCGGTGCGCTGGGTTTGGGACCCGCAACCGAAACGCTGGCCTTGTTTCGTGAACCCGTTGATTTGGGCGATTCGACCCCGGCTTGGGATTGAACACCCGCTTGAACCTCGGCGTGCAAAGGTCCCGCGGCCGATGACCGTGTTGCGGACGGGCCGGTCCTCTCAAGGGCGTGGCTTACGGTATTCCCGACTTTAAGGTTAGCGCTTCCCGGCTGTGCAGGAGGGAACAGCTCTCCCTGCACTTCCGATGGGCGACTGGCCGTGGCTGCGCCCTGACGGACCACATGGGTGACCGGCGTGTGGGCTTTGGCCGGACTTTGCGTAGGACTTTGCCTCGGTCTCGCTCGTGTCAGCAACCCGCCTGGAATAGGAAGGCGGCGCGTCGGATGACCGACCGGCCCTGCGCTGTTTGCGGATCCGGCGGTCTGGCCTTTCCCGCCTTTAAGCGGGACTCCGGGGACAGGAGCAGGCGGCGGGCCCACTGGGACTGCGACCGGGGCCGCGGTCGAGGGCTTGGCAGCGGCCGTTTCCTGTCCGTGTTGCAGGGACTTCTTCACGGCGCGGCCATGTCCTGGATCTTCTGCTGTGGCCGCCGATGCCGCCTTCGTGTGGGATCCGGATGGCGCTTGGCCGGCGGCGTGGCCCCGAGACGACTGGGACAGCACATGTGTGAAGGAACCGCGCGACGAAGGCTTCCCCGCGGCGGTGGGCGATTGGCCCACTTGTCCCGAATCCGGGATCGGACCCAGTTGGATGGGTAGTGCATTTGGCATTGATATCACCTCCTTTCAGTGACCTGCGCGTGAGACGAGAACTAGTGTCCGACGCGCAGCCGCTGATGCTGACGCCGGACGTATTGATCCAGCCATTTGCGGTCCGGCACGGTCATCACGGTGAACTGCACCGCCGTCTCCCAGCTTTCCCGTCCCCGCACTTCGCGCGGTTTGGGCGCCACGCGAACCACCTTGCCGATAACTTCCAAAGCCCGCTGCTCCACGCGCAGCCGCATCCGGAGTTCCAACCCTGCCCACACTTTGACGGCACTGGGAAAGCGAAGGCCGGTGGCCGAAATATCCAGGGTTGTGGTCACCAACAGCTCCGAATCCGGGCGAACCAACCCGTATTCTAATGGCAACGCCACTTTGACGCGGAAAGACTTGCGGAACTCCACGACCCGCGGTGTGCCTTCCATTTTGACTACGATGATCGGAATAGGATCTAAAACATCGGTTACCTTCCCAAACTGCTGGTACAGTGTCTCGTCTTCGGACCACCGCAAGGGCACCTTCTGACCTGGAAGCGGGGTCAATTCCATCTCCGCGTCGCGCAGGGCGTCAATATAAATCTCGTCACGCACGGAGCGGATCACCCGGCTGGGAACAGACCGATTCTGGAATACAATTTGAATAGGCTGGTTCGCCTCTAGAAACACTGTTGCTCCTCGGCCTCCTTTAAGGCGCGGCGCGCCAAACCTCGCTGAATCATATCGCGCTCCTGGCGACGCGCCAAGCGGGCTGCTTCAGCCCGCTGCCGCCGTGACAACACCTCGGTCAGGGCCTCTTTACGGCGGCTTAATTGCGACAAAGTATTTCGACAATCACCTATTCGCGTTTCGACAAGAAAATCCTTTTCTGCCAATGTTTTCAGCTCCCGGTCGGCGCGAGCCCCGTACTGCAACGCCTGGCGAATGGCGTCGATGCTGTCGAACTCGGCCGCAGAGGGGGCGAGATGCTGAACCCAGTGGGCACGTTCGACCTCTAACTCGGCCTGCTCGCGGATAAACGCTGCCAATTGCTGAGTAACTTGGTCAATATCCCGCTCCACCAACTCAATCAGTCGCTCAATCATGCCTGCTCCAACTCGGGCTCTGCCGAGACAATCGACTCAAGGGAGGCCAGGGACGCGTCCGGGTCCTCAAACTGGTCAACCGATTGCCGCATCCAGGCGGTCAGCAAGGGCTCCACCCGAAGGCAGGCATCAAACACGGGATCGGCGCCGGGATGATAGGCGCCCAACGCGACCAAGTCCGCATTCTTGTCCAAGCGGGACAAAATCCGCCGCACCTTGCCTGCCAACCGTTGGTGCTCCGAGGAGACAATGTCGGGCATGATTCGGCTCAGGCTCTTTAAGGCATCGACCGCCGGGAAATGGTCCCTTTCCGCTAGATGTCGCGAAAGGTACAGATTGCCGTCCAAAATACCCCGCACCGCATCGCCAATGGGGTCGGTGGGATCGTCACCGTCCAATAACACCGTGAAAATCCCTGTAATGGTGCCCACACCCACCCGCCCGGCACGCTCTAATAGACGGGGCAGGAGATGGAAGACCGAGGGGGTAAACCCGCGCACCGCCGCAATTTCTCCACTTTCCAGACCCACTTCACTTTGCGCCAGAGCCACCCGAGTGAGCGAGTCGACCACCAGCATGACGTCCAGTCCTTGCGATCGAAACCACTCGGCGATGCGAAACGTGGTGTCCATAGCCCGAAGCCGCATGATCGCGGGAGAGTCCGAGGTGGCAGCCACAACCACCGTCTTGACTAGCGCTTGGGGAGCCAATTGGTGATAGAACTCGGAAATTTCACGTCCCCGCTCACCAATCAACCCCACCACGGCTACGTCCGCTTGAGCCCCCTCCAGCATTTGCTGCAGCAGAGTGGTTTTGCCCACCCCAGCTCCGGCAAAGATCCCCACCCGCTGGCCGCGGCCCAAGGTCAAAAGCCCGTCTACGACCCGCACTCCCGTCCAGAGCGGCGTGTCGATCGCTTGCCGGTCTAGAGGGCGGATGGGTTCCGGCACAATTTCCACTCGGCGCGCCCGTACAGGCGCTCCCCCGTCCATCGGCTCACCGGTTCCGTCCACCACACGGCCTAACAGGCCGCGGCCCACTGGCACCTTGAGGCGCCGCCCAGTGGCCTCCACCATCATCCCTTGCCGAATTCCGGTCAAATCCCCGTACGGTGTCAAGAGAAGGCGCCCGCCCGGCTGAAATCCGCTCACCTCCAGCATCATGCGCCGCACACCATGGGAATCGAGAAGCCACAAAATTTCCCCGATCGCTGAATCCGGGCCCCGACTAATCACCGAAAGTCCCCGTACGGACTCGATCCGGCCGAAGAGCGGGAAACGCCGCCCGCTGGGAATGGCCTGCACACGGTCGACCAGGGTCATCCCAGCACCTCCTCAACCAGGGCTTTGAGCGAGGTCAGGGGGCCGCCCAAGGCCCCACCCCCCTCGGTTTCCACCCGCATGGACCCACTCGCCAGGCTGTCGTCCACGGACAGGGTCAATTGCGGCACCAGATCCTTCAGCACCTCGTCGAGCGCGGTCAGACGCGGGCCCCAGGTGGGGTCCAGGAATAATTGCACCCGACCGCTGTCCACCGTCGAAACCAGTTCCTGGATATACGCCGCAATCACGTCCAGCCGTTCCAACTTGAGCCGTGAAAAGACCGCCAATGTCAGCGCCGAGGCCAACGCCAAGGTGCTCTCATCGTTGAGCCTGTTCATATATTCCCGGCTAGCCTCGACCAGCCGCAGCGGCTCCTCCAGACGCGCCTTCACATCCTGCCAGAGCGCCTCAACCTCTCGGCGTCCCGCAGCTTGCCCTTCTCGGTACCCGACTTGATACCCCTCGTCATGAGCGGTCCGGCGCAGCGCCTCGGCATCCTGCTCCGCTTGTTCCAGAATGGCGTGCGCCTCGGCCTTGGCTCGTTCGACCACTTCGCCAAACGCTTCCGAGATATCCGGCTGGAATTCTTCAGCGGGTGGCAGATCCACATCCGCCTCGACCGACACTCTCAGGCGACCTAGGGTCTGTTGATGTGCTTTGACGACTCTAGAGGATGAAATCATCCTTCTCCCCCCGTGAAATGATGATCTCGCCCTGATCCTCCAATTGACGAATAATGTTCACGATTTCGCGCTGGGCTTGCTCCACGTCACGGATCCGGACCGGCCCCAGCACATCGATGTCGTCCTTTAAGAGCTCAGCGGCTTTCTGCGAAAGGTTCTTCATAATCTTTTCGGTAATGTCCGGCGCGGCGCCCTTCATGGCCATGGCCAGGGTCTTGTTGTCCACGCGTCGCAGTACCTTTTGAATGTAGCGGTCCTCCAACTGCACCATGTTTTCGAACACAAACATGCGGTTGCGGATGTTTTCCGCCAACTCGGGATCCTGTTCTTCCAGCCGCGCCATGATTAGTCGCTCGGCAGCACGCTCGGTGTTGTTGAGAATGGGGACAATGACGTTCAGTCCCCCGCCTCCGCCACTCGCTTCGTCAGCGGCCAAATCGGAGAGCTTTTGCTCGATGAGGCTTTCCACTTCCTTAATAACTTCCGGAGCGGCCCGCCCCATGAGTGCAATGCGGCGCGCCACGTCGGTCTGCAAGTCCGCCGGCAACGCGGACAGCACTGCGGCCGATTGGGCCGGCTCCGTATGGGACAGGATGACGGCGATGGTCTGGGGATGCTCGTCCTGCACCAATGCCGTAATCTGCGCGGCATCCACCTTGCGCAGCATCTCAAAGGGACGCTTCTGCAGAAAGTTGCGCAGGCGGTGCATAATCTCGGTGGCGCGCTGGTCGTCGAAGGCCCGCTCCAGCATTTCCTTGGCCAGGTCCGCACCGCCCTCGGCAATCTGGCGGTCAGCTTGCGAGAGGTGATAAAACTCAGTGAGGACCTCATCCTGTAAGGACGGGTCCACGCGCTTCATCTTCGCAATCTCTACCGTTATCGCCTCGACGTCCGACCGCTTCATGTACCGAAGAATGCCTGCGGCTTCCTCCGATCCCATACTAAGAAGCAGGACGGCCGCCTTGCGAGCTCCCGCCGCCTTGTCCATGTTAACTATTTTCCTCTTCCATCCACGCCTTTAAGAGTCGGGCTGCTGTCTCTGGATCGTTGCGGGCCATATCGTCAAGCCGTTGCCGTGCCTGCTCCGAAATGACAGGTTCCTTGGCGGCCCGCATCTCGCTCAAGAGGTCCGCGACCGACATCGGCTCCTGGAAATCGGTCGCTCCCACCGCCGTCGGCAGGGTCATGACGGGCGCTTCCGTCGGCGGGCGGTTCTTCAGCGACCGCCGCACCAAGAGGAAAATGACCACCAGCGCTACAGCGGCGGCTCCCGCAGCACCGTATTGGCGCACAGACTGCGCCTGCTGAGCCTGCTTCATCGCCTTCAGCGCCGCAGCTACTGCCGTGTGGTTGAACGGCATGCCGACCACCGTCAGTTGGTCACCCGCCTTGAAATTAAGACCCGCCGCGTTGGCGACGAGATTCTTGAGGGACGCTGTCTCTGCCGCCGTCAGTTTTTTGTCGACCACCACCGCCACTGTGAGTCGCTGGATTTGCCCAGCGGGAACGGTTTCACTGGTCTGGGTGGCTCCGACTGAATAGTGGGTGACGGTGGTCTTGGTGTTCGTTTTAGACGTGCTGCCACTGTTGGTGACAGTGGTGACTGTCGGGGTATTGCCCGTGGTCCCCACCGGCGTCGACGGCGGCGTACTGCCGGAACTGCTGCTGGTTTGCACCTGCTGGGAGGCGACAACCGGGTTGCTGTACTGCGTAGAGGTCACGGTCGAGTGATTAAAGTTGAGAATGGCGCTCACCTGCACCACCGCATTGCCAGGTCCCAGCACCTGCGTCAGCATATCCTGGACGTTGTTCTTAATTTGGCCGGACACGGCATTTTCGGCGTTCAATTCGGCATTGGACATCCCGGAGACGGCGGCCGCCTGGCTGTTGTTGCTCAGGGCCCCCTCCGAAATCACGGTGCCGTTTTGATCCACCACCGAGACCTGGTGGACGCTGAGTCCCGATATCGAGTGCGCCACCAAGTTCATGATGCCGCGCACTTGACCGGCTGAAAGTGACGATCCCGGCGCCAAGTCCACGAACACCGACGCCGTAGATTGACTGGTGCTTTCCCCAAACAGCGTCGGCGAAGGCTGATTAATCAGCACCCGACTCGAACGGACACCGTTGATGCTGTCAATCGTGGACTCCAAAGTGGCTTCCAAGTTGGCCAGTTCCTGCAGTTGGATCTGCTGACTGGTTTCACCTAGACTGAACGTTAGGGAGGATGGCAACCCCACATTGCTGGACGGGATGTTTTGGTCCGCCAGCGTGACCCGAACTTGGTTGACATCCTTTTCGGGCACCTTGATGGTGCTGCCGCCATTCGTCAGCTGATACGGGATCTTCATTTGGGTCAATTGCGTGGTGATTTGTCCGGCGGTGCGAGCGCTAAGGTTGGTATACAGCGGCTGCCAATTCGGACTGGTGACAAAGGTCCAACCAGCCGCGATGACCGCTATGGCGAGGACGGCGAGGCCACCCAGCCGGAGTTTCTTGGATGAGGACTGGCTGGCCCACCATTGTCTGACACGGGTGAGGATTTGCTGCACTCCCTCGTTCATGCTGTCCTCTCCTTCGCCGCATTTATCCTAAGGGCATGTTCATAATGCTTTGATAGGCTGAAATCGCTTGATTTTGCACCGATACGGCCACGTCCAACTGGGACTGAGCCATGGTCATCGCCACCATCGCTTGAGTGACGCTGACGTGTCCCGCCATAGCCTCCTGGATGGTCTGGTTGGCGTTAGCCTGACCCGTCTGCAGGCTCGTGATGGCTTGTCCCACCAAGGCGCCGAAATTGCCCGGCAAACTGGCGCTTTGGGTGGTGCCGCCGGACATGGTAATCGGCGGCAGCAGAGAAATCGGCAAAGTACTCATACTACGACCCTATGGTGAGCGCCTTGACGTCCATCGCCTTGGCGGCGTTGAACGCGCTCACGTTTGCTTGGTAGGCCTGCGATGCAGAAATCATGTCCACCATCTGCGTTGGCAGGTTGACGTTGGGATACAGCACATCGCCTTGGGCATTGGCCTGCGGGCTGGACGGATCGTAGACCGCTTTGAGCGGACTCTGGTCTTGGTAAATGCCATTAATCATCACACCCTGCCCAACCCCTTGATTAGGCCCAGCGTTCGGTGCCCCAGCCGATTGAAAGACGACGAACTCACTGCGGTAAGGTCCCCCTTGCGGCGTCACCGTGGTGTCCGCATTGGCCAAGTTGTTAGCCACAATGGAAAGTCGCAGTGATTCGGCCACAAGTCCTGTAGAGGCAATGTTCATGCCATCAAACATTATTGCGCCTTCCCTTCCGTGACAATCTTCAGTTCCGTCACTTTTTCGTTGTACGCCTGCACAGCGGTCTCATACAGCAGCTGAGATTGGGCTAAATTGCTCATCTGCCCCGTCATGGACACGGAGTTGCCGTTGTTGTCCACCGACCCGGGGGTTTGAACGACGGTGCCGGTGACGCGCATAATCGCCCCTGTCCCCTGCTGCATGGCTTGAGCCAATTGGTTTTGAAAAGTTAGGTTTTGTGCCTTGAACCCTGGCGTATCATAGTTGGCCAAGTCGTTGGTGATGTAGAGCTCTTGCTGCCGACTCAAATTCATGGTCTGGATGATGGCCGCATCCGTCAAGTTATTAATGGGTCCCACGCCCATGTGTTTTCCTCCTCACCCGCGCCCGCCTTACGGACCGTTTCCAATCGCCACTTGCGCCACAGTCTGACGAAGAACCAAGATGTTGACACGTCGATTCTTAGCCCGCCCTGCCGCGGTGGCATTGGATGCCACCGGATGATACTGGCCAAACCCTGCTAAAGACAATCGCTGGGGCTTCATGTCCGGCAGCGCCGCCAAATTGTACACCACGTTTGCGGCCCGCATCGCGGACAACTGCCAGTTGCTCGGATACTCGTTGGTATGAATGGGGGTCGAATCGGTGTACCCCACCACCTCGATGTCATTTGGCACTGTCGTCAACACACGGCCCAAGCTCTTCAGCAATCTGTGGGCCGCGGGCGACAACACCGCTGAACCCGGAGCAAACAGGGTTGTCGCATCCAAGCTCACTTCCACACCCCGCAAGTTGCTGGTGACCGTGACCTGATTCGCCAGCCCAGCCTTGTCGATGGCCCTCTGCAGTTTGTTCTGCAAACGGTTCAAGGCCTGAAGATCCTGTTGCTGCTGGGCTGTGGCCGTCTGCGTGTGGGTGCCGCTCTGATTGGTGATGATAGACGGCCCGATGCCCTGCCCCACAATGCTGTTCGAATCAAATTCCTTCGCCAGGGCTTGCGCCACCAGAGAAAACTTTACTTGCTGGGTGCGGTTCATAGCATAGAGCACAATGAAAAAGGCCAACAAGAGCGTAATCAGGTCAGCGTAGGTAATGAGCCAGCGCATCATGCCGCCGCCTTCGCCACCACCTTCTTCTTCGTGCTCCTCCTCAATCATGAGACTTGGACCTCCTCGACAGGAGCCACGGTGTCATTGTTGGTGCTGTTGCCGGTTCCGGGTCCACCCGACGGTCGAATAAAGCTCATCAGCTTGTCCCGCAGCATAGAAGGGGCCATCCCCTGCTGAATGGACAAAAGTCCCTCGAGCGCAATCTGGCGCATCAAGGTGCCATGCTTGGCCTTGTTTTTTAGGTTCCCGGCCAGCGGCAGCCACACCAAGTTGGCACTGGCCACGCCATACAGGGTGGCAATAAATGCCAGGCCAATGGCGGATGCCAGCTGGTTGGGATTGCCGGTCAGCTCGCCCAACACGTGGACCAGCCCCATGATGGTCCCCACAATGCCCATGGTCGGAGCGTAGCCTCCGGCCGCCTCAAAAATGGACGCCCCAATCTTCTGCTGGCTGGACTGGGCGTAAATATCTGTCTCCAGCATCTGCCGCATAAAGGTGGGGTCGGCATTGTCGACGATCAATTGCAGCCCCTTCCCAAGGAAGGGGTCGTTGGCCAGCGCGATTTCTGG
>JAJZAN010000109.1 GCA_021799435.1 Bacillota bacterium | reverse complement strand
TCCTTGGGGGGTGGATTAGCCCTCATGACCGCGGGGTGGGACCGACAGGTGCGCGCCGTGGTGGCGGTGAGTCCCTTCGTTGGGATGCGGAATTATGTGGCCTGGATTGAACGTCATCCAGCGGTAGCGCAGCACGACGAGATACCCGGGTTGGTGAGTTCGGCGAATTTGCTCCAATTCCAGCACGGCACGAATGTCAGGAACCGTTGGTATAACCAGCGATCCCCCAACCCCCACGCCATTCACGCACCCGTGCTATTGTTGCAAGGAGAGGCGGATCACCACGTGATCTGGCAAACGGTGCAATTGTTTGCCAGACAGCTAAAGAACGCCCACCGTACGGTTAAACTGATTCTCTACTCCGAGGGCCATCACGGGCTGCACGGCCAGTACAGCACAGCGTCCACGCAGGCCATCAGGCTCTGGTTCAAACGCTACGGCCTGAACTTTACACCGGGCTCTCAGCCTCTCCAATGAAGCAGGGACCTCTCCATGGGGAGGTCCCGTAACGAAAGAATCCCCTTGTACAAGACGAGTGCCGAGGTAAACATAGAGGAAGAACGCGCACAACAGTAAAAGCCACGAGAACCGGCCTCAAATTAGCGCTCTCTCCCAGATGCAGCAAGATTTGCAGATACCGCTTCTGTCCGGCAGACTGTCGTCCGTGCGAAAGTAATTGCTGCGTCTGACAGATGGGTCAAATCCGCGCAAATACCCCCACTTTCCCGGAGGAGTGGGCGTATTCGAGGTAGTCTGGGCATGGCCTGATTTCCATGTGTTCGGCCCGTATGTGCGCAGAAAGACATCCGACATGCGCCCTAGATCCTCACGGAGGGCTCGTGATGGATGAAAATAGGATTAACCATCGTCACCTCGGCTCATCTCCGATGATTGTTCCCTAGGCGAACCATTTCGCCACCATTTGGCCCTGGGGCCGAATCGCCAGGGGTGTTTGGTCGAGCAACCCGTCGTTGGCGGGGCCTTGTTGCGCGAGCGTGGGGGCGCCCGCCGGGTACGCCCAGCCCATGCCTCAAAATAGTTCGTGCCGGTGACGAACGGAAGCTGGGAAGGGCCGTATACATCGCGTCGATGGTGGCGGCGGCGGCTTGGTCGGTCTGCTCTGCGTTCGCGCCCCACTCGCTCAGCACCATGTCACTGCCCCAGAATTGGTGCATCTGCGTCAACCGAGCGGCGATGGTCGCCGGGCCTTGCGTATAGTCATCCTGGCTCAGGGGCGATCCGAGAATGTGCGCCGTCGCCGGGAAAATCTCATTGCTGGCACCCGCCCGTGCGCCACCGGGGGCCATCAAGCCGACGAAGACGCGCTTGCCGATGCGCTGAAACGCCAGGCGGCAGACGACCGTGATGTCCGCGAGCCACTGGTTATAGGCGGCGAGACTCGGGAATTGCCACGGGGTCTGCACGACATACGGCAGAATGCCCGCGTTGCCCGGTTCCGAGGCCGGACTGAACACATCGCCGTCGCGAAACGCGGTCGGATGCGCCAGAATCCACTGGTAGGTCTTGGCGAGGTAGGAGGTCGTGTCTTGGCCGTTGAGGATCGCCTGCACACCGCCTCTGCCGTCTCATAGGCCACGGCGGGCGTCGTCTGGTACGTCAAGATGGGTTGCCCAAACGTCACTTCTGGGTTCACAGGTAGGAGGCAATATCATGCTCGAGCCTATAACCTTGGCTAGTCCTGTTGTCTTATGACACGTGCATGATCCTTTGTGTACCGGTCCCGAGTGCGAACGCCTAGGATCCCAATGGACGGGGAAGACGTGGGCCGTGGCAAACCGATCGCCGTGGCCTTGGGCCTGCCTGCGACTAAATTGAGACACCGGAAAAGAGGAGTCCCCGAGGGCGTACCGAAGTCGACACCGGACGACACTATTCCAAGTGGGGAACAACATGGGCCGACAGCTCTGGAGCGCATTACAACCGATCGTGGATACAGACACTGGCCGGGTAGTCGGGCATGAAGCCCTGTTACGGGGACCGCAGGGCACAGCATGGGAGTTACCGGGCGCCCTCTTTGCCGCTGCGGCACGCCTCGGCCATCAGGTGATTCTCGAGGCCAACGCGCGGAATTTGGCCATCCAACGACTCCATGACTTGCCGCCCCAGCAACGCTTGTTTGTCAACATCGATACCATGGTATACGACATGCCTGCGGCACCGGCGCGTCCCGCGCTCCTTCCTCATCGCATCGTCTTAGAGATCTCGGAACGGCAGCCGATTATCGATAACCCTGCCCTCTGGAATCAAGTGCGGACATGGCGGGAGTCCGGATACGCTATTGCTCTCGATGATTATGGCGCCGGCTTTATGGGCCTCGGTGCCCTCTTGAAGTTACGTCCCGACCTCCTGAAACTGGATCGGGTTATCATTCAAAATGTCGATCAGGACCCCGTTCACCGCGCCGCCGTCAAAAATATGGTGGAACTAGGACACGATCTTGAAATCGCCGTCATTGCCGAAGGCGTTGAAACGTTAGACGAATTCTGGGCATTGCGCGCTAGCGGAGTTCGCTACATGCAAGGATTTCTATTGGGAAAGCCGCAACACGCTCCCATCACAGGCCCCTTGCCGCTCCCCCCTCATGTGCCATCCGAGTTTCTCACAGAAGAACCCCCGCGGCAGCTATGAAACTTGAGACTCGGAATAATGTGCAACCTAATGCGTTTGAACTGTCGAGGAAGCGTCGGCCATCGGACGTGTGAACCGAATCACTCACCCTGGTGCTCTTTCGCCTGCGGATCGATTGATGCTTCTCCAAGACTGTTTTTGACGCCTTTATAAATCCTAAAGTTGATGGGCTTAATTGCCAGGATACAATGGCCATGGCCGTTATTCTGGGAAAGGAAAACGCCCGGGTTGTTGAATGTTTAACGCAAAGCATTCCCGGACTTCGCAAAAAACTAGTCTTTGGTCATTAAATCAGCTTATGTGTTAGAGCCCACCCAAGATCCGCAGACTTTTGCGTTCGGAGTGGCGAATTGAGTGCGTGCCCGCATTATCACCGCCCCCTACGGGTAATCGGGAGTCGTCGCCGGGTCCGCCGGACGCCGGAGGGCGTCCTCCTGGTTCTCGTCATTCGGCGTCTCCGTTGTGATCCCTGTGCCCGGATCCATCACGACCTCCCGGAGTGTCTGGCGCCCTGCCGGCGCAGGGCATGGGTCTCGCAACACCACCCTTGTAAAGCCTACCACCCTCCAGAGCGGATGGTGTTGAGGGCCAGCCGCACACCAGCCGCAGGGTCGAACTGATAAGCCCGGAGTTGATCGTACGTTAACACCACATCCGGCTCAAGATGGCGCACCTGGGGATCGAGGCGGGGAAGTGCCATGCTCCGTTTGAAGGAGACGGTTCCGGCGAGCCCCGAATGCGGCAGCGTGAACCGCAGGATGTCAATGAAACAGTTGGGCGCCTGCGCGGACGGAACCCCTGCATGGTGAGCTCCTAGCGCCTTAAGGGTCAGCAAAATGTCAAAGCCGGCGCTGTAGGTTCGGGCGCCGGTCACCACCGCGACCCGCGGGTGCCAATTCGGCAAGTCCTGCGCTGCCTCTTGAAAGGTGGGGACCTCCACCAGCCATGCGTCGGTTTCCTTCCCCAGTGGTCGCTCACGCATGCCCTGGAACTGTCGCTGTCGCCAAGCACGTTCCGCTGAAAAGTCGTAGCCGCCCGGACCCCAATCCCCTTCCGGGATCTGTCCGTAGTTTTGAGCGTACAACGGCGAGTATCGCGGAATCTGGTATCCTCCGTCCACCGTGTGCAGAGCCTCGGGTCCAAAAAGAGCCCATCCCAGCATATTGGCCAAGACCGATTGGCCGCCGGTGGATTCGGTGAGGTCGACAATCAACCAAGGCGTGTTGGCCCGGGCCATCCCCTCGAGGCACTCGATGAGAATGGGCGTGGCGGCGGGCACCTCGGACACAAAGGACTCTAAGACCGCATCCGTTGGCTCCGTGTCAGGATAGATTTCGCGATACCAGTTGCGTAGAGCGTGGTGATAGCCGGTATGCCACCAGACTTCGGCAGCCTCCCGATACCGCGTCAGCCGCCCGATGCGCAGAATGGCCACGTCGTGGCTCTCATCAGCAAAGTCCCAGCCAATGTGGGCAGGGCCGACCGACGGTAAAGCGACAACGGACGGAGCACCCCATCCGCGCCCGCGGAGTCCTGGATTCCAATGCATGCGTACCGCGTGTTCTGTTCCATCCGCTGCTCTCACGGTCAGTGTCGCCTGACTGGACCCGGTCTGGCTTAGCAGCTCGTCCAGGTCATCCGGTGCGGCCAATGCATCCGCCAGGCGACACCAGACGTGTACTTCGTTGTCACACCCCCAGAGACGCTCGACAGCCGCAGCTAAGCGGTCGACTGGGATCTCATTGACCGCCTTAAGACGGGCGCCGATGAGTTGCTGGTACTCCGGGGCCGAGACGCTCCTGATGACGAGGCCATCCGCCAACACATCGAAATCGACTGCAGGATGCCGCGGGGAGTGTGCCGGAGCAGGCCCATGGATAGTGGTATGACCATCCCGGAGCGAGGCGACCAGGGGTTGAAGGAGCCGCCGGTAATGAGACACCGCCAGACGCTCCGGCATAGCGCGCACGATGTCATCCACGAGCCGGTAGAAGTTTATCGGCCCACCGCAACCCGAAAAGGGGTCCGGATGCGATTCCGCCAGCAACCGGCAGAGGTAATCTAAGTCGTCCAGCATTTCCTGTTTCGTCAGCTTGGGGATATTCATCGGAGCACCACCTACCTGGGCGACGCATCGTGCGGGTCTAACCGTCGCGTTGACCCGATGCGGCATATCATTCTGTGTTCGCAAGACGAAATCCTTTGTGAAAGACGCGCCCACGTATGCGCTGCATCAAGACAGCTTGGTGGTTCCCGATGCATGAATATCCCTCGTCAGAGTGCGGATGAGGCTATTGGGCACAGCCCAGTAGTATCCGTCAGCGTCCTGCCATACAACCGGCCCGTGTCCGTGGGTATCCACCGACCAGAAGCTGCCGCCACAGACACCATACTTCTTGGTGACAATCGTCAATTCCGTGATGGGTCGATAATTCGGAGCCGGCGCTGGAGGAAAGTTTATCGGGGTAGTTTGCTGAAGCCGTTTGCATACGCGAAACGTCGCGGGCAATCTGAACTACGAGTCGGGGATTATGGATCGCATAGACATGACTGGTCTTACCTTGATAGATGTCGACTCTGGCCAGCGTTAATTCCGATTGGGGCACGCGAAATGCTCCCCCACGCGAGTGCTCCGGATGCCATCGTGAGAAGAATCTTTCTACTGAACTTTTGTTCCAGGTCCGTATTCCCGGGTCCTGACGATTCTTGGCTTTAAGACAGGGATTCCAGTTCCTGCTTGGGCCCGGGTTGTAGATGGACGTAACCCGCAGCTTAGCCTCGCATTCGCCGATATCTCATCCCCGCGCACACCGTCCAGGCACCCTGAGAAGCCGGAAGCCCTTCCACTGCCGCCCTATTTTCGGAAGCTGTAGCGCAAGGCATCCTCCACAGTATCGATGGGCACAAGCGTCAAGCGGGGAAAATGGGGCGCAAACGTATCTTCAATGAGGGATAGCGGACTTTGAGAGGGCAACATAATGATATCCCGTCCACGGCTTAATACCGCCATGGTTAAAGCCAGCATTTCGGGCGGCACCGTCACCTCTCCACTCAGTGTCAGACCGCCCAGGGCCGCCAACGCCGGCTTTAAGGGATGGTCGAGCCACGCGGACACGACCCCCAGCATCAGCGCCAACTCCGCTCTCCCCCGGACATCACCCGGGCCGCCGGACAGTTGCACCCCGAGCCCCTCCCAGCGGACACGGCTGTCCAGCCCCAAGGAATGGCGATGTGCGTCGAGATAGAAGCGAACCGTGTGCCAGGCGCTGTCCACCCCCACGAGTCCTTCGTCAGCCAAAATCAAGGGCCGCCGACTGCTGGCCTCTTGGGCCATGACGGCCTGAATGACCACCACATCAGAATTGACACCGCCACTTACGGGGTCGAGACTCCCAGCCGCGCCCGTCGACTGTCCGGACTGCGGGCTGCGGTTCATGACCCGGTCTCGCTCCGTTTCGACCGCCAGGGCATCGTCAGACACAACGGGCACTCCCTCAAATCCGACCGGGCGAAACGCGAACTCACCCGGCTCCATCTTCACCAGTTGGTCATGGATCCGCTGGCGCCCTTCACTAATGACACTTAACAGTTCCACAGCCACTTCCTCGTCAATGACCCCATCGGGAAACACAAGCTTGAAGAAAGCACGCCCCACCCGGTCCAGTGCCACGACGTCTCTTTGCGTGAGACCCGGACGAAACGGCCAGCGCCGCAGCACCTCGGTCCAGAACCCATCATAGGCCCAGTCCCGGAGCGCCAACAACACCTCGCCGAAGTAGTCGGACGCGAGTGCCAAGCCCACGTTGAGTGCGTCCGGAGTAAGTTTCGGCAACTCCCACCCCGGGATGAAGCTATGCAGCCGGTCGAGAACAGCCGTGTCCTGCAGATGGGAGGGGAGTACTTGAAATAGATGCCGGTATCTGTCCGCGGGTCGATTCCCTTCCACATCTAAGTTGCCCATGAAAACCAACGAAGTATCGGCGCCGTACGATGAGCGTCCGCGCGAAAACTGGCCGCTCTCCATATAGTCCTTCAATAAGCTCAAAGTGGCGTGATTGCGGCTAAACTCCAGGCGCGCCACTTCATCAAAGAGAATCACCCGGCGACTTTGAATGAGTCCCGCCGCTTGCGTGGCCAAGTTCACAAACAAGTTGGCCGGAGTTGCCTGCCCACCGGCTACGGTATAGGCGTAGGGGGAGAGATTGCGGAGCAGGTGAGTCTTGCCGGTATTCTTAGGCCCCAACTCAATCACATTGAGGTTCCGCTCCACCAATGGCAACAAGCGCAACAGGTAGAGTCGGGTCAACCGCCGCCCCTGGGGATGAGAGCGAATCCAGCGCGGATTATAGCCCGACGAGGCGAGCAAGAGATCAATCCACTCTTCGGTCGAAAACCCCTGCCGGGCCCGGGCAAACGCCCCCACGTCCACGGACACCTGGTAGGGTTCGAAGCCCACCACCGTGAGATCGGTGATCATCCCACCGGCATCCTCAGGGAAGGGTGTCTCGTCCTCGAACCCGTCCTCGTGAAGCCACGCAGGGGCGGCCCGCTCCACCGTCCGGGACAACGACACGCGCCCCCACATGCCGCCCGACAGCAGATCGGGCCACGCATCCAGAAGGGCGGGAGCGATGGCCACGGTCTCTTGAAACGCTGCCAAGCGCCCCTTCGGCGCGCCGTCTGCCAAGTCCACCGAGGCCTCCAGATAATCCAATACGTCTAGAGTACCGTCTTTGAGCAACTGGTATTTCAACGCCTGAAGGCGTCTAGCTGACGGCCAGTGCGCGGCCACCAGTTCGCTGGCCCGCTGCAACCCATAGGCCCCGATGAGGAATTCCGCCAAGAAGGCTGGCAGTTGTCCACCCAGGCGCGCCCGCACCGCGCCGCGATCCGTCGGGATCGCCCCGAACGCTTGCCGAACCCTCCGATCCCAAGCCACGGTTTCCATCGGGGCGCCCCACCTCCTTTAGTCAAAAATCCGCCGGCGAGAGACGCCCGCCACATCCTCGTCATCCTCCGACAAGTCCACCTCGCCCAGCGCTCCCGCCCGCACCTCTCCCCCGTCGGCCCCGTACAAAAGCGCGTTGTCGAGCAGGGCCAGCGAGAGCCGCACCCAGGTGCGCAACTTGGCGTCAGTCGAAGGCAGTTGACTGCGAACACGCTCCCAAAAGGCCATCTCATCCATTTCCGCCGTCCAACCATAGGCCTCCTGGTGGAGACGAAACACCTGCCCGACCAATTCCTTGACCGCCGCCAGACTTGGGGGATCGAGAGGCCGGGCAGCCGACAACTCATCCAACGCCAACCGCGCCCCGGCGACCAACTCCACGTCTTGGGGCCGACTCATGAGCCATTCCGGCGCCCGTTCCAGATCGCCGCGGTCGATTAATACATCCTTTTGAAAGTTGCCCGCCACCGCCCAGACGGACACGGTCCGCTCCCCCATGCCCGCGAGAAAGCGCCCCAGGTTGCCATAACTACGCGCCCGCCCGCCACGGCCAAACTTCCCCATCAACTCAACTTCGTCGAATAGGATCAGCCACCCCTGATAGCCAGCCCGCTGGATTAGCCAGTCAACCAATACACAGTAGAATGGGACTTCATTCTTCATGCGGCTGGCGGGCAACTTGATCGACTTCGAAAAATTCTCGCGATGGATGCGCTTGAGCTCGACGGCCGTCAGAAAGTTCCCCTCGAGATCGCCCACCAAATCCTCGAATCCCGCATCTTGGCGGGCCAGATTGTCCAGTACGAGGCGAGTCCGGTCGGACAGCGGCAAGGTCCGCGACTCAGAGAGAAACAGCGCTGCCTGGAGCGCTTCCGTGACGATGGATTGAAGCCCCGAGACACGACTTCCTGGGCGCATCAGGTTCTGAACCATTTTGGGGTAGAGATGATCCAGCCGGTCTAGGGGCGATTCCTTGCTCAAAGACACCATACTCACCACCCAGTTGGCGTCCCAGGCTTGGTTCGCCATGGCATGGAGCAGGTGCGTCTTGCCCTCGCCATACTGGGCCCGGATAATCTGCCCAAAGGTCTTCGGCCGCCGCCCGGCGGCCACCGTCTCCATGAGTGCCGCTAGACTGCGCAAATTATCCTGGCGACCCACTGTCATGGTATCGGCCGTTTCCCGATAGGGAATCCCCGATCGCAATCCCTCGATAATGACTCGCGCCTGACTCATGCGCTGCCCTCCTCGCGGCCCGCTCGCTGCCGCATCACATCGGCCACCACGCGTCGCGGGCGGCCCCACTCAAGCCCTAATGTTTTATCTTCCGGCGCCACGATCCCCTCCTCGTCCGGGGTCCATTCCACATCACGCCAGTTGTCGAGCAACCGCGCACCATGCTCGCCGGGTTCAGACCACAAGCTGTCCAAATCCACCAAATCACCAAAGAGATTAGGCCGCGCGGCGGCAACCTCACTTTGTAGTCGTGCCCAGAGTGCCGGGTACGATGGAAACCCCGTGCGGGAATTCGCGACCTGCTCTGTCTCACCCGCTATGACGGTCAGCAAATACGGAGAAAATGCACTGTCGTCGATGAGTTCACGCATCATTTCATAACTTTGATCGCGGGCAGCGCGGGTGTAATAGGGTCGCCCCTCCACCCGATCGGTCAGCGAAAGAACCCCTATATTATCGACCAGAACCACGATCCCGCGTTGGGTGAGGTGATGAACCCAGGCAGCTAGAGATGCCAACAGCGTCCGACCATTGCGACGCGTCACATTGCTTCGGAGCCCCATCCCCTTGCGCACGGTTGCCCCAAGCTTTCCGCCCAGGAGCCACTCGGCGGCTGCCGCGCCATCCTGATTCAGGACCAATTGATTCATCCAGCTACGGATTGCCAGGAAAAACTCGCCGTCGAGATCGATGGTCCCTAAGAACGCGTCGATCGCTTCGCGCACATCCCGGCGAATCAGAGTGGCGGTCAGGCCCCGCTCTCTCTCGACCCAGCCTAAAAAGTCTTCCACGGGACCCGTGAATTCGGGATATCCCAGCTGTTCTTGTAGGACGTGCCGAAGGCCCGCGCGCACTAAGGAGTCCCATGGCATCTGCCGAGAAATGGCGCGGTAGAGCTCATCGATGGAGGCCAACTTCTCCGCGGCGGCATCCACGATCGCCGTCCGATAGCCCATGGCTTTGGCCCTCCTGGCGAAGTGTTGGAGGAAATGGGTCTTGCCTGACCCCGGGCGCCCCACCAAAACCTTCACCTTGCCCTGCCCCGCATCCACAAAACCATCCAGATACCAGTGAGTCCAAAAGTCTTCCAGTCCCGCCGGGTCTGCGAAAGTCGATTCCACCACAGCATCTGGCAGGTCGTCAGCCCGAGGGGAAGCAGAAAAGGCGACGCGGTTGGTCTGCTCTATCATGGCTTAATCGCCTCGATCACTTCCAAGGAGCCGAGCGTCTCCTGCTGACCGCCGGGGTGGGTGATGACGATCCCCCCGCGATTCCGCGTTGTGCCAAATTCCAGCCGTCGACCGTCCACGGTCATGCTCTCCGATCGCCGCAGGCGATAGATGTCGAACGCGAACTGATTTAATCCGTACCCGCTGAGCCCGCTCTTTAAGGCCAACAATTGATGAACGGTCCGCAGGGGCACCACTCGTCCGGCGTTGCTCCCCGACGACTTTTGCGTAAGTTCAGCCAATAAGAGGTCGTAAGCCCTTAAGACCGCTTTGGCGAAGGACCCGGCATTGAAGCGCTCGCGGTTCAATCGGTCCCATTCCTTCTCCACCAGTGACGCGACCGCTGCGGGATGAATCGTTCGGACGGTGCGGTTGTTAATCAGCACCAATTCGTGCTCAAAATCGACCCGCACATCCACGGGAAATATTTGAAAGAGGGGGAATTCTCCTTCTACCGGCGGGTATCCCGCATGAAACGCTTGGCGAAAGCGCGCCTGCCACTCCAACTGGTCCCGCTCCGATACCGCCAGACGGAATCGCTCGACCCGGCTCTCGAGATTCCGCGCTTGCTCTTGCACGTCTTGGCTGAGCCGCTGAGCCTCGTCCAGCTGCTTTCTAAGATCGACGAGATTGAGAAGACTCGCTTGTTGAGAGAGCTTCTTAAGCCGGGCGAGCTTTTCTAGGGTTTTAGCCAATCCCTGCAGCTCTGGGGCCAATTGTTCTTCGAACGCTCCCACCCCATGCAAACTCTCTGCCGTCTGGTTATCGATACTCTCTGCCATGTTCACATCCCATCCTTTCGCTAACCCTGACGCTTTCCGCATGAGATTCGCCCCGATGTCGAACAAATCCTGCCATATCCCGTCGATTAAGGTTGCGGTAATATTGAGGAACCCGTCAGCCCCTGGTGCGAAACGCTCCAAGTCCCATGTGACATTCTGACAGCGTCGGTTAGGGAAGCAAAAGCGCACGCCGATTTTTGACGTCGTTCATTGCTCCTGAAGGGTGACTCGACTCTGTGACGGAAGTGTAATGGGAAGCTCTCACAGAGATGACATCCGCACAGGCCGGTCGCCGCGATTGGCGACCGCCCGCTACGGCTGTGGCGGGGGACTGGCGTGGCTTGGAGCCTGCGGGCAGTCGCGTTGCGGTGTGGTTTGAGCTTGCCGTCGTCCAACAGCTGCCAGAAGAGGCCCTAGCTCAAGGCGTAGATGTTTTTTCAATCCACCCCCTGAGGGTTGGCTCCGCGAGACGCGCCGAACTAAAGCGGAAGCAGGCGGTCCGGTTGGTCAAGAAGCTCCGCCGGGAGAGTCTTCCCCGTCTAGCAACATATGAGCAGCAACTCGCAGGCTGGGGGACCGAAACAGCT
>JAJZAN010000015.1 GCA_021799435.1 Bacillota bacterium | reverse complement strand
CAGAGCACCCCACCACACATGGGAACCGGGGCGATCCTTTCCTCGAATCCGCTGCCAAAGCAGCGTCAGCAACGGCGACAGGGTAAACAGGAAGGCCACATTGGCGGACAAGGTTAGATGCAGCGCGGTCGTAAACAACCACTGATACAACGATACGCCCACCAAGCCCATGATAACGAGGCCCCCCACATCACGCCAGGTGCGCGGCCAGGACCGGACCATCCACGGTACGCACAGAACGGCCGTGGCCAAGAATCGCCAGAACACAAAATTGACCGGTGCCAAGTGGCTGACACCGATTTTGGTCACCACATAGTTAAGGCCCCAGCTGAGGACGACAACCGCCATGCTGAGGCCGATCCATCGCGATGACCTCATGGTTTGGTGTGTGCGGCAGAACCCACAAAGTATGCCAAGGCCTGCATCTCCAATGTCAGGTCAATGTGTTGAATAAAAATATCCGGGGAATCCACGACCAGCGCCCGCGGTGCGAAGTTCAGAATGGCACGAATGCCTGCTCCGACCAGCCGATCACAAACCGCTTGAGCTCCGCTGGGGGGCACAGCGATAATCCCCATCCCGATATTGCGTTCCAAGATCAGGGTTTCAAGCCGGTCCAATGACTCCACCCTGAGACGGTCGACCTCCCGGCCAATGACGTCGGGGTTGATATCGACCACGGCCTCGATCACAACGTCGCGCGAACTCTCGTCCGTGTGGCGAACGAGGGCCGTGCCCAAGCGCCCCGCCCCGACCACCACCGCCCTCACGCCATGATCCAACTGCAGGATGCGGCGGATCTCCTGTGCCAGTACCGACGCTTCGTATCCCACCCCGCGGGTGCCAAACGCTCCGAAATAGGCCAAGTCCTTGCGCACCTGCTCAGACGTGTACCCGGATGCCTGCCCCAGTGCCTCCGACGTAATGCGCTCTTCGTCAAGCAGCGTCAGAGCCCTCAGATACGCGGGCAAACGCCGAATGGTCGCTTCTGGAATCCTCCGCGTATGCATGTCATACCGTTCCATCAGTGGTCCCGCACCCCAATAAAGTCCGCTACCCCAATGAGCTCGTCGCGCCGCGGCCCATCAGGAAGATCTGCCAGTGCTGCCCGAGCCGCGTCCAAATGCCCTTGCGCCCGCGCTCGGCAGTAATCAATGGAGCCGCTCACCTCCAGCAGCCGCCGCACCTCGGCGAGATCGGGCATCTCGGTGCGCAACAGGTCGGCCAACTGGCGCCCGTAAGTCTCATGTTCCAGTCCGTGAATAATAGGCAGGGTATAAATCCCCACCGCGATATCTTCGCCAACGGCCTTCCCAAGCACTGCCGGGTCGGCAAGCCAGTCCAGCAAGTCGTCCCCTACCTGGTAGGCGAGCCCAATGTGATGTCCGTACCGTCCCAAGGCATCCCGAACAGGAATGGAGGCCTCGGCAGCCGTTGCACCAAGTCGGCAGCAGGTCTCCAAGAAGAACCCTGTCTTGGCTTCAATACGCCGCCAATACGACTCCTCGGAGGCAATACGCCCATGGTCCAGATGCTGGCTAATCTCCCCCGTCGCCATCACGTAGACGACTTCGGCCGCCATGTCCACCAAAGGCGGGCGGGTGGTGCCCGCCAAAATCTGAAAAGCTCGCGCAAACAGAAAGTCTCCAGCCAGCACCGCTACCGGATCACTGAAACGACTCCGCACGGCCGGCAGACCCCGACGCAGTTCTGCATCGTCAATAATATCGTCATGCACTAAGGTGGCCATATGAATCATCTCAACCGCCGTGGCCACGTCGATCACGTCAGAAGACAAACGCGCCGCGTCGCCCATCTGCGCAGCCAAAAGCACCAAGGCGGGCCTCAACATCTTCCCGCTGGCCTCCTGCAGATAGTCGGACACCTCGCGAACCACTGGGTTATGCTGTTGCAGGGCTTCTCTGAGCCGCTGATTGACAGCCGCCAAATCGTCGGCCACCAGCGAAAACAGGGCCAATCGTGTGTCTCCTTTGGTCGACAAATTTGCCGGGCGGCGATGACCTCATCGGCCGCCCTCCCTCCTCATCTTACCACGGACGTCTGGACCTTAGTGAAGCCAGTAAAATGCCGCGGAGTGGTTCACGATATGCACAATCGGCGTAGGATAGACACCCAGCCCAATGGTGCCAATAACCGCCACCACCAGAACGACGGCCCCTGCAATAGGCCAGCGGACGGCCGACGTTTGTGCGATGTCCCCATCCGCCTTCTGGAACGCACGCTGCAGAGGCCGAATATACGCCGCCAAGCCCACCATGGCTCCTACCACTAAGCCAATGGCCAGTCCGGGCTGACTCGCTTGCAACGCCGCTTGAATGAGATAGAACTTGCCCACGAAGCCACCCGTCAGCGGAATTCCGGCCAGAGACAGCATCGCGATGGCCAAGAACGCCGCCAGCCACGGCGACCGCGCCGCCAAACCTTTCAAGTCATCCAACTGAATGGATTCGCGGTCACCCGCGACAAAGGCAATAATCGCGAACACAGCCAGCACAGCCAAGCCATAAACCAAGAGGTAGAACAGCAAGGCGCGGGCTCCAAACATGTTGTGAGAAGCGATGCCTACCAGCAAGTACCCCGCGTTGGCAATACCCGAGTAGGCCAACAGGCGTTTCATGTCCTTTTGGGCCAACGCCAACAGGTTTCCCACCACCATAGTCAAGACCGCCAAGTATCCCAACGCCGGTCCCCACCAGCCCGTGGCCAGAGAAAAGCCGAAGAACAAAAAGCGCATCAAGATGGCTGCCGCTCCTACCTTGGTGCCAAAGGCCATATACGTCGTGACCGGCAGCGGGGATCCCTCATACACGTCCGGGATCCACATGTGAAATGGGACGATGCCCAGCTTGAAGACCAACCCCACCACTGTCAGCGCCAGACCGGCTCCTGCCAGCGGCAGGATCATGTGGGCCGGAGCCAGTTGTGTAAAGGTCAAGGTCCCCGAGGCCCCGTACAAGAGCGCCAAGCCAAACAGCAAAATTCCCGACGAGAAAGCCCCCAGCAACAAATACTTCAGACCCGCCTCGCCGCTTTGATGCGTCCCCCGGCTGGCAGCCATGATGTAGAGTGGCAACGACAAGAGCTCAATCCCGATAAAGAGTACCAGGAAATTGTTTGCCATGCCCAGCACCATCATGCCCAAGAGGGCCAACAGGACCAACACGGGGAAGTCAGCCCCGTAGCGGCGGTCGTTCCACCCGATTAAGAGGGCACCCGCTGCTGCCATAATGACTAATCCGTTAATCACCAGACTAAAGGCATCGACTGAGATTCCATGCGCGTACAGCAGGATGGGCAGCCGACCCGACGTCCAGTCTGTCCACGTAGCGATGAAGGCGGCCGCCAGCGTAGCCAGCGTCACCCAGTAGGCGGCAATGCCGCGCCCCTTGGCCACCATGATGGAAAACATGGTGACAAACACGCCCAACACGACGCTGTATTCGGGCCACAAGGCGAAATTCATTACTGTACGCCTCCTTTCCCAATTGCGAAGTGCATCACGTGAAACAACGACGGGACTGCATGCGCCGTAATGCCGGCCGGCCACACACCCAAGAGAATGACCAATCCCGCCAAAGGAACCAGCCACACCACCTGGCCCGTAAACAAGTCTTTAATCCCCGTAGAGCGCGTAGGTCCCTGCATCACCGCTTGGAACACCCGCAGCATGTACCACGCGGCCACGATTAAGATAATACCGGCAATCACCGCAAAAACCACATGCCCAGTGACAAGACCTTGGATAATCATATACTCCCCAGCGAATCCTGGCAGCCCCGGCAAACCCAACGCCCCCAAAACAAAGAACAGGAAGTAGGCCGCCAACCGCGGGGCCGACCGGTTCAGGCCTGCTATATCGCCAATGGCGCGCGTGCCGGTACGGTGTTCCAGCATGCCCAAGACCAAGAAGAGGGCGCCCACCATGAGTCCGTGAGCCACCATATAAAAGGTGGTGCCCAACAAGCCCACTTGCGTCAGCGAAAAGACCCCCAACGCCATCATCGCCATGTGCGACATCGACCCATAGGCCGTGACCATCTTCATGTCTTTCTGGCGCAGGGCCATTAAGGCGCCGTACACCAAGCCGATACTGGCCACAATCAGGAGCCAAGTTTGGTACTGCTGAAATTGAGGCGTAAATATCGGAATCATAATTCGGAGCATCCCGAATATCCCTGCCTTGGACAGCACCCCCGAAATCAATGCGGTAACCGGGGCCGGAGACTCGCCGTAGGCGTCCGGCATCCACCCGTGCAGGGGCCACAAAGGAGCCTTAATAGCGAACGCCACCAGGAAGGCGAAGAAAATCCAACTGGCGACACCGCCAGCCATCGGCATCCCAGCCAGCTTGGAGATCTCGAACGTCAGGCCGCCGCCGTTTTGGTCGTGAATGACCGCTAAGGCCACCACGCCCACCAGCATAAAGAAGCTTCCCACCAAGTTCATGATGAGCCACTTCATGGCGGCCTTCTTGCCACGATCGCCCGACCAGTTTGTCAGCAGGAAGAAGACCGGCACCAACAGCACTTCCCAGAAAATGTAGAACAAGAACAGGTCTACGGCCGCGAAGAGCCCCATCACAGAGAACTCCAACAAGAGCACCCAGAAGTAATAGGCCCGTCCTTGATCTTTGTCGGAGGCAAACACTGCCGCGACAAACAAGACAGCCGACAATCCCAGCAGAAATAGTCCCAGTCCGTCACCGCTCAAATGAAAGCGGATGCCCCACTCCGGGATCCAGCCCCAGTTGACGCCGGCCCGATTAATAAAGAGCAGGCCGGCATAGCCGATGAGTGCGAGCACGCTGGTGATGGCTGCAATCATCTTGGCACCCCGTGCCGGAGCAATCAGGGCTGCCAGGGCACCCGCCAGGGGCACCGCTAAGAGCCATACCAAAAACATGTCGAAGCCTCCTTAGCCTTACGAGATGAATCCGACGCGGAAGAGATAGTAGGCCAGCAGCGCCACGACCCCCACCATGATGGAGAGGGCATACCGCCGCACATATCCGGTTTGGATGGGAGCCAAATCTGACGCCCACGCCTGCACCCCGTCGGCAATGCCCACCACGCCGGCCAGAATGCCCCGTTCCACGGCCAGCATCACATTGCCCAGCTCCTTCAGCGGGTTAACGACAAAGACCAACCAGACATTGTCCATACCCCACGCATTCAAAAGCCACACGCCCGGCGCGCTCTGAGTGCCCGCCTTGGGCGCTGTGTTCCGCGCCACGTAGAGCCAGTACGCCACGAAAAACGCGATGACGGCCAAGCCCACCGTAATAATCGTGCCGAACAAGGGACCCGAACCCAAGGCGGCAAACCCGGCCCCGGCGTACTGATGGAAGGCCGGCGCCAACCAGTCGTTCAGCCAGTGGCCGAAGAACCCGCCAATGAGCGACAGCACACCCAGAATCACCACCGGGATGGTCATCACGGCTGGAGCTTCGTGCGCGTGGGCGTGCAGTTCCTGATTGCGAGGCTTACCCGTGAAGGTCAGGAAGAACAGCCGGAACATATAGAATGTGGTCATGCCGGCGGTGAACACGCCAATCGCCCAGATGAGAAAATGTCCACTGGTGTACGCCTGCCCCAAAATTGCTTCTTTGGAGAAGTACCCGGAAAACGGCGGTATCCCCGAAATGGCCAATGTTGCAACCAGAAAGCTCGCCATAGTCCACGGCATCTTTTTGGCTAGACCGCCCATCTGGCTCAAGTCCTGCTCGCCGGCGAGTGCATGAATGACGCTGCCGGCGGCCAAGAATAACGTGGCCTTGAAGAAGGCGTGAGTCATGAAATGGAACACGCTGGCGGTATAGGCGCCCACCCCGACGCCCAAGAACATGTACCCCAGCTGACTGAGTGTGGAGTACGCCAAGACCTTCTTAATATCTTGCTGAAAGAAGGCGATGCTCGCCGCGAAGATGGCGGTAAACGCCCCAATCACGCCGATGAGCTCGTGAGTCACTGGTGCCAGCCGCAAGAGCGGATAGAGACGCGTCATTAAGTAGACACCGGCCGTCACCATGGTGGCGGCGTGAATCAGCGCTGACACTGGAGTCGGACCTTCCATGGCATCGGCCAGCCACATGTGCAGCGGGAACTGAGCCGACTTGGCCATGGCGCCCACATACAGCAGGAAAGCCGTCCATTCAAAGAACGCCGATCCCGGACTGGCGTGGTTAAAGATTTGAAATAAGTGCTGATAACTCACGCCGTGGTAGTGGACGTAGAGGAGCGCAATCCCCAACAGAATCCCCACATCGCCCAGAGTGTTCATCACAAAGGCTTTCTTGGCAGCCGCCACCGCAGTGGGACGCTCGTACCAGAATCCAAGCAGGAAGTACGAGGCGAGGCCCACCAAAGCCCAGCCAATCAACAGAATGGCTAAGTTTCCCGCCAGCACCAAGAGCAGCATAGAAAAGATGAAGAAGTTCAGATAGGCGAAAAAGCGCGGCTCCCCGGCATCGTCGTGCATATAGCCGATGGAGTATATATGAATGAGTGCGCCCACTCCGGTGATAATCAAAAGCCATACGGCAGACAGGGGATCCAGAAACAACCGGAAGTGAATGGCCGGACCAAACCCGGTCACCCAGTTCCACAGCACCCCAGAAATCACCCGATGGGAAGCCGCCACGGAGGACAGCCGCACATCCGCTGCCACACTCAAAATGAAGCTCACCGCCACCAGAAAACTGGCCCAAATGCCCGGCAGCCGCTTCGGCATGAGCCCTTTGAATGCGGTGATGGTCGCCGCGCCAATCAGCGGCAATACCAAGATTTCGACTAAACCCTGCATTCTTTGAACGCCCCTTCAAAGCGTATTCGCTCTCGTTACCCCCGCAGTTGGGACACCTCATCGATGTCCAAGCGATGCCGGTGGTGGAAGACAGACACGATGATGGCCAGCCCGATGCCCACTTCCGCAGCGGCTGTGCCAATAATGATGAAGGCCATGACTTGACCCGACATGGCATGGAACGAGCGCGCATACGCGACAAACACCAACGCTGCGGCGTTCCACATCATCTCGGCCGCCATAAACATAATCAGGGGATTTTTACGCACCATGACCCCCACGGCCCCGATGGCGAACAGGGCCGCCCCCAGGCCGACCACCCAATTCAGCGGTATCATGATTCACGCTCCTCCAATCGCACCTCAGGGCGCGATTTGGTCTGAGGCCGGTTCAACACCAGCACACCCACCGCTGCCGTCAGCAGCATCAGCGCCACGGCAGCCAAGTAGATGAAATCGGGTCCCCACAATACTTGGCCCATGCCATGCAGGTTGCCGAAATTGTGCGGCAGTCCCAGCGGCACTTTCTTACTGGGAAAGACCACGCCCAGCACCGCTAGTCCACCACCGGCGATTACCGCCAGAAAACCCGCCAATCCCCGCTGCCCGGCCAAATTCTCCGATGGCTCATGATCGTCTTTGCCGGCCGTGAGAAGCGTGACCACGAACAGGAACAGCACCATGATGGCCCCAGCGTACACAATGACCTGTGCGGCGGCCAGAAACTCCGCCGACAAGAGAATGTAGAACACGGCCAAGGAGATGATGTTGACAATCAAAAACAATGCACTGTGCACTGGCTGGCGCGCCACAATTACCCCGAGAGCACCCGCCAGCGCCACAATGGCCAGAATAATGAAGGCTATCACGACGGTTGGGTCACCTCATTTCCGAATGGCAGGCCTGAGCAGCTCTTCCTTGTCCGCAATCATCGTCTCGCGGTCATAAGCCGCCAATTCGTTAAATGGCGTCAAGCGCACCGCGTTGGTGGGACAAGCTTCCTCGCACATTCCGCAGAAGATGCAACGGATCAGGTCTACCTCGTAATCGATGGAATATCGGTTCGTCCAAGACACCGGCTTGTCGGCCGGCGCCTCCGCTGCCACCACGCGAATGGCATGGGCCGGACACACCGCTTCACAAAGGCCGCAACCCACGCACAGCTCGTGGCCGTCGGCGTCCTTGGCCAGCATGTGCTTGCCGCGGTAGCGCGGTGAATACTCGCGCCGCTTTTCCGGATACGGATAGGTGTCACGCGGTTCTGTCAGCGCCTTAAAGGTGGTGCCGAGACCCTTGGCAATGGCCTTAATCCCGTCCAGCATCCAAAACCCCTCCTTTTGCCAACCTTGGCTGTCCTCTTGACTGCTAAATGACGCCCGTTACAAAGGCCGCCGTTCCCAAGAAATAGATGAGCGCGGCCGGCAACAGCACCTTCCATCCAAAATTCATGAGCCGGTCATAGCGAAACCGTGGGAGCGTGGCACGAATCCAGATGAAGACGAATAGGAAGATGACGACTTTGATAAAGAACCAGATAATCGGCGGGAGCACAGGGCCCAGCCATCCGCCAAAGAACAGGGTCACCGCCACGCCACTGACGGTGATCATGTTGATGTACTCAGCAATCACGTAACTGGCAAACCGCATGCCCGAGTATTCCGTGTGGTATCCAGCAACCAGCTCCGACTCCGCTTCGGGCAGGTCGAACGGGGTCCGGTTGGTCTCTGCAATAGCGGTGATGAAGTAAATGATGAAGGCTCCAATTTGCGGCAAGATAAGCCAACCATGGGCCTTCTGGTAAAGTACGATGCCCTCTAGGTTGGCTGTGCCGGCCATCATCAAGACGCCCATGACGGCGAGCCCCATGGCCAGTTCGTAAGAGATAATCTGGGCCGAGGCGCGGATACCGCCGAGGAGCGAGTATTTGTTCTGCGAGGCCCAGCCGCCGAGCACCAATCCGTATACCCCCAGCGAACTGAAGGCAAAGACAATCAAGAGGCCGATGGACGGATTGGCGATATCCAAGTTCACCGTCAATCCGAAGAGATGAATCGGCGCGCCAAACGGAATCACGGCGTCAATACAGAGCGCCGTAAATAAGGTGATAACGGGGGCCAGCCGATACACCAATGGGTCGGCCCCGAGCGGCATCAAATCCTCTTTGAGCGCCATCTTGAGTCCGTCCGCAATCGGCTGCAAGAGTCCGCCCGGACCAACGCGATTCGGTCCCAGCCGCAACTGGAAAAAACCCAAAAGCCGCCTCTCCAAAAGCATGGTGTAAGCGAAGCCACCCATCAAAATGCCAATCAGCAGCACGATTTTGATGACCAACAAAACCACTTGGAGGACAATCATGCGCTGTGCACCTCCTCCAAGCGAACGGCCTCTACGACGCCGCTGCCTACTTTATTGACCGGACTCTGGGCTATGCCCAACGGCACGAAGATGCGGCCCGGAGTCAACTTGGGATCAACCGCCACACCGACCTCAATGCTCTGACCCTTGCGGGTCAACCGCACCGTACCATGGTCGATGATGCCCACCCGCCGGGCGTCCTCAGGGCTGATGCGGCCCGGGTACTCCGGGATGCGCGGCTTCAGGATGTCCGAGGGAATCCCGTCCTCCACAACCAGCGGACCGGTGACCAATTCCAAGTCACCCGTTTCTTCCGCGGGTGCCCGCAGAGCGCGCACTTCGGTGGGCATGGGCTCTTCCGGCAGCAAATCGCCGCTCTCGTCATCGTAGGGATCCCAGTCCTCGGGCAACACAAAGGGTGTCTTTAAGGCATGCGCCCAGGCCGTGACATACGACTTCACGGGTCTGGCTTGCCCCGGCGGTTGGACCGACGGAGACGCCACCTGCAGCCGTCCCTCCATGTTGATATAAGTCCCGTATACTTCGCTGGGACCGGCTTGCGGCAGTATCGCCCGGAACCGTTCGGCCTCCATGGGCGGGAACAGTCCCTCTGCAATCAAGAACGGCACCTTGTCGTAAGCCTGACGCACCAAGTTCTGATCCGGATATTCACGCAACAGGTCTGCGCCAAACAACATCAGCATCTCAAGCTTGCCGTCCCGCGCATCCTCCAGAATCTGGGTCAAGTCCTCGATGCGAGCCGAAAATCCAGCCCGTTCAAAGCCGCGCCAGTTGCTCGGCCCCCAGGTAGGCAAGACCCGAGTCGGCTTGTCACCGCGCACGGCCGCCAAGGCAATCAGCACCGATTCAATGTCCGCTTCCTGGCCATCCCAGAGCAAGGCGAGGTGCTGGCTTGAAACCAGTGCCTGACCCAGAGCCTCCAGTTGCTCGGCGTCCGCGTCCACCGCATCCGGCAGGCCGGCGGTCAACTGCGCCACTGCCTCGTGAGTGCTGGCCACCCTCTTTAGCGCTGCCGCCAGCACGAGAGCCTCTGAACCCACATGAGTCACCAAGGTATTCACGGAAAGCGTGTCACGATTCAAGTCCCGCGGTGCCACTCCCCAGATCTTCAAGGACGGCAAATGGCGCTTGCGGTCCCGCAGGCGCAGGTGAACCACCGGCACCGCATCATAGGGATCGGACCCAATCATCACCACGGCATCGGCCGCGTCCAAATCACCGAAGGTGCCGTTCAGCGCTCGCGGCAAATACCCCGCAACGTCCCGGCTGACGGCGAGACGCGACGTGTTCAATACGTCGTCGGCAAAGCGCTTCAGTTGATAGGCTTCTTCGGTCGAGTGAAGCCCGCCCACGACCAGCGCGATGTGGTCGCCGCCCTTCTCGTGGGCCACCTCGGCCAGCCATTGTCCCACTTGCCGGGTGGTGCGCGCCGCGGCCTCCTCATGCCCATCCAGCCAGGAGGCGGTTACGCGAGCCGGGTTGATGGCAAAGTCAAAGCCAAACCGGCCGCGGTCACAAAGCCAGCCCCAGCTGTAATCTGGCACGGCCCGGCCTTCCACCCGCACGACATGCCCATCGCGGCCGGTGCTCAGGGTCGTGCATCCAACCGGACACAGCGTGCAGACCGACTCCTGCCGCTCGATGTTCCAGGGACGCGCTTTGTGATGGTAGGGAACAGACAACAGCGCTCCAACCGGGCACAGGTCGATGATGTTGCCGGAAAATTGGCTGGTAGCCGGATTGCCGTCCACGGTCGTCACCACGGTCTCGACGCCGCGCCCCTCCAGCAAGAGCTGCGGCTCGCCCACATACTCTCCCATATAGCGCACACACCGCTGACAGAGCACGCACCGCTCTTGGTCAACCAATACAAATTCGTTGATCGGACCGTCCTTGACCTTTTGAATCTTGGGTTCCTGGAAGCGGCCTGCCGGCGGACCATATTGGAAGGTGTAGTCCTGCAGGAAACACTCGCCGCCCTTGTCGCACACCGGACAATCCAACGGGTGATTAATCAGCAGAAACTCCAACATGCCCTTGCGGCCCTTGTCGACGGCCGGGTTGCTGGTGTGCACCACCATGCCTTCAGCCACGGCGGTGGTGCAGGCAGTGGCCAGCTTGGGCATCTTTTCAACTTGCACTAAACACATGCGGCAGGCTCCCAACGGGCCCAATGCCTCATGATAGCAGTACACTGGCACGTCGATGCCCAGCTTGGCCGCTGCGTCGGCGATCATGGTCCCTTCGGGAACGGAGACCTCCTGACCGTCAATTGTTAACCGTATCATAGACTTTCGCCCCCAATGGACATCTGTGCTCGCGAACGTGCGCTTCAAACTCGTCGCGGAAATGCTTGATGGCGCTGACAAGGAATCCGATCGAGGCGTCGCCGAGCGGGCAGAAGCACTTGCCGTTAATGTTGTCGGCAATGTCCATCAACAAGTCGATGTCGCTCTCGCTGCCCTCGCCGGCTTCAATGCGCTCCAGCACATCGGCATTCCAGTAAGTGCCCTCACGGCATGGCGTGCATTTTCCACACGACTCTTCGCGATAAAACTTGACCAATCGTGCCGATGCTTTGACGATGCACACGGTGTCGTCGAGCACGATGCACCCGCCAGATCCGAGCATGGATCCCGCTTGAAGAATGGACTCGTAATCCAGCGGGGTGTCCAACTGATCCGGCATCAGAAGGGGCACCGAGCTGCCTCCCGGGATGATGCACTTGATGCTGCGCCCCTCCTGCATACCGCCGGCATATTCGTCAATCAAAGTGCGGAGCGGCGTGGCCAAAGGAATCTCATAATTGCCCGGACGCTTGACCTTGCCGCTGACGGACATGATCTTAAGACCTGGGCTCTTCTCGGTGCCCATCGAGGTGTACCATTCCGCGCCATGCGTCACGATCTGCGGTACGTTGGCAATCGTCTCCACGTTGTTGACAATGGTCGGCATGCCATAAAGACCCGCCACGGCCGGAAACGGCGGCTTTAGGCGCGGGTTGCCGCGGCGCCCTTCCAAGGACTCCAACAGCGCCGACTCCTCGCCGCAGATATAAGCCCCGGCCCCCCGGTATACAAACAAGTTCAGAGAGAAGTTGCTGCCCAAAATGTTGGAACCAAGAAATCCCGCCTCATAGGCCTCCCTGACGGCTCGTTTCAACTGCTCCGAGCCATACAAGAACTCGCCGCGGCAATAGACGTAAGCTTCACTCGCACCAATGGCGTAACTGGATATAATCATGCCTTCAATCAATTGGTGCGGGTTATGCTCAATCAGTTCACGGTCTTTAAAAGTGCCCGGCTCGGCTTCGTCCGAGTTCACCACCAAGTAACGCGGGCGCCCATCTTTCGGCAGGAATCCCCACTTCACTCCGGTGGGAAATCCGGCTCCGCCGCGTCCCCGCAGACCCGAGCGCTTGACCAGATCGACCAGCTCTTCCGCCTGGTACTTTTTTAACGCTTCCGCCAAAGCTTCGTAGCCGCCGTGGGCTCGGTACACCGCCATCTGGTCGATGTCGGGTACCTCCTTATTGCGGAGCAGGTAATAGGTTTGGCTCATGAGGACACCTCCTCCTTTAACAGCTCCTCGGCGTCCCGGATGGGACCCTTGTAGCGGAGGTCCACTTGCGCCACCGGAGCCAAGTCACAAGCGGCCAAGCACTCCGCTTCGAGCAGCGTGTAGTCCCCATCGGGCGTAGTCTGTCCCTGCGAAATCTTCAGTCGGTGCTCCAACTCATGCATGAGTTCATCTGACCCGGCCAACATGCACGACAATCCGACACACACGTGCACGACCTTTTTGCCTACCGGCTGCTTAAAGTACAGCGAGTAGAAGGTGGCTACCGACTCCACGTACTGGACAGACAATCCCAAGAGTTCGGCCACATCCCCCAAGGTCTCAGGCGAGAGCCAGCCGTCAGACCTCTGGATACGGTGCAGAAGCGGCAAGAGCGCCGAATTGGCACCGGGAAATTCGGTCTTGGCCTCATGGGCCCATTCCTTCCATTCCGGCTTCATTTGTCGACATCTCCCAGCATAATATCGATACTTCCAATGGCCGTAATCACGTCGGCCACCAATCCGCCCTGACAAATAATCGGCATGGTCTGCAGATTATAGTAGGATGGCGTGCGGGCCCTCCAGCGATAGGGTTTAGGTCCCCCGTCAGAGATGATGTAGAACCCCATCTCGCCCCGCGGACCCTCCACAGCTTGATAGACCTCGCCGGCCGGCACCGGAAATCCTGCCGTCACCAGCTTAAACTGGTGAATTAAGGCTTCCATGTTTCCGTAAATCTCTTCCCGCGGCGGCAGCGCCACCTTGCGGTCTTTGGTGGCATACTCGCCCCGGGGCGAAATCTTCTCCATCACCTGCTCCACGATCTTGAGCGATTCATACATCTCTTCGAACCGAACCCAGAAGCGTGCATACGCATCGCTCTCGGTTCGCGTCGGCACGTTGAAATCGAACTCATCGTAGTGGCAGTATGGGTCCACCTTGCGGAGGTCCAGGGCCAGCCCCGTAGCCCGCAAGTTAGGACCCGTCACGCCATATTGGTAGCACGTTTCCCGGTCCATGACAGAAATGCCCTTCAGCCGCTCGTTGATGAGCGGGTTGCCGTCCACCAAATTGCGGTACATCTTGAGCCACCGGGGAAAGTCCTTGGTGAAATCTTGGACCTTTTGATGGAACCCATCCGGCAAGTCGTATGCCAAACCGCCCACTCGGAAGTAGCTGGGGTTCATGCGCACGCCGCTGGCCGCTTCGATGAGGTCCAAAATGATCTCCCGCTCACGCATGCAATAGAAGAAAAGACTCATCGCCCCGAGGTCCATCACATGGGTCCCCAGCCAAACCAAGTGACTGGCCAACCGGGTCAGCTCAGAAAAGAGGACCCGAATATACTGGGCCCGATCTGGTACTTCGATATCCAATAGTTTTTCGACGGACAACACGTACGCCAAATTATTGGTCATGGGGGCCAGATAGTCGAGCCGGTCGGTAATGGTGTTGCACTGCTGGTAAGTCAGCGTCTCCGCCGTCTTCTCAAATCCGGTGTGCAGATAGCCGATTACCGGTTCTGCTTGCACCACCCGCTCGCCGTCCAGCACCAAACGGACCCGGAGCACCCCGTGGGTACTCGGGTGCTGCGGACCGAGGTTGATGACCATGGTCTCATCGGTAATTTGGGTTTCGACGGTGTCCTCCATATTTTGCGATGCCATGCGATCCCTCCTAGTCGATCCGGTTCCCGCCGGTGGGATAATCCTTGCGCAAAGGATGACCTTCCCAATCGTCAGGCAAATAGATGCGGCTCAGGTTGGGATGGCCATCGAACACAATGCCGAACAAGTCGAAGGCCTCACGTTCGGGCCAGTTGGCCCCCGCCCACAATCCCACCATGGACGGTACGTGCTGGTCTTCCGACACATAGCACTTAAACCGCAAGCGCCGGTTCAATTCCGGATGATACACCTGATAGACCAATTCGAAGCGCGGCCGAGAAGGGAACCAGTCTGCGGCTAATACATCGTTGAACATCACGTAGCCCAACGTGTTCTTGACATACTCGGCCACGGCTTCCAATTGCTCCAGCGGAACGGTTACAGTAGGTTGATCCATCGTAGGCACCACCTGAACCGCCTCACCAAATTGTTCCGTCAAACGGGTCAGCACTTCTGGCACTTCCACGCTCACGAAGCCCCCCCCTGACGCGCCGCGGCCTCCATGTACGCCGGCGGCAGACCCTGCTGGATTTTTTCACGAAGCTTCAGGATGCCAAACATCAGGGCTTCCGGGGTGGGAGGGCAACCCGGCACGTATACATCCACCGGAACCACGTGGTCGACCCCCTGGATGATGGCATAGTTGTCGAAAACGCCTCCCGAAGACGCACACGCCCCCATGGAAATCACCCACTTGGGTTCAGGCATCTGCTCCCAAATGGTGCGCAGTACGGGGGCCATCTTCTGACTAACTCGGCCCGCCACAATCATTAAGTCCGCCTGCCGCGGAGAAGCCCGGAAGGCCTCAGAGCCAAACCGCGCCAAGTCATATCGGGATGAGGTCACACTCATCATCTCGATCGCACAGCACGCCAGGCCAAACGTAGCCGGCCAAACCGATGACTTCTGGGCCCACCGCGCCATCTTATCCACGGTCGTCAACAATATGCCGCGTTCAGCCTCTTGCTGGGTGGAGCTCAATCCCACTGAAATCCCCCCCTGTTCCACACGTACACAAAGGCCATCACAACAATGGCCAAAAATGCTAAAGCCCTGAGCATGCCGGCCTGATGAAGCGATTTCAGGCTGGTCGCCCAGGGGTATAACGACATCACGGCCACGTCAAAAATCATAAAAAACATCGCGACGCGGTAAAATCGCACTGAAAAATATTTAACCGGGGCTTCGGGGACTATACCGGACTCATATGTTGTCCGCTTCAATCCACCCGGCGCCCGTGGTCCCATGTGTTCAGACGTTCCAGCCACAATAAAGGCCACCACAAAGGCAACCAGAACGTAGAGCAATAAGCTTCCGTACTGAGTTATCATCGTTCCTCGGCTCCTATCTGAACCCTCACTCAATTGTGACGAATTTCACATACGATTCCGCAAACGAAACGGTTCCTCTATTCATTGTAGCAATCTTTCCTGGGCAATCAACTCGCCCCAGCGGAATTTGATCAACGATTCTCGGCCTCCCTTTGCAACCACTGCCGGAGCTTTCTGAGGCGATGATTCACCGCAGACTTCGACACAGGCGGGTGCAAATGACGGCCCAGTTCTTCAAAGCTCCAATCCGGGTGACTGACGCGAAGTTCCGCAAGTTCCCGCAGCTCCGGACTCAGCTTGGCGAGGCGTCCGCTGGCGCGAAGTTCCGCGATGGCCTGACCATCTTTCAGTGCCGCATCCACGATGCGCTTCATGTTGGCCGTCTCCGAATTCACCAACCGATTCACCTGGTTCTTCATCGACCGCACCACACTTTGGCTTTCCATAGCCAGCACCGATTGATGAGCCCCCATCCGTCCCAAGAGATAGCCTACGTGTTCTCGGTCTTTAAGATACAGGACAGGCAGTCCTCGTCGCTCGCTCAGGTGCGGCTGGACACCCAACTGCGCCATGGCCTCTCCCACCAGATCGCCAAATCGCGTCTCGGGAGCGGCAATTTCCCAGTGGACCGGCCGGTCAATTTCCGACACATAGCCCCGCAGCAAAAAGGCCCCGCGTATCAGGGCTTCCGGACAGTCGGACACGCTTTGCTCGATGTCCGGTGCCGGAATATCGATTCCCCACAGGGCAAACTCGACCCGATTGTGACGACGGCTCAGACGAATGGCAGGCTCCAACTCCAAATGCTTCATGATCCGGAAGGCCCGCCGACTCACAAAGGCGGCACTACTGCGCACCCACGGTGCAGCTTGGGGAAATGGATCGGTCGTGCGGCCGGACAGTCCCCACAACTCCGCCCAGGAGCACGGCAGCGCGCCCAGCCGCGTTTGGGCAATTTCCGCTTTGACTTGTCGAGTGTAGGACCAGGTCATGCCTCACCTCGTTTCCCGCGAAGGCGTGCTTCCAGCCACAACCCGTCCCAAGTCCGGCCCTCGGACCAACTGGGCCGATGCTGGAACAGAAGCCGCAGGAGCGCGCGGGCCAACTTTTCCGGATCATGCCGAACCAGATTGTCCGCCGCCAAGAGCGGCAAAGCGACCACCAAGGGGCCATCAATAGTTCGCATCTCGGCTGTGACCGGCTCAGCCCCTTCTTTGAGATAGCGGGCCAGCGCGTCATCCGCCACCCGCTGATTGTTGACCAGCACCACATCCACCAACCCCCGACCCACCTGCCGCTCTAGGGCGGCCAGGTGGTCACGCACGGTGTAATGGCTGGTCTCGCCCGGTTGGGTCATGACATTGGCCACATAGACCCGAACGGCCGACGTGTTCCGAATGGCCTCCTGAATGGGCTTGACCAGTAAGTTCGGGATAACCGAGGTATATAAACTGCCTGGGCCCATCACGATCATGTCGGCATCCCTAATCGCTTCCACGGCTTCCGCCAGTGGAGTGGCATCATCCGGTTCCATGCCTAGTCGTTCGATGCGGGCGGGGCTGTTGCCGATATTGCTTTCCCCATAAATGCGCTCCCCAGTGACCAAATCCGCCCACAACGTCACGCGGTCCAAGGTCGCGGGAAGCACCGTGCCGCGAACGGCCAACACCCGGCTGGACTCGCGCAGTGCTGTGACAAAATCCCCCGCCGTTCGCTCCATGGCGGCCAAGAACAAGTTGCCAAAGCTATGGCCCTTAAGCTCTCCGGACTCGAACCGGTGCTGAAACAGTTCCTCCATCAACGGTTCGGTGTCGGCCAGCGCCACCATGCAGTTGCGGATGTCGCCCGGCGGCAAGATACCGAGGTCGCCGCGCAAGCGCCCGGACGATCCGCCGTCGTCTGCCACGGTCACCACGGCGGTGAGATTGGAGGTGTACTGCTTTAATCCGCGCAACACCACCGGGAGACCCGTGCCGCCGCCCAATGCCACCACTTTGGGACCACGGGCCAATTGGCGCCGGGAATAGAGCAATCCCGCCCATTTGTCCGAACCCAAAAGCTCCGTAATGGTGTTCCAGAGCCCCCACGTCCCCAGCGCAACCAACGCGACGCCGAGCACAAGAATCGCCACAGCTACTGTCAAATTAATGGGGTCTGTGGACCACAATCGGGCCAGCGCGGCACCGATGGCCACAAAGCCCAGCGCCACCACGGCCATAAACCGCTTAAATCCCAATCCCGGCAAGAGCAGTCTCCACATATTATCTGCTGCCTCTTTGGTGCCCCGCATCGCGATGTTCAATCCATACCGTCTCGCCGCTTTGGGTCAAATGGGCGGCCAAGTGCTCAGCAAAAACCACGGAGCGGTGCTGTCCTCCCGTGCATCCCACCGCCACGGTAATGACGGGCTTGCCTTCGCGCTTGAACTGGGGAACGAGAAAGTCCAACAGCCCTTCAAGCCGTTCCAGAGTCTCTCGAGCCACCGGGAACCCCATCACGTAGGCATCGACGTTGGGGTCGGTGCCGGTAAGGGGTTGCAGAGCCTCCACATAATGGGGATTGGGCAAAAATCGCACGTCGAAGACCAGATCGGCATCCTTAGGCAAACCGTGCTTAAATCCAAACGAGACCAACCTGACCTGAAACGGCAGGGTTTCGACTAGCCGAAACGACTCATTGAGCCGCTGGCGCAGTTGCAACGGCGTCAGTTCTGAGGTGTCGATCACCAAGTCTGCCCGCCCGCGCAACTCCTCCATGGCAGCCCGCTCGCGGCGCAGTGCCTCCACCAACCGTGCGTCCGTCTCTAGGGGGTGGCGCCGTCGAGACAACTTGTACCGGTGGATGAGCGTCTCCTCGTCCGCCTCCAAAAACAGAATTTGGTATGGCAGCCCGGCACCTTCAAATTCATCCAGTACCGCTGCCAACTCCGGAAAGAAACTGCCGCCACGAATATCCATGCCCAGGGCAGCGCCATGCACGTCAGGGCTCCGCTGCACCAGTTCGGCAAACTTGGCAGCCAATGACGGCGGCAGATTATCGACGCAAAAATAGCCCAGGTCTTCAAAGGCTCGAATAGCCTCGGTGCGTCCGGCCCCGGACAGGCCCGTGATAATAATGAAACGCGGTGCCGTCGTCATTGGTTTCCCACCTCTCTCTTAGTCAAAGCCCTGCCGTTCGCCCCTATTGTAACCTTTCGCGGATCCCCCACGTTATGGAGATTGACAGAGTCTCGCGAATAGTGTCGAATAACGATACGACCGCTGAGGTCAGATTTGTGGCGACAGGAGAATCTTTATGGCACAACCCCAACACCCGTCCAATCTGCCGACCCCCTCGCGTCGACGGACGCGGCCGGCCACTCCCGAATCCACCGCCCCGGAGGCAGCGGCACCCGACAGCCGAGCCGCCCGCAATCGCGAGCGTCGCGAGCGTTCCATGGAACGCCAGTTCAGCTGGCTGTTTATCGTCGCGGTGGGCGCGACCACGCTCTATTTGCTAAGCCGCACACCCTTGGGTCTCAGTCTGATGCACTCGGGACTAGCGCATTGGCATCTGTAACACAAAACGCTCCAGCGCTAAAGCCGCTCCATCCTCGTCTACCGAAGCCGTTACCGCATCGGCCGCTTGCTTGACCACGTCGGGAGCCTGGCCCATAGCCACCCCCATCCCAGCCCATTCCAGCATATCGAGATCGTTTTCAGCATCTCCGATGGTCAACACCTGCTTCTGATCCACGCCCAACAGCTGCGCCGCCCCGGCCACACCTTTGGCCTTGCCAACCGCGTCATGCACAATTTCCAAGTAGTCCGTCTGTGACTTGAACACCCGAATGGGATAGGGAGCCACCACCTGCTCCAATTCACCGCGGACGGCATCAAGCACCGCCCCGTCATCCTGAACCAGAATTTTGATAGGCGGCTCAGGCCAATCCATGATCTCGTCAGGGCCCCGGACCCATCCCGGGATATGGTTCACTTCGATGTAGTGAAGTGCTCTCGGGTCCTCCCGCGAGACCCATAGTTCCTGTCCCACATACACTTGGGTCAAGAGGTCGCGGTCAATCGCCCAGCGCACCGCAGCCAGCGCCCCTTCTTGCGGCAACGTGGTTTTTTGGACAATCCGTCCCTCTGGCATCATTGCCACTACGGCTCCTTGATAGGCCACCAATGGGCCGGCCCCCAATCCCAGGGCCCGCCAATACGGAATGGCGGACTGCACCATGCGGCCCGTGGCCAGCATCACTGTGACCCCACGCCGGTGACATTCTTGGACCGCTTCTTTCAGCCGTTCTGAAACTTCTCCGTCAGACCGCACGGCCGTGCCGTCCAAATCTAATGCGACTAATGTGTACTCCGTCGACGTACCAGCCAATTTACCACCCCAGATACAATTGCAAGAATAATCGATGCCCACAGCGCCGGCAGAAACCCATTGACGCGAAAACCCGGCACCAGGGCTGCCGCCAGCCACACCATCAGGGCGTTGATGACAAATCCGAACAATCCCAACGTCATCAACCGCAGCGGCAAGGTCAAAAGCCGGACGATGGGGCGGATAATGAGATTCACAAGGCCCAGCACCACGCTGGCAACGACCACGGCCCCCACACTGGACGCTTCGATGCCCATATGCACTTGCACCAACACGTAAAGTGTCGCGGCGGTTGCCAACCAGACAATAAATCGCCTCATGGCTCACTCCTCTCGGCTGCCGGCGTCTCTTGCCGGCGCAGATAGGTCAGGACCGACTCCGCCGCCGCTTTGGACATGCCCGGCAAATGACCCAAATCCTCCACTGTCGCTGCCTGGATGGCCTGCAAGTCGGGGTATGCGCGCAAAAGAGTCTTCTTGCGCTTAGGACCAATGCCCGGCACATCATCCAGCAACGACTTCAAATTGCGGCGGGTCCGAAGCTGGCGGTGGAACGTAATCGCAAAGCGGTGTGCCTCATCCCGCAGGTGCTGAAGCATTTTGAGCGCCTCGGAGTCCCGATCCAGAATAATCGGATTGGGACCGTCCGGTTCGAACAGCCACTCGTGCTGTTTGGCTAAGCCAAACACGGCGATATCGCCCACGCCCAGTTCGCGCATAGCTCGTGCCGCATATCCCAACTGTCCCCGTCCTCCGTCAATAATGACCAAATCCGGCGTTTGTGCAAACCGCTTCAAATTCGGATTGTCCTCCGCCAGCTCCCGGTGGCGGAAACGCCGGCCAATCACCTCGTACATGGAGGCAAAGTCGTTCGGTCCCTCCACCGTCTTAATCTTGAACCGCCGGTACTGCGACTTGTCGGGCTTGCCATCCGTAAACACCACCATCGAGGCCACCGATTCGGTCCCCTGGGTGTTGGAGATATCGTAGCATTCCATGCGATGCGGGATGCTGGAAAGACCTAAGGCATGCTGAAGCCCCAAGAGGCCCTCCTGGACATGAGCCTCTTGCCGCTCTTGACGGCGCAAACCTTCGTCGCGCGCCATTTCGGCATTCTTCCGGACCATGGCCAAAAGTTGCGCCTTCTCGCCCCGCTGGGGCACGCGGATGCTGACCGCTCCGCCACGTCGCTCGCGAAGCCACTCCCCCATCTGTCCCACATTATCGGGCACCGCTTGGAGCAATAACTCCGGCGGAACCTCCTGGGCGTTGGCATAATATTGGGTCAAAAACGCCTCCGCCAGGGCTGCTTCGCCGGAGCCCTCGACCCCCGAGAGCGTCAAGGCCTCACGCCCCGTCAACCGCCCTTTGCGTACCCGGAATACTTGTACGACAGCCTCATCGCCATCCACGGCCCATGCAATGGCATCCAATTCCCGTTCCGTGCCGGCCGCTACCTTCTGAGGTTCGCGCACTTCGCGAATGGCCTGCACCTGATTGCGCAGCTCGGCAGCCCGTTCAAATTCCAGGTTATCGGCCGCCTCGCCCATCTTCTTGACGAGGTCCCGCTCCACCTCGTCGGCCCGCCCTTCCAAGAACTGCTCCACCTGTTCCATCATCTGGCGGTACGCCACTCGGGACACCAGGTCCTGGCAGGGCCCCTGGCAATGGCCAATATGGTATTCCAAACAAGGCCGGGCCGCGTTCTTGAACTTCTGGTTGGTGCAGTTGCGAATGGGAAAGATTTTCCGCAACAGACGAATGGTATCCCGCACAGCCTGCGCCCGGGGGTAGGGGCCAAAGTAGCGGCTCCCATCGTGTCCGGGCTTGCGCGCGATTAACAGGCGCGGAAAGTCTTCTTCCCAGGTGAGCCGGAGATAGGGATAGGCCTTGTCATCCTTGAGCCGAATGTTGTAGTGCGGCTTCATTTGCTTAATCAGCGTCGCTTCCAGAATCAAGGCCTCCACCTCCGTGGAGGTCACAATATATTCCAGATCCACAACATGCCGCATCATGGCGCGCACTTTGGGAGCGAGCCTCTCGGGCGCTTGGAAATACGACCGCACTCGGTTTTTGAGCACGACCGCTTTGCCGACGTAAAGAACGTGGCCCTCGGCATCCTTCAGCAAATAGACGCCCGGATCGCTGGGCAGCGACTTCAGCTTCTCGTCCAGCTCCGGGGAACGCTCAGCTGCCATCCGTCCCCTCTCCTGACCGTTCAGCGCGCTTCAGACAAAGCCTGCTGGCGCTCAATATGCCGCCGCAAGTAATCGCCGGTGTACGATCCCGCGACCGACATGACCTGTTCAGGCGGGCCTTCGGCAATCACGGTGCCTCCGGCATCGCCGCCCTCCGGCCCCAAATCGACAATCCAGTCGGCCCGCTTAATCACATCCAGGTTATGCTCGATGACCAGCACGGTATCCCCTTGGCTCACCAGCCGCTCCAGCACATCCAGCAAGTGGCGGATGTCCTCGGCGTGCAAGCCGGTGGTCGGCTCGTCCAGAATGTAGAGGGTCCGGCCATCCGATCGCCGGGACAGCTCCGTGGCGAGCTTCACCCTCTGCGCCTCACCACCAGACAGAGTTGTGGCCGGCTGGCCAAGCCGGATGTACCCCAGTCCCACATCGTGCAGTGTTTGCAGCTTGCGCTTTAGCCGTGAATGGTGTTGGAAGAAGTCCACCGCCTCGTCGACGGTCATGTCCAGCACCTCGGCAATGCTCTTGCCGCGATAGGTGACCTCGAGCGTCTCGCGGTTGTAGCGGGTCCCCTTGCACACTTCACAGGGCACGTACACATCCGGCAAAAAGTGCATCTCGATACGCAGGATGCCGTCGCCGCGGCAGGCTTCACAGCGGCCCCCGCGGACATTGAAGGAGAACCGACCGGGCCGGTAGCCGCGAATCTGTGCTTCAGTGCTGTTGGCGTAAAGCTCCCGAATCAAATCAAATGCGCCGGTATAGGTCGCGGGATTGGAACGCGGCGTGCGTCCAATCGGGCTCTGGTCGATGGCAATCACCTTATCCAGATGATCGATTCCCCGCATGGCCCGATGTTGTCCCACCCGACGGCTTCGGGCGCCATTCAGATCAATCTCCAGCCGACGGCGGATAATGTCGTTGACCAGGGTTGACTTTCCCGACCCCGAGACACCGGTCACCGCCACCATTAATCCCAGCGGTATTCGTACCCTGACATTCTTCAGATTGTGCTCCGCCGCGCCCTCCACCGTCAGCCAGCGATCGCCCGGACTCCGGCGCCGCGAGGGCAGGGGAATCTCCTTCACGCCCGACAAATACTGACCGGTGAGGCTCGCCGGGTCGGCCATGACTTCTTGGGGGGTGCCCACCGACACCACGCGTCCCCCGTACACACCCGGTCCCGGCCCAATGTCAATAAGATAGTCCGCCGCCAGCATGGTGTCTTCATCGTGCTCCACCACCAGCACGGTATTGCCTAAGTCGCGAAGCCGCTTTAACGTACGAATTAACCGGTCGTTATCCCGCTGGTGCAAGCCAATCGAGGGCTCGTCGAGGATGTAGAGCACCCCCATCAACGAGGACCCAATCTGCGTGGCCAAGCGGATGCGCTGGGCTTCACCGCCCGACAGTGTGCCCGCCGCTCGGGAGAGCGTCAGATAACCGAGGCCCACATCGGCCAAAAATCCCAACCGCTCCAGCACTTCCTTCAAAATCGGTTTGGCGATGCGCTCTTGGCGCCCTTCCAGCACCAATTCGGACAGAAATTGGCGCGCGTTTTGGATCGAGAGGTCAGTCAAGGCTGCAATCGACAAATCGCCCACCGTCACCGCCAGCACCTCCGGCTTCAGCCGCTGACCATGACAGGTTTGACAGGGGCGGGCGGTCATGTAGCCTTCAATCTCCTCTTTCTGTCCCTCTGACATGGACTCCCGATAGCGGCGGTCCAAAATGGAGATAAGCCCATGCCACACCACCGTCTCCCTCCGCGACTGCCCAAAGATACTCTCGTATTCGAACGGAATGGGGGCTTTGTATCCCTCCAACAAGATGCGCTGTTGGGCAGGCGTGAGATCTTTGTAGGGCACGCCGGTGGGGATGCCAGCAACTGTCCCCAGCGCCACAATCAAGTCCGGGTAGAAGCGGCTGGTACCGCGGTGCAAGGGAAAGAGCGCCCCTTCCGCCAAGGTGCGATCCGGACGGACAATCAGCTCGGGATCAATCTCCTGCTTAAATCCTAGTCCCGTGCAGTCCGGACAGGCGCCAAACGGCGCATTGAATGAAAACATGCGGGGACTCAGCTCTTCGAGAGAGATGCCGCACGCGGCGCAGGCCAAGTCACGGGCGTAAAGTTGCGCCTCGCCATCCGGCGGGCCAATCTCCACCAGCCCTTCGGCAATTTCAAAGGCGTGCTCAATCGCCTCAGCCAGCCGCGCCTGTACGCCATCCCGCAGAATAATGCGGTCCACAACGGCGGCGATGGTGTGCTTCTGGTTCTTGTTGAGTGTGGGCACCTCTTCCAGCTCGAACAACTCGCCATCGATGCGCGCCCGGGTATAACCCAGACGCCGTATGTCCTCCAGCACTTTCTCATGCGTGCCCTTGCGGCCTCGAACGATGGGCGCTCGGACTTCCAGTCTGGTGCCTTCCGGCTGTTCCAGAACCCGGTCAACAATTTGCTGAACCGTTTGCGGCTGAATCATCGCACCGCACTGCGGGCAGTGCGGCTGACCCGCCCGGGCATAGAGCACCCGCAAATAGTCGTAGATCTCCGTCACGGTGCCGACGGTGCTGCGCGGATTGTGGCTGGTGGTCTTCTGGTCGATAGAAATGGCCGGGGACAGCCCTTCGATGGTATCCACGTCGGGTTTGTCCATCTGACCCAAAAACTGCCGGGCATAGCTGGAAAGCGACTCCACGTAGCGCCGTTGGCCCTCGGCATAGATCGTGTCAAATGCCAGAGAGGACTTCCCGGACCCGGAAACGCCGGTAATGACCACCAACTGGTCCCGAGGGATGTCCACGGTAATGTTTTTGAGATTGTGCTGGCGGGCGCCCACCACCCGGATCACATCACTACCCACGACGCTTCTCTCCTCCTACACTCCGAATGGGCCGTTCGGCCTCCAGTTCCATCAACATGTCGCGCAGCGCGGCCGCTCGCTCGAACTCCCAGTTGCGGCTGGCTTCCTTCATCTCCTTACGGATCTGATTAGCCAACTTGACGCGCTCCCGCGGTGACATCTCCTTGACGGGCTTCTGAGCCACCGCATCGTCACTGGGCCGGATGGCGCTAATCACCTCGCGCACGTCTTTGGTCACGCTCTGGGGCGTGATGTGATGGTCCTCGTTATACTGCCGCTGAATGTCGCGCCGCCGATTGGTCTCGGTGATAGCCCGATGCATGGAGTCCGTCATCGCATCAGCATACATAATGACCGTGCCGTGGACATTTCGGGCCGCGCGGCCAATGGTCTGGACCAGCGAGGTCTCGCTGCGCAGATAACCTTCTTTATCAGCGTCCAAAATAGCGACCAGCCCGACCTCCGGGAGGTCCAAGCCCTCGCGGAGCAGGTTGATGCCCACCAACACATCAAACTCTCCCAGTCTCAGGTCACGGATAATGGCCATGCGCTCCATGGTGTCAATGTCGGAGTGCAGGTAGCGCACCCGAATTCCGGCCTCCCGGAAGTAATCGGTCAAATCCTCCGCCATTCGCTTAGTGAGCGTGGTGACCAACACCCGCAGATTCTGGTCGATGCGGTCCCGGATTTCGCCCAACAAGTCATCAATCTGCCCCTTGGTAGGCCGGACCACCACCTCCGGGTCCAGGAGACCGGTGGGTCGGACAATCTGCTCCACGACGTTCTCGGCGTGTTGAAGCTCGTAGGCCCCGGGGGTCGCCGAGACATACATCACCTTGTCCAGATGTCCCTTAAACTCATCAAACGTAAGGGGCCGGTTGTCAAAGGCAGACGGCAGCCGGAACCCGTAGTCCACTAAACTTTCCTTGCGTGACTTGTCACCGGCGTACATGCCGCGAACCTGCGGTACGCTCACATGCGACTCGTCAATGATGGTCAAAAACTGTTCCGGGAAGTAGTCTAAGAGCGTATAGGGCGGTTCACCCGGCGCCCGGCCGGTAAAGTGTCGGGAATAATTCTCGATCCCCGAACAGAACCCCACCTCCTGCAACATCTCCAAATCGTAGCGAGTCCGTTGCTCGAGCCGCTGAGCTTCTAGATCCCGCCCCAAGTCCTTCAACACCTTGAGCCGTTCCAGGAGCTCCTGCTCGATACTGTCGATGGCTGGATCACGTCGCTGCTGCCCCATCACATAGTGAGAGGCGGGATAGATGGCCACGTGCTCGCGGTCCCCTAAAATCTCACCGGTCAACACGTCAAATTCCCGAATCCGCTCAATTTCGTCGCCAAACAACTCAACCCGGATCGCTTGCTCGCTGCGGTTGGCCGGGAAAACTTCAATGACATCGCCACGCACGCGAAACTTGCCGCGCACAAAATTCATGTCGTTGCGGTCGTACCGGATTTCTACCAGCTTCCGCAAAATGCTGTCCCGACTGCGTTCCTGCCCCTTGCGCAACGAGAGAACCAAATCCCGGTACTCCGTCGGCGAACCCAACCCGTAAATGCAGGACACGGAGGCGACCACAATCACGTCTTGCCGCTCCAGCAAGGCGGAGGTGGCGGAGTGGCGAAGCTTATCAATCTCGTCGTTAATCTGGGCGTCCTTCTCGATATACAGATCGGTCTGGGCCACATAGGCTTCTGGCTGGTAATAGTCGTAGTAACTGACAAAGTATTCGACCGCGTTGTTGGGGAAGAACGCTTTCAGCTCCCCGGCCAACTGGGCCGCCAAAGTCTTATTGGGCGCCACCACCAAAGCCGGCAGACCCACTTCTCGAATTACATTGGCCATGGTAAAGGTCTTTCCCGATCCCGTGACCCCCAGCAGCACTTGCTCCTTTTGGCCCTCGTGGTAGGCGTGTACCAGAGCTTGAATGGCCTTGGGCTGGTCACCAGCCGGATCATAGGGACTGTTCAATTGGTATTCTGCCACGTTAACCTCCTAGTGCTGGGACGCGGAAATCTTCTCCTCCAGTACCTTCAGCGCCGCTTGCAGCTGCGGATCTTGCGATGGGATATCAGACGGCTGGACGCTCGGGGGCTCCGTCACCCGAACATTGGGCGTGAGCCCTTTGTGTTCAATATAGTCCCCGTTGGGCGTATAGTAGCGTGCCACCGTCAACTTCAAGGATGCCCCGTCAGACAGAGGAATTACCTCTTGCACGATGCCTTTGCCATACGTGCGGGTTCCCACCAGCTCCCCGCCCTGTCTCTCTTGGATGGCTGCCGACAAAATTTCGGCCGCCGATGCGGTATTGCCGTTCACCAGCACCACCACGGGAAGATGGGTGCCGGGCCCGTTCGAGTTGTAGGTGGTGTTCTTGGCCGGATTCTTGTATTTCAGCGACACCACCGGTCCCTTGGGCACAAACAGATTGGCCACCTGCAGGGCCTGAGTCAATTCTCCGCCCGGGTTGTCGCGGAGATCCAGCAGGATACCCCGGGGATGGTGCGCCATGAGTTGATGGAACTGCTGCACCGCTTCGGGACCGGTATCGGCCCCAAACTCCATAATGTTCATGTAGGCGATGTGGTTGGGCAGCATCAGGCTGTAAACCGTCGGAAAGGGAATCGTTGCCCGGGTCAGCGTCAGGCTCTTGGCGCTGTGAGCGGTCGACACGCGCACAGTCACCTGGGTGCCGACCCGACCATGCATCAACGCAACCGCATTGGCGGGGCTCATCCCGTGGGTGCTGTGCCCGTTAATGTCTAAAATCTTGTCTCCGGGCTTAAGCCCAGCCCTGGATGCGGGAGTGTTGGGAAACACCGCCTGAATCGTCAGGGGCCGGCCCAAACTCATTTCTATGCCGATGCCTACATAGGTGGGAGACAGGACGCTTTCCAGGTTGCGTGTCTGGCCACCGGTTAAGTAGTTGGTAAATTGGTCATGGAGGGTTCCCACCATACCGTTGGTGGCGCCCAACAGCAGTTGATTCGGCGTGTTTTTCCAAATCGATTCACGGCGGATGAGTTGGTAGGTGGACACAAAGCGATCAAATTGGGTGCTGGTCAGCATGCTGGCGGGCACTCCATCGGACGCCACCCGGGCTTTCTGAGTGGCGATGTACCAGGTCACAGCCGACGAACCGGCCACTAAGATCAGTGCTGACAGAATTGCCGCGCCGATGCGTCGAGCCTTCATGGGAGCCCTCCTCGGTCCTCCCATTATAACACGATTGTTCGCATAACCGCGCTCTTAGACCTTGAGGAAGCGCCGCAAGGCTATAATGCTGGCCAGCCCGCCCATCACAAGACCGCCCGCAATGGTAAACACCGAGGTTTGGGTAAAGACGCTGTTGAAGCCCGCCATGGGCCAAAAAGGCAACGATACGGAGGCGCGGACCACCACCCAATGGTATCCCAGCGACACCGCCGCATCGGCGACGACGGCTCCCAAAAGTCCAATCGTCAGCCCCTCCAAAATGAAGGGCCAGCGAATAAACCAGTCCGTCGCTCCCACCAAGCGCATCACTTGAATTTCTCGTCGCCGGGCAAACACGGCTAGACGGATGGTGTTCACAATGATAAGCAGGGTGGCCACACCCAAGAGTCCTTCAACAACCCACCCCGTCCAGCGCAAGATGATGCCCAACCGAGTCAGGCGCCGTACCACTGTACCCTGATAGACCACATTGTTGACGATGGGGCTGTGGTCAAACCGCTGCGCCAAGGCCGGGATATCGTTAGGGTTGGTCGCGAACACATCGTATCCGTCAAAGAGCGGGTTGGACTTAGCGATGAGGCGGAATAAAGCCTGCTCGTGGGGAAATTCCTGTCTCAGGTTTTGGGCGGCCTGCGCCTTCGTAAAAAAGTCCACCTTGCGGACATCAGGCCATGTCTTGACTTGCTTTAACAATGCCATTTCCTCAGGACGAGTGGTGCGCGGCTTGACGAACACCCGCATTTCCACTTGGTTTTGCAGCAGCGTGGTGACATGGTTGACGTTGGCGCTGACAACCACAAACACGGCCAGCACAAAGAGGGCAATGGTCACGGTGGACACCGACGCAATGGCCATCCACGAGTTCCGCCAGAGACTCCTCCCAGCCTCGCGGAACCAGTAGCCGACGCTGTTAAGACTCATACCCGTAGGCCCCCCGTGCCTCATCGCGGACAACCTGTCCAGCTTCTATCGCGACGACGCGCCTTTTCATCTGGTTCACCAGGTCCCGGGCATGGGTCGCCATCAGCACGGTCGCCCCGCGGCGATTAATTTCATGGAAGAGCTTCATAATCTCAGAGGCGTTGTCCGGGTCCAAATTCCCCGTGGGCTCGTCAGCCAGCACGTAGGTCGGCTGGTTGACCAAAGCGCGGGCAATCCCGACCCGCTGCTGCTCTCCGCCCGACAATTGGCTGGGATAGTGGTCGCGGCGGCGCGCCAAGCCCACCAACTCCAAAACCTGCGGCACGCGCTTGGTAATCTCTTTATGCGAAGCCCCCACCACTTCCATCGCAAAGGCCACATTTTGAAAGACCGTCCTGGTGGGCAAAAGCTTAACGTCCTGAAACACGATGCCCAACTGCCGGCGCAAACGGGGCAATTGCCGCATTGTCATGCGGCGCAAGCGAAACTGGTCAATCATGACTTCGCCTTCCGAGGGCTGATCTTCGCCATACAGCATTCGAATCAAAGTCGACTTTCCGGCACCCGACGGTCCCACCAAAAACACAAATTCACCGCGGTGTACCGTCAGCGACACTTTGACTAACCCGTGATGGCCATTAGGGTATCGCTTCGTAACCCCTTCCACGCGAATCATGCCAACACCCTTTCAATGAGTGTGCATTCTCTGCTCATCCGCCTACTATACCGCAAAACCTTCGACATGGAACCACCAAATCCTGCACCATTCGACCTGTGGTATAATTCAAGATTAAGCAAGGACATTGATGTCGGGGAGGAAGGCCATGCTGGTGAGCGCATCCTTTGGCGTAGCCTTTGGGGCTGGATTGGCGTCGGTACTATCCCCCTGCGTGGTCCCACTGGTGCCGTCATATCTGGCCGCTCTGGCCGGCACTCCGCTTACCCTGGAATCCGTGCAAAGTCGGGCTCTGCGCCTTCGAGTGATCGGCAATGCCCTGATTTTTATCGCCGGTTTTTCCTTGGTGCTCATTCTGTCGGGTTTGGTGGCGACGGCCATCGGACAGTTCATTCGCCAGTACCAAACGCTCATTGCCGAGCTCGGCGGTGTGGTTATGGTCATTTTTGGCCTGGAACTGATGGGGGTCATCCATCTAGGCCTGTTGAAGCGCGATGTGCGCTTTGCTCTGCCGCGACGCGGCCGTCTGGGAGTGTGGTCGCCCTTTATCATGGGCCTGGTATTTGCCGCCGGATGGACACCTTGTGTCGGTCCTATCTGGAGCAGCATTCTCTTGTTGGCAGCCCGTTCCCAGACCGTGTGGCTGGGGGGCGTTCTACTGGCCACCTATGCGCTGGGACTCGCCCTGCCCTTCTTTATCCTGGCTTTGTTTTTAACCCGCGCTACGCGCTGGACGCAGCGCCTGAACCGCTATCTTCCGTGGATTGAGCGGGGCGCAGGACTGCTTCTGACGATACTCGGGATTCTATTAGCCACCCATTTATACGTGCGGCTGGCAGGAGTCGCTTAGGCTTTCAACGCTTCCAGCCAATGAATAACCGCACGCGTAACCTGGCTGGGCGTGGATGATCCGGCTGTCACAGCCACCTTGTCCACGTCCCTGAACCAATCGGGCTCCAAGTCCTCCACTTGCTCCACCCGAACCGCAGGTTTGCCCGCCACTTTCTCGACTACTTCGACAAGCCGGTTGGAGTTGTTGCTGCGCCGATCGCCTACCACCACCACCATGTCCACGTCTTGCGCCGTCTGCACCGCGGCCTCCTGGCGCAGCTGGGTGGCTAAGCAGATTTCATTGTGCACCTCCGCCTCAGGATAGCGCGTCTGGACCGCCCGGATAACATCCGCCGTGTCCCATTGACTGAGCGTCGTTTGGGTGACGACAGCCAGCGGAGTATCGGAACCAAACGGGAGTGCGGCCACATCGTCGATGGTGGTCACCAGGGCAACCCGCCCGGCCGGCGCCTCGCCCATAGCCCCCTCGGGTTCCGGGTGACCCTTAGTTCCGATGTAGATGATGGAGTAGCCTTGGTCCACTTTCTCCTGAATCAAGGTGTGCGTCTTGGTCACATCCGGACAGGTGGCGTCAAACGCGTTGAGGCCGCGTTCGCGGGCGCGCGCTTTCACCTCCGGGGATACCCCGTGAGCCGTAAAGATGACGGTCGCCCCATCAGGAACCTGCTCCAACAGTTCCACGCGACGGCCGCCGTCCAAGGTGCGAATGCCGAGACTCTCCAAGTCCTCCACGGCATGGCGGTTGTGCACGATTTGCCCCAGCACAAAGATGGGCCGCGGCACATTGGGATCCTTGGCGACCCGCTTTGCCATCGTCATAGCATCCACGACCCCATAGCAATACCCGCGAGGGGTGATTTTGACAACCTCCACTGTCCCAGCTCCCATTCATAGGTTACGTCCATTGTACAAAATCGACGGGCGACTGACGACCAGAGCCGCAGTATCTCTTTCCATGACCCCGTTCTTATGACACGCGATGCCCCGCCGACAGGAATCGACTAGATTCGTAACGAATACCGAGCAGGTCCTTTCGGACTTATACATGCTTACAAAGGGGATTAACTGGTGGTTTCATATTATAAAGACGCTTTCCGCCATTACGCAGACTTCCAGGGACGCGCCAACCGGCCGGCATACTGGTATTTTGCGCTCGGAAACTTTATCGTAGCTTTCGTCCTGGGATTTGTGCTGGGATTTATCGGCGGCCTCATTCACGCGCCCTCCATAACGGACTTAGCCTATCTCTACTCCCTGGCAGCCCTGTTGCCGGGTATCGCCGTGGGTGTACGCCGACTGCATGACACCGGCCGCTCAGCCTGGTGGCTTCTGATCGGCCTCATCCCGCTGGTCGGATCTATTGTGCTGCTGGTTTTCCTATGCCTGCGCGGTCAAGAAACCGCTAACCGCTGGGGCGAACCCGCTCGCCTCTAAGACCTATTTCGAAAACCCTCGCTTATCGGAGCGGGGGCTTTTGCTATTTGTCCGCAAAACGAAAAATCCCGCATCATGCGGGAGTAAAACAAGGTGGGCGCGGCCCGATGATCCCAGTTCCCTGCGGAACCAGTAGTCTCGGCGTACGCGAGGGGGACGACCGTGTGCGGGATGGGAACGGGTCAACTCTCGCGGCGCAACGTACCTACCAAACTTGCGGTCGATTGACCTGACTCACATAGTATACCGCGTTGCGAAAACGATATCCATGGATAAATGTTTCCTCGAGTGGATCAAGTTGTTTGCGCTAATTGTCAGTCCGCAAAAATTGTAAACCGCAGTGAAAGCATCGGCCCGTTGTCAGTCGCCGCTGCCTTTATTGTGACGCCGGTTCAACTCTTCCATGACCATGTCCCATGACACATCCAGACGTACTGCTGTGACGGCAAGGTGGTACAACAAATCGGCCATCTCTGCTGCCAGTTCAGCGCGCGCCCCATCTGTTTGGCAGACCTTCATTCCCGCCAAGACAACCTCGACGGCCTCTTCACCCACCTTCTGCAACAGCCGCCCCGGATCGCCACGGACCAGTTCTTGCGTATATGACTCGGGGTCGCGGGGCTGGCTAGTCCGCTGGCGGACCACATCGTCAAGCCACATCAGCGGATCCGGGGACAAGGCCGCGCCCTCTCCAAAGCAGCTGACCGTATTTCGGTGGCACACCGGATACACTTGGTCGACAATATAGAGACACGCATCCTGGTCGCAATCCTCCATGATTTGGACTACGGGCAGAACGTGGCCCGATGTCTCCCCTTTTTTCCACAATTGCTTTCGGGAGCGGCTGTAAAAGTGGGCATACCCGGTCGAGCGGGTGAGATCGAGAGCCTCGTCGGTAGCGTAGGCCAGCATCAAGACTTGTCGCGTCCGGCGGTCCTGCACAATCACCGGTGTGAGAGGGAGTTCACGGGACACGGACGGCAAACCCCCTTTGGCCCAGTTCGCGCTTCAGTGCAGAAATGGTTGTCTGGCCCTGGTGGAGGATGGACGCCAACAAAAGCGCCGTGTGTCCCCGACTTAACATGTCCGCCAGGTGATCGACTGTTCCGGCCCCTCCCGAAACGATGATGGGCCGCTTGGTACGAGAGCGCACATATTCCACCATCTCGAGGTCGTAGCCTCTCTGGCTGCCATCGTGGTCAATACTGGTCAACAGAAACTCGCCCGCCCCGCGCTCTTCCGCTTCCGTGATCCACTCGCCCAGTTCCCGCCCGGTCGGACGTCGGCCGCCATGAGAAAACACGCCATACCCATGCCTTGTTCGTTTGGCATCCACCGCCACTACCATACATTGAGAGCCCCACCGTTTGGCCACATCTTCTATCAGTGTGGGCTGCACAAGAGCTGCCGTATTGATGGACACCTTGTCGGCCCCCTGGTACAGGAGGCGGTCGGCATCGGCAGCCGCGCGAACGCCGCCCCCGACCGTCAGGGGAATTTTCAGGCGGCTGCGCACCTGACTAATTTGATGGAGCGACACCGGTTGGTTTTCGACCGTGGCCGCGATATCCAGCCAGACCAGCTCGTCTGCACCCGCTTCAGCGTACCGCACAGCCTGTTCCACGGGATCCCCACTGTCCACCATATCCTGAAACCCTATTCCCTTGACGGTGCGGCCGTTGCGCACGTCGAGACAGGGAATAATCCGCGCCCTCAGCATGACACCAACTCCTCAATGGGGATATGCCCCTCAATCCATGCCTTGCCGACCACGGCGAAGTCAATGCCCAAAGCCTCCAGTTTTTTGAGATCGGCGATTGTTGCAATACCGCCTCCCGCACCAATGCTCCCATCCTGCCTGGACCAGCTCTCCCAAAAGGACGCCTGAATCCCGGACAACGTGCCGTCACGGCTAATGTCCGTGACTTGTGCGCGCTCCCATCCCTCCTGTCGAAGCTGCATCCAAAAGAGCTCGGCAGGCGGGCCGCCTTTGTTCCAACCGGCAATCCGGAGACGTCCTTCTTTGACATCAAGCCCCGCGACACAGGCTCCAGGAAACTCCTCTCGCACGCGGCGGCGAAACGCAGAATTCTGGACCAACTGGCTTCCCACGACGACGCGCTCTGCGCCTGCCTCGACGACTCGCCGGATCGCTTCCAGGGTGCGAAGTCCTCCACCGGTTTGGATGCGCACTCCGCGCTGAGCCAAGCGCTCTACCAGTGTAAAGAGGCCGAACCGGCCCGACACTGCCCCGGAAAGATCAACCAGATGAAGGCGCGGCGGCACCCCGTCGAAGCGATGCAGCAGGTATTCAAATGGGTTGTCCGCATAAGCCGTTTCTCGATCGAATCGGCCCTGGGAGAGGCGCACGACGCGTCCTTCGACAACGTCCAGAGCCGGCCAAATCTCCATCGCATGCCCTCCGTTCACGTAAGCGACAACACGTCGCTCAAAAGACTCTCACCCATATCCCCCGACAGCTCGGGGTGAAATTGCATTCCAATCAGAGCGTCGGCCGCAATGACGCTGGGAAACTCTTCGCGACCGTATTGGGTGCGGGCCCCGATTACCCGGGGATCTTCCGGATTCACCCCGTAACTGTGAACGAAGTAAAAACACTGACCATCATAGGGTCGGAGCCACGCAGGCCCTCGTGCATCCACCGCGATGTCATTCCACCCCATGTGCGGCAGAATGTTGGCGTCCAATCGGGGAATCGTCCCCGAAAGCCATGCAAGTCCCGTCCCTCCCTCCTCGCCCAATCCAAACCACAACTGCATGCCAAGACAAATGCCCAGCATTGGCGCACCCGCACGCCGCCAATCGCACAGCGGTTCGAGGAGGTCTCGCTTTTGCAGTGAATCTGCCACTCCGGCCAAGGAACCGACCCCAGGAAGGACCAGCCAATCAGCTCGTCCCGTTGCACTGTTTTCCCACAGCGTCACCTGATGTCCCAACCGCTTGAGGCTAGCGGTCAGACTTCCCAGGTTTCCCACTCCTAATGGAACGACAGCGATGCGCATCATAGCACGCCCTTGGTTGAGGGGAGGGTGCATCCTGCTGTGTGGACAGCTTCCGCCAATGCTCTACCGAACCCCTTAAAGCAAGCCTCATAGACATGGTGCGCATTCGCTCCCTCCATCCAACGCATATGGAGCGTCGCCCCAGCTGAACGCGCAAACCCGTTGAAGAATTCCGGCCAGACCTCCGATCCCACCGCACCAATGGCACGGTCCGGAAAGGCCCCACTCCAAAAACACTGACCGCGCCCGGACAGATCGATGGCGCAGAGCACCAAGGCATCATCCATAGGCAGGAGGCGCTGACCGAAGCGGGCAATGCCGCGGCGGTCGCCGAGGGCTTCGCGAACTCCTTCGCCCAAGACGATTCCCACGTCCTCAACGAGATGATGGGCGTCGACCTCAACATCGCCTTGAGCGGACAGTCGCAGGAAGAATCCGCTGTGCAAGGCGAAAGCCGACACGAAGTGAGACAAAATGGGCAGATTCGTATCGATGTGGGGATCTCCCGACCGATCCAGATCGAGCTCCAAATCAATGGCGGTCTCCCGTGTTTGCCGCTGAATGCATGCCCGCCGTGCCATCACACCTGCCCCCTCTCCATGAGCGTCTGAGCCCGCAGCGTCATGGACTGCTCATGGTAGGCCAGTCCTTCCAGCGAAGCCAGCCGCGCCGCTTTTTGGTACGGTGCCGGTGACGTCTCGGCTGCCGCCTGGATAATGCTGACTCGCTTCAAAAAGGTTCGCGTTGACAAGCCTGACTGGAACCGTCCGCTGCCACCCGTTGGCAGCACGTGGCTCGGGCCGGCAATGTAATCCCCCAGCGCCTGGCCTGCCATAGGCCCCACAAAAATGGCGCCGGCGGACCACATGGCATCAACGAGTTGTTCCACGTCTGCCCCCATCAGTCCTAAATGCTCGGGCGCTTTCTGATTGGCCAGGTTCACCATCTCCGTCTTCGACGCAACCCGTGTTACGACAATCTTTCCCATTCCAGGCGGCAGTGCCTGTACGCGCTGTTCAATCCGCTCGGCCAATCCAGCATTTTCAGTCACAAATTCGGCTTGCGCATCCACATCGTGTTCGGCCTGTGCCAGCAGATCGGCCATCACGAACTCCTCCAGCGCGCTGTCATTGGCGATGACCATCACCTCTGACGGCCCCGCCGGCAAATCAATCCCCACAAGGCCGCGGCGAAACACTTCCTGCTTGGCTTCTGTCACATACCGATTGCCTGGACCGGCGATCAGGTCCACCGCTTCCATGCCTTCAATGCCGTATGCCATGGCCCCGATGGCCTGCGCGCCGCCTAACAGAAGCACTTCGGAAATGCCGAGCCGTTGGAATACGTAAGTCCACATCGGGTTCGACCGTACAGACCGCCGGGGGGAAATGGCCGCCACGATATTCTTAACCCCGGCCACACGGGCCGGCACCGCTGTCATCAAAACCGTGGATATGAGCGGGAACTGCCCGTTGGGAATGTAAATCCCCACTCGAGACAGCGGCACATACCGTTCTGACACCTGGATCCCGGGATCACTGTCAATCGTGACGTTGACAGGAAGTGTCGCTCGGTGAAACTGTTCGATGCGTGACACCGCGTACTCGATGGCATCGGCAATGTCGGCGTCAACCACCGCCGCCGCTTCCCCCATGGGATTCCACACCACGTCGTCCGGATTCAGCCGCACTCCGTCATACCTCTGCGTCAACTCCAAGGCTCCCTCGAGGCCCCGGTCTTTCACTGCATCCAAAATCTCCAGAACCGTCACCGGAATCCTCCCCTGTGTGAGACATCAGCCCGCTCTTCCACCACGGCCCGCAGCTTGTCATACAGGTGTTCTGACTCACCACCTCGGCGCCATGCGGCGGGATTGGCAATAAGCCGCGCAGTGGAATGAAATACCGTAGCGACTTCCTGAAGACCATGCTGGCGAAGCGTACGTCCTGTCTGCACAATGTCGACAATATAGGGCGCAAGGCCAATATGGGGGGCCAACTCGAGGCTCCCGGACAGGCCTACCACCTCGACCGGATGCGCGTTGCGACGGAAATAGCGCCGCGTCACTTCCGGGTACTTGCTGGCCACACGGGCCGGGCCCTCCGGCCATTGAGCGTCAAGCGAGGCCAACACCATACGGCAAGGGGCGATATCCAAATCCAACACCTCCAAGATATCGGCGTCTGCCTGCTCTTCCAACACGTCTCGCCCCACAATGCCAAAAGACGCAATGCCGCGTTCAACAAGTTTGGGAATGTCGGGGCCTCGCGCCACGACAACTCCTGGCCGCTCCTCGGACGGAGGAAACCACAGCTGCCGCTCCCCATTCGGCCAAGGCCAGCCGCTTTGGCGCCACAGGGCCTCGACGTCAGCCAAGATGCGCCCTTTGGCCAAGGCAATTGTCAGGCTATACAACGAACATCACCTCGGTGGAGGCCCTTCGACACGCGTCCATGTCGAGGGTAAAACCGATTCCGGCGGCATACCGACCACCGTCCGGCAGAGCAAACTGGCCTCCCGTGACCAGTGGCTGGCCCGTTCGGCGATGATACAGATTGAAGACCAGTCCGGAATAGTAGCTGCGCTTGCCCACTAGTGACAAGTCCCAGCGCGTCTGCCATGGCGGAGAGGGAATCACGACTGGGGAAACACTCAGATACTGGTTCAAGTAGTTGAAGAACGCTTCTGGACCTTGCGGCCGAAACAGGTGATGGACCGCACGCGGGGCCGATCCCAAAATTGCCTCTAAAGCGCTCAGCCGGCCCCGATGCAGCACATCCTCCAAGTCTTGGATTTGGGACAGTTCCAGTCCCACCGTCGCCCCCAACTGCCGCAACCACCCCGGATGCCCATACACCATGGTGAGATCCTCGCTCGCCATGCCATACGTCCCCAGCCACTCAACCATTTCGGCGATGAGGTTGAGCACCTCACGCTCTTCCCTAGCTCCGACCGGCCCAATCCACTCCACGTCGATCGCATCCGTCCAGATGCTCGCCGGGCGAAACAGCGGGCCCGTTGAGAAGACCCTCAACGGCGACGAAATACTGTCTTGGGAAAAACTGTTCAAGAGCCGAATCACGGCCTCGGTGTGATCGGTGCGAAAAGCCTGCGCGGACACAGGTTCGGTCGTCAACGGGCTAAACTCCCGATTTAACAGCAACTGCACCAATCCCACAAACATTTGGTATTGTTGGCGATTTTCCCGAAGCCACGTATCCATCCAATCCCCCATCGTTGTTCAATACTTTAGCGCGTTATTATACTAAAGTTTCTGAGGTAAAAACGTCAACCCCCCTTGAACCGGAGGGCAACCGCACGTTGCTGGTTACGTCATGGAAGCGAGGGCTAATTGAAGCGCGGACAAGAAGCCCTCAAGAATCGGGATCGGCGCCACCGTCACGCGGATGTAACCCGGCAGGCCAAAACTGGACGTGGGACGGACGACAAAACCTCGGCACCGCAATTCCCGAGCCATCTCCTCATCCGACTTGGGAACAGCGAGGGTGACGAAATTGGCTTGGGATTCAAAGTGTGTGATCCCCATCTGGTTTAGCTGCTGGCAGAGAAATCGACGAGCGGCCAGCGTCTCGCTCAACACACGGGAAAAGTACGCCTGATCGTCGAGTGACGCCCTGGCGGCCGCCCACCCAAGACTGTTGACGGAAAATGGCTCCCGCACGGTGAGCAAGTTCCGGATAATCTCGGGCGGGGCCGCAGCCCAACCTATCCGGAGCGCCGCTAACCCGTATAGTTTCGAAAATGTGCGCACCCACACCATGGACCGCCCGTCCGCTATGGCCTGAGCAAAGTCAGGCACACCTCCGTCATTGAACTCGTGGTAGGCAGAATCGACCACCGTCAGCACGTGGTCGGGCACGCCCGCCCAATACCGTTCAAAGTCTTCACGGCTGAACGATGTCCCTGTCGGATTGTTGGGACTGCACAAGTACACCAATCGCGTCTTAGGGGTAATGGCCTGCAAGACGGCATCCACATCGTTGGCGCCGTTAGGCGCCAAGCCTGCCGCCACCGGAACGGCGCCAGCCACAAGTGCGGAGTGACGGTAGGCCGAAAAGCTCGGGGAGGGATACACCACCTCATCGCCAGCGCGCACGTACGTCTCCGCCGCCAACCGAAGGATCTCGTCGGCACCGTTCCCAGCCATGACTTGCTCCCGAGCCAACCCGTGCTTGTGAGCCAGCGCTTCCAGGAGCTCGGCTTCCTGCACCATGGGATAGTAATTGCTGGCCTCAAGCGCCCGTCGGGCGGCTTCGATGGCCCGTGGCGACGGTCCCCAGAGGCTTTCATTGGAGGCGAGTTTCACCATGCTGTGGCGGCCGCTGTCCGATCTTGCCTCGCTCAACGACATCCCAGGCACATAGAGTGTCATCTCTTTTACTTCAGGGCGTGGATCTATCATCGCAGTCTCTCCTTTTGCCAATGGACTCCTCAATTGGGTTTCCCTTTAACTCCCAGCCTTGCTGCAGACACCGCCCCGCATTTGCAAAGTCCGTCCCGGAATCAGGTGCGCACTTTAACTCGTCAGCCACTGCGTCCACTGCTCGCGCGTTTTTACCCGGAGCGCTTTGCCATGGCCGACACCGTCAATTAAGAGCATCTGCGTTTGTTCGGATCCGTTTTCGACCAGACGCTCGTAAAACGCCTGGGTGTGATAAGGTCGAATAACTTGGTCATCCCCGCCATGAATCAGCAATAATGGCCGCGTGGCCAGTTTCGGCACGTAGGTTGGCGGAAAGAACCGGCTCTCTCCGGCCAAGAATGCCCCCCATTCCCGCTCATCCAGTCCGTGAAATACGTTCTCGTGGCATCGCATGAGGTAAGGATACAATGTCGTCAGATCATCCTCAGCCAGCGCGGCGTCTGCATTTTGCCGATGGGGTTCCAACAACGGGCAAAAGGCCACCGCACGATCTGCAAGATCCGACAGTGCGAGCGTACATACCGCGACACCCCCGCCATAGCTGTTGCCCACCAGCGCCAAACGGTCCACGTCCCATGTTATTTCTCGGTTGGTGTTCAAGTCGAGAGCACGGCCGCGGGCCAAGAGTTCGAGCCCTAGCAAAGCGCCATCAATCGAACTGGACGGACCGAACTGCCCGTAACTTTGCCAACTGCCCGGATAACGCGCTTGCAGCACCGTAAATCCTTCACGACAGAGCGGCTCGGCCATGTCGTCGGCGGTTGGCGTGCTGGGCAGGCCAGGGCACCACACAATGCCCACCCCATTGTCCTGTCCGGGCTCGGGAAGAAACAAATCGCCTAGAATATCGCCATGGCGCACGAACGTCTGCACGTAGACCCTCCTTTCGCTGATTCACGGGCACAGCCCGACTTATTCAAAAGATAGAGATGCGCCTATGGGGAGACAATGGGCGTCGCCGCCATGTCCCACTTGATCGGTTGCCGCAATCGGAAAATGACAGCCACCAGCAGCATCCAGCACTAGATCGTCCATCGTCGGTGCCCGTCGTTCCGCGGCCATCTGGGTAAAGGATCCCAACAACAAGCCCTGCAAATGGTCAAAGTACCCCATTTGGCGCAGTTGGGACAGAAATGAAGCGATCCGAGCCGGCCCACCGCCGAGGCTCTCCAAGAAGAGAATCTTATTGCGGGGATCCGGAAGGTATGGGGTGCCCGCCAATTTCAGAAAACAGCGGATGTTCCCGCCCACTACCGGGCCCGTCATCCCCCGACCACGAAGCCATTCATACCGAAAGGTCACGGGTTTCCGCAAATCGCCGTAGTCTAGAAAAATGTGTTGGAAGAGCTCCCGCTGCATTTGGGAGTGGGCGCCGACCAGGTTCGCAATTTGATAGTGAAACGTTGGCACCCCGGCTCGTGCGTAAATGGCGTTGAGAACAACCGACACGTCGCTCATGCCCACAAACGGTTTGGGATGTTGGCGGATGATGTCATAGTCCAAGTGCGAAAGAATTTGATTGGCCGAATCCCCGCCGGATATATCGAAAATCGCCCGGATAGAATCGTCTAGAAAAAAATCCATAAGTTGATGAGCACGCAGCTGCGGCGCTCCGCTAAACGGGGTCTCGCCTTGGCGATACAGCGTTTGACCGGGGATTCCTTGAATCCCCCAGTCGCTTAAAACCTCGACCACGCCTTGGACAACCGGGTCACTCTCCGGACGCCCATCCGAGCACGCGATCAATCCGACCGCATGCCCTCGCAGATCGCATCGCAAGGCACCACCCCCTGGCCCAAAGATCTGGCAATCCACATCGTCCCCTCATAGATTCGGGGTTGAGGCGGGGATTCCTGCGGCAGCACCCTCAAGAAGGAATGCCGGAACCGGCGGTTCGTGACCGCATGGTCCATCCAACGTCCTTTTGACCCCTGGACATATCGGACATCGCGGGCCGCGCTAATCTTCACCTCATCGCGGACGAGATCGCACCAAAATGACCGTGATGCGCAAAAAACTCAGTGACAACGCCGGTAACAAAGTCAGCCGGCGACATCAATGGCTGCAGCGGTTCCCCAGAGACTGTGCGGGTCGTAAAACGCCGGCTGGGGAGTCATCCGACTGCACCACAGCGCTGCAGGAGATGGCTGTGCTCATAGGAAATGTCTCGTTGTCCAAGGCCGGACAAACAAAGGGAGCAGATCACCATGAGGATAGCGTTTCGCCAGACGCACCGTGACGATGCCGAGATTCTCGCAGAGATTGCCAGTCGAGCGTTTGCCGAAGACGAGCGAATTTATGGTTCCGCTGATCCACAATATGGTTCACCCGATACCCATCGGCCTTGCATGGAATCAGCTCACGATAATCCGCATCATACCTGCATGCTCGTTTCTGCGATGTGTTCACCCGCGCTTCCACAAGATGGCCGTCACGGCCGGAAGCCTGGGGTTCTTCGGCTGCAGTCGAGGTTCTACCTGCGAGGAGGCTGCGTGCGGATGGTACAGCGGATAATCACACCAGTTTGGTCGCTCGGATTCTCGATCATGAACTGACGCGCTGAGGGCAGCAGCGCAATGTCTGCCACCAGGATGTCTCCTCGCCGCAGTGGTGCATACTCGCCCTCACAGCCCAGCGTTAGGTCGCCGTCCACACAATACAGCGCAACCCATGTGGGCGAACTCGCGCCCGACGCGCCAAAAGATTCCGGTCGGGCATCGTGTCTCGCGATGGGGAGCGCGGCGAGTTCCCCTTCGACACCATCAGCGCACATCAAGTTGAAATCTCGGCCCCGCCCTTGGCAATGTGTTGTCCATCCCCCGTCAAAGCAGTCCTGGTCGAACGGCTGCAGTCGCGACTCGTGGTGACCCTTGTGCCGCAAGGAAATTTGGCCATCGAGAAGCATTAATGTCCTGGCAACGCCGGGCAGGGCGCTGAACACCGACGTGTCCGCTTCCATAGTCGCGGTGCTCAGTCGCCACAGGTAGTTCCCCTGTTTGTACTTGGCCGTGGCAGGGTAGATGGCCAGTTCTGTTGTTGTTCCCCCGGACCACGATATCGTTGTGTGATCTCGGCGAATGAAAGACTCAAGGGTGGCTTTCAATGAGCATCGTCTCCATTCCGTATGCGAAAAACTGCAGCATGCCCACATCAACAATGGTGCAGTCATACCCACTCGATTGAAGCGCGAACGCTTTTAGGTCACGAACAGTCTATCATGCCTGTTCCCCTCCCTCGTGCGGTCGCGCATCACACCAGTGCCTGTTTCATCCACTCCAGGAGACTGCCGCCCATCGTTTCACGGATACGATCGGTGGAGTCCATGGCCCTCACTTCGCCGTGATCCAGCAAAACCGCCATATCCAATATGGGCTCGACTTCGTCCACCTCGTGCGTAGACAAGACCACGGTTTGAGCGTCTAAGTCGATGTATGAGATAAGGCCTGTGAGAATGGACTGGCGCACCAGCGGATCTAGCCCGGACAGCGGTTCGTCCATAACAATCAACGGCGCCTGGCGGGACACCGCCAGCACGATTTTCAGGCGCCCCTCCTGGCCCTTGGAGAGCGTCCGAACGTGCTGACCGCCATCAAGTTGCATAAATTCGAGCATAGCGCCCGCCTTGTCGAGGTTAAACTCTCGGTAGACACCGGCGTAGTAGTTCACCATCTGCCGCACCGTATAGAAGCCGTACACGGCGCCCGTGTCGGAGAGAAACGCCATGTGCTCCGCCATGATCCGTCGAACACGGCTGTGCTGAAACAAGACTCGGCCGCTGGTCGGCCGCAGGAGCCCGGTCATCAGTTTGAGTGTCGTAGTTTTCCCGCTTCCGTTGGGACCAATAAATCCAATGATCTTTCCGGCTGGCAAATCGAACGACAGCCCCTGCACCGCATCCTTCAAATGATATCGCTTCGACACGTTTTGAAAGGACACAATTGTGGTTTCCATGGAAACCTCCCATTCATCGTTCATCGTTAGGCAACCCTTGCGCTTGGTGCTCCTTCAAGCTCCGCATCACTTCTTGCAGCGTAAATCCCATTTCGCGCATATCGTTGAGGAATGCTGTCACGTAACTCACCATCAACTCCTCACGGAGTCGAAGCAGACGACTCTCATCACTGGTTACAAAAGTTCCCTGCCCTCGCCGGGTCTCGGCTACGGCGATTCGCTCCAACTCTGTGTATACCCGCTGCACCGTATTGGGGTTGACGCCCACCTGTATTGCCATGTCACGGAGGGACGGCATCTTTTCTCCCGGCGAGAGATCGCCACGGACAATTTGTTTGCAGAGCCTCTCGACCAACTGCAGGTAAATAGGCTGCGAGGAGGTAAAGTCCTCGGCCATCACTTACACCTCCAAATATCGGTCGATAATAAGCCCTGTGAGGTAGAACAGCAGGGCGCCGGCGAGGGCGTAAAAGGCCAAGTTGCCCAGGTCAATGGTTCCGACCAGATGCCCTGCTAGGAGTGTGCGCACTTCCGACGGAAATAGGTCCAGCACGGGGACCTTTCCCCACCCGAATATCCGTGCGTAAAGAGAAGTGCTCTGCAACACACCCAGCACCCACGTGCCGACCAGCACAACCCCGAATCCTACTAGCCAACCAAACTTCTTGAACTGATTTCTAACCGCCCGGACCGACAGATAAACCAGCACGATCCAGAGTGCAAAATAGATGCCGCCAAAGAACAAACCCGTCATGATAAAAAATTCGACTCGCGCAACCTGCGCCGCTAAAACCGAGACATATGCGGGAGCCGCGTGGATTGCCGCACTCGCAATTCCGTTGCCCTTCACGTGAGCCGGAATCTCATACTGCAGCGGCAGCAAGGCGTGAGTCAGGTTCCCTGCGTGAAACAGCAACAAGACCAGAACGTAAGCCACCACAAAGTACATGAGGGAACCGATCAGGCTGCATATGAATTTGGATCCAAACATCGCCCAGCCAGACTGAGGCGTTTGCAACCAGAGGGCCGCGGATCCTTTGACTTCCTGATTAATCCCCCGATAGAGTTGTGCCGGAAACACAATAAACAGCGAGCCCGTCAGCACAATGCCCACAATCACGGCACTCCGAGCCGCATCCATGATGCCGAGCAAATGCGCTGCAAGAACTGCAATGGTCACAACCACAGCAAGCGCCATAAAACCTAACCACTGATTCTTCAACATCCAGATATCTTTCTTGAGCATGGTCAGCCACACTGACATTGCCATCCCACCTCTGCATTAGTGCACTATCAACATAGTTCACTCATTCTCTTGACTCTGTCAATAATTTTTTGGATGGAGGATTCGAGCAGGTCGAAAGTGTTCGGCGCGGCGGAACCATGCCGGCTTTTGCCCATGCATGGATCCTCGCACAGCGTCTCTCTTATCGGAGCGCGTCACGGTGTGTCAGGCCGGGCGTACTGGCCACGCGAGGAAAATTCCGGTAGGTTATGAATCAATGGATATTTATAAGGGAGGTATCGGTTACACGTGAAATACGGATGGATAGTCGCGCTTGTACTGGCCGCAGGAGTGACTGGGTTTTTTGTAGGTCGACATGGGCCGCAAGTGGCCCTGCAGGCGACGGCACGAAGCGATGTGGAACAGGCGGCAATGTTGTTTCACTTGGCCTACAGCCAGCCGCGAACACCATTCGGGCCCGTTTGGACGAGCCAAGGAATGGGGTATCTGGAAGCATCCATGACCCCCTTCTACAGTCTCGGTGTGCCACAAATCAATGGCGTCGCTCCCGTCATGGAGCAGGCCGCCAATCATGTGCTGGTAACCCATAAAGCATCCGCGATGGACCGCCGTCTGGTCGCGTTGTTCGAGCGGGAATTTTACACCCAACCGCAAGAGGGCGCACCTGGCACAGTGTCCATGGCAGTGCTGAAACAGGATCTCGGTAACCTCTTGGCAGTGGCGTCAGCCAAGTAGACCGGACCTGCGCCGGCCGGTACTGGATTACTCCAGCAAAAGCTTCACCGTGTAGGACATGCACTGGTCTAACGTTGTCTGTTCCTGATACGTACCGCGGTCATAGTCCACCGCGCCCCCAGGGACGATGTCGTCCGCTGCCAGGCGCAGGCCGGTGCCACGTAGGAGAATCTCGAGCTCTCCGGGAGCATAACAGCGGAGGGATTGGCTGACCTGGTCTTGCTCACGATCGACGGGCCACCATGCGTCAATCATTCGATTGCCCTCCGGGTCAAAGCCATACCGCCTCATGACGGTGTCGAAGACCATCTCGCGCCCCGCCGCCTTTGCCCAGTACCAGGGAGAATAAATGTCCAACAACACCACGCCCGTCGGCTCCAACCACTCAGCCGTGCGTCGCAGCAAACGCGCTTGGTCCTCGTCTTCGCCAATGCCGAATCCATCCCAATAACACACGACATCGTACGGGTGATTTAGTCGGACCGCATAAAAATCTCCCCGAATAACCTCCAGCGCTCCGGTCGGAAGGCACGTGGACAAGCGTTGGGCATGCGCAGCGGTTGAGGGGAGAAGTTCGACAGCGGTCACCTGGTATCCGAGCTTCGCTGTGGCATACGCCGTTTGCCCCCCGCCCGCCCCAAGTTCGAGAACAGCTTTCGGCGGATCGCCAGCGAGACGTTGCAACAGCGACGCTTTACTCCGGTGATAGTCGGATACCTCGCTCGTGTATATCCCCAGCCACGCTTCCTGCTTGGCATAAAACTCTTCAACCCACTCCATCCACGTCACCCGCCTTGTTAATGCCGCTACCTACCCGCGGAAGGTTCGTCGCTGGATTCTGAAACACCTTCTAAGGCATCACTTGGGGAGGTCATGACCTTTTACCAGGCGTGCCTACGTATCCACGGCCCGCACTATTGAAACGGCACCTGAAAATTGCCATCGGATTTGTACGACCGATACGTGCGGGCGATGGAGGCCAGGTTGTCTTTCAAGAGACTGATATAGTCAGTATTCTCCGAGGGACTGGGAGGATGTGCTAGGTACAGATCTTTCGCAAACAACGCGATCCACGCTTGGGCCCGCCGAACCGTGGGCGACGTGGGCTTAAGGTTCATTCCGTAAGGCGGCAGTATGTTTTGAAACACAACGTTCAGACCCAGCTCGACAAGATAGACGTTCGTCGCTGAGAATCCACGCTGGACGAGTGTGGGCGTGATGGACTCCCAAACACTAAATGCCTGCGCCACCTGGACTTTATAGTTCGCCTGGTAAGCGCGCTCGCCCGCGGTCGTGGGATTCGCAGTAGACTCTCGCAAATCAATTTGAGCGAGCGTCAGATATGACGACAATTGTTCAATATTCGTATTGAGCTGACTGGTATTTGCTTGACGCGCCTGGTAACGGGCCAGGCCGTACCCCGCTGACATGCCGACCAGCACGCCGGCAACTGCCGTTATGTATATCCGTTTTCTCATTGGGATCCTCCAGAGGGGATGAAAGCGAAGCTGTCCTAGCCGCCTACCACCGTCATTCCACGGATAAGACTCAGGCTAATGCTACCACAAGCCGGCACAGGCTCAGGCATCTGGAGACTCTTCCGATGCATACGCCGGCCATTCGCGACAGCCGATGATTATGAAGTCTCGGAGGTTCTCACTCCGGGAATCCGTCGGAAAGAGACATATGCCCTGGTGCGGAAATTGTGCGGCAGCATGTCATTGGGCCGCCCGATCGATAAAGTCCTTATTCGCTGGATTAAAAACAAACAAACAAAGACCCTCGCTCGAGCGAGGGTCAAAAAAATGGGTCGGCACGGCCCGATGATCCCAGTTCCCTGCGGAACCAGTAGTCTCGGCGTACGCGAGGGGGACGACCGTGT
>JAJZAN010000108.1 GCA_021799435.1 Bacillota bacterium | reverse complement strand
GGATGCCCCATAACCCCGTTCATACCGGACGCCTGCGGTTGTCAGCCGTTATCCCACGGCGGGCATTGTGAATTGTGCCTGGATCCCATAATGTGAACGGTTCGTGGGCAATAAAAAAACCGCAAACGCTTGCGGTATAAGAGTTTCGACTGGAGCTGGCGAAAGGACTTGAACCTTCAACCTACTGATTACAAATCTTCCGGAGCGGTGTTTACCGGGTCTTGTACCATGCGGTGCTGTCACTGCAACCCGCATGGTGACACGGTTTGTAATTTTATGGCAGTCGCTGGGGTTCACAGAATTCGGTCTTGTCTACCCGTTCGTGTTGATGAAGTGTTGATGCATTTCACGGCACACGCCCTAGGATTTGATCTTCCATCGGTCCAACGACCCGGTCTTCTTCGTGGGGTAAAACATGTCCGTAGGTTTGGAGAGTAAACGCGACATTCGCATGCCCCAGGCGTTTTGTGACTACCAAGGGGTTAATGCCACTGGCGAGCCACTGCGACGCGACCCCATGCCGGAGATCATGAATCCGGATCTCCTCCGACAATTCAGCCCGAGCCAAGGCCTGCTTAAACGCCCGTTCCACATTGCGTTTGCTCAACATGGTCCCGGTTTGCGACGTAAATACGCAACCCGAATCCGTCCAGTTCTCCCCCGCAGCTTGTTGCCAGGTCTGCTGGGTTTGCTGGTAACCTTGCAGAATGCGAATAAACCGCGATCCCAGTTGGATGGTGCGAATCCCCGCGACGGTTTTAGGCGTTTTCAGGATGCGACGGCCCGCATCCCCAGCCATGGCTTGTCGAATGGTCACCCGCGAGCCGGCCCAATCCACATCCGCCCATTGGACCGCTAAGGCTTCCCCTAATCGCGATCCGGTCGTGACAAACCACACCCAGAGAGGATACCAACGGGTGTCCTGGTTGGCGTGAATTAACTGTGCCATTTCCTCGGGGGTCGGAATGCGGAGTGATTTTTTACGGGAACCCAATCGAGCTTTGGCTTTGGCGGCCGGATTCGTCACCAACAAGCCCCAATCGACGGCATCATTTAAGGCCATTTTGAGCACCGTATGGGTGAAATTGACGGTGCGGGCACTGAGTCCCAAGTCATTCGCCAGATGGGCGTAAAACGCTTGAATATCCAATGTTGTCAGGTTTTTGAGCGATTTGGCCCCGAGTTGACGGATGATATGGTCGACGCGTTGACAATACCCCAAATAAGTTTCCGCTTCGATATTCATGGTTTTTTTGATGGTGAGCCAATGCCGGAAAAACGCTTCCACGCTTTGGTCGCTGGGCGGTTTGTAGTTCGGGTTTTCGCGAAACTGCATTTCGGTCTTGCGGGCCCAAGCCTCAGCTTCGCGCTTGTTGGCAAACGTTTTGGCGGTTTGTCGCCGCTGTCCTGTCTTCCCATCGTAATAGATTACAATCCCTTGCCAATGCTCCCCGTGTTTCGTGGAGCGCTTGTAAAATTTACTGTGCGGTTCTTTCGCGCGTTGGGGCATCGGATCACCTCACCTCATGGGAAGGATTCGCCGCCCGCTCCCCCAACTCCTGCTGCCCCTCGCGAAAATCGCCAACCCAACCAAGCCCAATCCCCAGCCCGTAAGGGCCGTTTGGGCACCCCACCATTGTACGAACATTCCCGCAATAACCGATCCAACTCCGGCACCCAGCAACATCCCCAACGCCCGAATCGCCATCACCCGACCCCGCATAGCCTCCGGAGCCGCTTCCTGGATGGTCAAAGCCACCGCGCGCGCCATCAAGGCGGCAGCAATCCCGGACAACATCAGCAACTCTAACGCGATCACGATATGATGCACCAAACTTACCGCGATAAAAATGAGTCCCAAACCACTCACCGCGATTTGCACCCGGTGAGCCAACGCCAGACGATTCCATCGGCGATGGCCCACGATTTTTCCTCCAAACACTCCGCCGCACGCAATGGCTAACAAAACCCAACCGTAACCCCCGGCGACCGATATCCCCCACAATTGGCTGAGAGCCGGCGCTAAGAGCACGTTGGCTCCGGCAATCGCGGCGGATAACACACCACTGATGAGGGTCCAGGTCAATACCACGGGATGAGAGCGCCAGAACGTGCCAATCGCCCGATAAGCCCCTGGGTCTGAATGCCCTGTGAGGGGAAGAGAAGGGGCGGAGGCGAGGGCTAGCCGCCTGATTCCGGCCAAGCCAAAGGCTCCGGTGGCGACGGCCCACAGCATGGCGGGCGATCCACCGTCTAACAGCCACAATGCACCCAAGGCGTAAATTCCTCCGGCAGCCAGGGACTCCGCAATTTGAATCCGGCTCACCAGGGTGCGCAAATCGAGGGGAGCCGCCTGGGCAATCGTGGGAGTGAGAGCCTGGAAGGAGTCGTTGTGGGCATTTTGAGCCATGGCGATTCCCGCCAACAAGCCAGCTAACAGCCCTAGGAGGGCAGTCCCGGTATTCAAACCGATCAGGGCGATGGCGGCAATAGCGGCCAAAATCGCCCGAATCCGATTAGCCCACTGCATCACCACCAAGCGCCCGACTCGATCGATCCACAGGGGAGCCAATCCTTGACTGGCCAGGCTCACCATCCACGGAATGGCTAGCATTCCGCCTAACGCCAGACCTGAATGGGTAACCTGCCACACGACGACCACCAAACTTAACTCAATGGCCGCTTCGCCGGCCGCCGCGAAACTCCGCAAATAAAGCACACGGCGGATCATCGTCGATCCGGCCCTTCGCCAAACGCTCGGCAGGCGGCAATAACCCAGTCCGCTAAGGTCATGTGGTGTTGATCGGCCCAACTTTTCCATTGGGCTTTTTCGGCGTCCGTTAACCGGACTGTAACAGCAATTTTTAACTGATGCCGATCCTTGCGGTTCTCGGCCTGCCAGGCCGGATCTAACATTTTCACTTTTTTGCGGGCCATTCATTGCATCCCCTTTCAAGGTGTCAGAATACTCGTACTAGCGCGCGTATTCTACGGTAATATAATTTACCTTGACTTGTGGCTAGCCACATGGTAACATAGAGATAGAGGAACAGTCAACCACCAAATTATACAGAGGAGGACAAAACCGTGGATACTAAAATCAAAATCGCTTGGGGACGCCTAATCGAACGCATGATCTTTTTCGCAATCGTCGCCCTAATCGCCCACCAAGCTCTGTGGTCCGGCGGCTCCGAACTTTCCCGGATTTTTACCAGCCATGCGTTTGGCGGATTGCAGCAAATCAAGCCCTAAGCGGTCACCACCCCGGCTCATCCGGGGCCTCTCTCTTTTCCCCTTTGGGGGTCTCTAGCCAACCTTCTTGTTCTCGAACACGAACGCCACTTTTCCCGTAGAATCCAACTGCAACCGAGCGTTGAACGATTTCCCCGACTTGCTCCGGAAGCCTTTGAGGAGGCCAGTCGGCTTCCCGGCTAACAAGGTTTTGACCTGCGCCTCCGTGAGCTTTTTCCCGGCCACCGTTTTCCAGATCGTGAAGGTGCACCCCTCTTTCCAGCGCGAACACCCCCAGGCTTTTTTGCCGCTGAGGATTTGGCCTTGATGGCACACCGGACACGACCCCAAATTTGAGCCAATGGTCTGCGCCGGTTGGCCTTGGGCTGCCTGCACAATCCAATGAGCGGAGTCGTTCAAGAAGTCTGCTCCTTCCTTTTTAAGAGCGCACCCGAACCGACAGACGAGTCGACCGCCCTTGAAATGATTCGAACCTTTGTGGGAATATGAATAAGGCTCATGTCGTCACCATGCGAACATGCGACCCTCGATCCTTGGCAAACTAATTGGTGAGATATCGTGATAACTACCGAATTTTATGAGGAGGTTCAGATCCAGTGGAGAGAGTTGACGTAGCTTATGCACTGATCGCGGACGAACAGCTGCAAAAAGTGCTTCTGGTTTTGAATACGGACAATAGCGCATGGTCGTTTCCAGGGGGGGCCGTCCAGTCTGGGGAAACTCTGGCTCAAGCAGCGAGCAGAGAAACCAAGGAAGAAGCTGGGGTTGAGGTAAGGATTGCTGAATTGGTCTCTGTGAATGAGCGAGTGGATACCGAGCGTCAAGAACACGCTCTCTTTGCTACATTTCGAGCGTACATTGTAGCAGGAAAACCTCACACGCACAGACCAGATGAGGTAAGCACTGTGCAATGGGTAGATATCACTGAAGCAAATAAATATCTTGATTATCACCCTCAAGGGATCTGGCCATTGCTCCAAGGCAAGTGCATATATAATACCGAAGTCTAATGAGGGTTGTCGTAGTTGGGCGAGGTGAAACTTATTTGAAATTTGACATGCACACTCACCACAGTCGTTGTGGACATGCTGTTGGCAGTATCAAAGACTATGTGGAAGAAGCCATCAATCTAGGACTTCAGATAATCGGGATATCCGATCATTCTCCGTTTTGGGGAGAAGATCAAGACGCTATGTTGCCTTGGGTTGGTATGCCTCAAAGTGAGTTTGCTAATTATGTGTCCGAAGTTCTCGCCCTCAGAGAGGCGTATAGAGACCGAATAGAAATTCTTTTGGGTATAGAGTCTGGGTTTTTTCCGCAACATGTTCACGTATATGATGAAATGTGTAGGAGCTATCCGCTAGACTATGTGATCGGGTCCGTGCATGTTGTTGACGGGCTGGAAATCTTTGACCGCGCGAGGTGGAATAACTTGGATTTGGAGGCGGCCAAGGGGCAGAAAGAAAAGTATTACGGCTTGGTACAACAAGCGGCCCATAGCGGAGCATTTGATATTATCGGGCATATTGATGCTATGAAGGGTAATTATCCAGAGTTTTCGTCGATTGATACTCCTTCTATTGATTTGACCTTGCAGAGTATCGCTGAGCAAGGGCTCGCAATTGAGGTTAATACTTCTGGGAAGACCAAGCAGTGTGGGGGATGGTATCCGTCCATAGACATCTTGAAAAAAGCACGGTATTATGAGGTAGATGTCACATTTGGTTCAGACGCTCATGAACCTCGGCGAATTGCTGACGAATGGGATGCTGTTCGCAACTGTTTAATCGGTATTGGTTACAGAGAAATAGTATATTATCGTGAGCGGAAGAAGTATAGAGTACCCTTATGAGCTTTTTGCGCTGTAGTCGATTTCGGTCTAATTCACATCAGTCAAACCGCCGTATCACATCGAGAGCCATGAAGAAATCGGTCTCTCGTGTCAATGTTTTGGGCTGGTCGCACGTACTATTGGACGAGGCGGACGAGGCGGCGCATACGTGCCGGTTGCCGTTGGTGAATCCGCCCAGTGCAATAGAGGCCTTGTTGAGCCAATTAAGTGGCCCAATCTGGCGTATTTTGGTCCCTCAATGCCCTGAAAACAGCCGAAAGCGCTGCTGTCCACCCTCTGCGAGCCTTTAATTTTTGCCCATAAGTTTTTGGCAGCTTCAGCGCCAATTTTTTCCAGGGTTATCATTCGTGGGCTGTTGTTTTCATCGGCAAAAAAAATTTTGATCGCAGTGTCCCATAGCAATAGCAAAGGTAGGTATTCATGCATCCCTAGATAAGTCAGGTTACAGGGCACAGCCTCCACCACACTTACTAAACAAAAGCACCGGGTAGGATTGCAGGCTTATCTCTCGGATAAGAAAGTGGCACAAATTCCGCAGGCGTTTTCGTGGAAATGTGTCACCTAGTGACACGATGGCGACCTCTGATGTATTTGATAAGCTGCGCGGGCACAACTTACCTGCCCCCCACGGAGCCGTCGCTGCTCGCTGCTGGGAGGGGATTTAGTCTTGGGAAGTGTAAACCTAGGGTTCGGTCGCCCGCGTTAGGTCGCGTTCGGATGCGGCTGGCTGCCCAGGCAGGCCAGGAGCAGGCGATCGGCAATCCGCGTTCCCATATGCCGGCGATTAAAGCGGTAGGTGAATTCTTCCAAATAGAGCTGGCGCCGGGCGCGTCCGTGATAGGTCCCATCAATAAACGTTTTCGCTAGATTAATCAGCGTATTGACCCAGTGAAAGACCTCGGGCGCCTCGGGATCACTACTCAAGGTGACCCGGTGATCCGCTTGATGGGCTTTCGCTCCGGCCGCGTAGATGTCGGCGCCATCACTCAACCACACCCCGTACTGGTCGACCCGACGTTTAAGCACTTCCAACACCGTTTCCTTCTTTAAAGACTCGACGGCTTCCAAAAAGGCATACTGCGGATGGCCTTTTTCGTTCAAACTGACCCCGACGACCACGGGATCTTGGTCCGTCCCGCGGCCCCGTTTTCCAGCACCATGACTGACTCCTCCAAAATAGGCGTCGTCGAGCCTTTTCCACCAATCCGGCCAACTGGTACTTTGCATTGCGATCGGTCATAGCCCACTGAATCTTATGATGCAACAGCCAGGCGGTGGCATACCGTAACCCCAGTTCTCGGCTTAGCGCTAGAGCCGATTTTCCTCCAAGCTGAACAGGAGCGGGGGGTTAATGGTCATGCGCTTTGTCTCGATAGACTGAATCTCACCCGTAGTGCCCGGTGGCACCTTGGCAGCCACGGCTTGTGCTAGGGCTTTGTCGGACAGACGGTCAGGATGGTCAGCCTCTGTGCGCAAAGCCGTCCACAGGGCCCTATACGGCCCCTGTGGGCTCTGAAACGTCACGGACACCTGATAGTAAGGAACAGGCTGAAAAGCCAGAATTTCAGCGTCTCTACCCGCGATAATCTGCAAAGTCGGCGTTTGGGCCCGTCAGACCGACAACGCACCTTGGCCGGGTTGTCCATGTTTTAGCGTGAATACCCGGGTGGCATTGAGTCCCACCAGCCAGTCGGCTTGGCTTCGCACTTCGGCCGCCGCGGCTAAATCGTCATAGGCGCTCAGAGGTTTCATGGACTTGAGGGCGGTCTGGATAGCACTGGGTGTCGTCTTCGAGAGCCATGGGCGTTTGACGGTTTTATTACAGGTACTATGCCGGTAAATATAGCGGAAGATGAGCTCCCCTTCACGGTCGGCGTCAGTGGCGCAAATAATGCGGGTCACGTCGTGGCGCAGGAAGAGATTTTTGACGATTTTGAACTGCGGCAGGCTTTTAGCAATCGGGACCAGCTGAAAGCCGCCCGGTGGAATCAAAGGCAGCGTGGTCCACGCCCATTGTTTCCAGGATGGGTCATAGGCCTCTGGAGCCGCTAAGGTCACCAGATGCCCGAAGGCCCAAGTAATAATCCAGTCGGAGCCTACGGTCAGATAACCGTCGTGCTTTTGGGGCGTGCCCAATGTTTGGGCCATATCGCGCGCGACGGAGGGTTTTTCGGCTAACAAGCAGTGCATGGGGATCATCCTTTCAGGCATAGTTTTACAGCGAAATGTAACAAATGAAAACCCGCCCTCGTCAAAGAGAACGGGTAGATAACTTAAGGGAAGTTGCGGATCAGCATGGTGTCGGTTTGTTCGATCACGGATTAACTAGGTGCTTTGCGCGCAAGACAAGTTTTCATAGACTGGCTTGTTCTAGTGTTTTTCCTGAGCGGGCCCGCGTGAATTGTTGGATATAGGTGTGTCCTTTCTTCTGTGGTGTATGGCACAACGTGGCGCTTTCCACCACGTGCAGGAGATTTCGGAATAAGGTGTCGGTGTCCTTGGGAGGACTTAGTGATACCAAAAGTGTCTAAAGACCACTCTGCTCAAGAGAAACCTGCCCCGAAATCTCCTCTGTTTTATCAGTTATGAGACGAGTTGTGACTTTGATCATTCCTGTTAAAGCACCAACGTGGAGTCGACAACGGTAAGTTCTGCGGTCTTCCAAAGGCTGATATCTGTGCGTTGAAAAATGTTCGTCAAGGGTCGGGGGCATTGCTTTGAAGTAGGTATGGTTCAACAGATCTACCGAAACCGTATTTGGAACATCTACGAATAATCGCGTTGTACGAAAATGGCCTGTTTGTCGATGTGGTAACTCGAAAATCACCATGATTTCGTAACCACCGCTAGAACAAATCTCTGAATCAATTAGTACCGAAATAGGGTGTTTAACGAGCGTGCGGTGAGTTTCAGCCTCCAGAACGCTAATAGTTGTGTCCTTTTCACCTAAGGAACTTTGCAACTGCGTTACTATTGGAACGAGATTAGCTATAGCTAGATTCTGCTGAAAAAGTCGGTCCGTGTCGAGGACCCAGACGGGAACACCATTTGGGCAATGGGGATGGGGGCCTTTGCCGGACTAGGGGCGCTAGCTAGCCTGCCGCTGGGCCCAGCGGCGGACATTATGGGCGAAGATCCCCAATCCGATACCCGTTGCCACGGCATCATAGCCCCGATATCGACTGCGCCGGAGCCCATATTTCCGTTTTAACCGACTAATGGTGCCTTCCCCTCCGGCTCGCCAACGCTGAGCCCGGCGAAACGCGGGGGTTCGTTCCTCGATGATGCGGGCCTCCGATTTCTTGCCCCGCTGGGGAATCGCGACAGTCCCAATGTCGCGGTCACGGCAATCTTTTTGATTATGAGCACTGTCATAGCCGCGATCGGTGGCGACGATGTCGGGATCGCGCCCAAACTGGGCGCGGTGGTGATCCAAGGCGGGGCTTAGGGCCTCAGCATCCGGTGGGTTTCCGGTGTGGACCGCGTAGTCTGTCACAAATCCATTTTCGGCTTCCATAATCTGCACCTTATAGCCAAATTGCACCGGCTTCCCCAATTTACCTTTCTTAATCGGCCGCGCATCGGGATCCGCTACGCTCACCATGCGATCGGGGATCCGTTCGCCGGCGGTGGCCGCGCGACTTTGGCGGATGACCGTCTTGAGATCCTGCAACGCATCCGTGACTCGAGCAATCCGGTGGGCGGCGGCTTGATCCACCACCGCAATCTGCTTCTTGGCTGCGTCGAGCAATTGGGCCACCGCACGACCTTGCGCGAGGCCAATCTTGGCCACCTCTTCCGTGATGCGACGCACCTCGGTGACGGCCTCCCCCGTGCGGCGCTTGAGCACCTTCCCAATTTCGAGGATCCGACGTTTCACACTGCGTGCGCGGTCCCGAATGGCGGTCGGGGCTTCTTGGATGACGGCGTGCAATTGGCGCGCCCGCTGGGTCACCCGGCGGATGGCATCGGCTAGCAGACCCGCATCGGTCGGATGGTGAATGTCAGCCTCCGTGACCGTGGAGTCCATCCGAAATCGGCGCCCCCGGATCACCTTGTCCTCCCGAAGTCGGGCCGTGACGGCCCGATTGATGGCCAAAATGCCGTCCGTCCCCAGCCGTTGGCGCCAATACGTTAACGTGGTGGGATGCGGCAAGGCGTCAGCCACCCCAAAGTGGCAAAACTTCCGCCAGTGAAAGCTATCGGAGACTTCCCGGATGAGATCGCGGTCGGATAGCTGATAGCGGTCCTTCAAATAAAACAGCCGGAGCACTTGGGCCGCGGGCACAGACGGACGACCCCGGACGGGGTCGAGTTTGTTGACGAGGGGAGCCAGAATTGCGGGATCCGCAAGCAGGCGATCCACGGTGGCCAATTCCGCCGGCAGGGTCCACACCTCGGGTGGCATGGCGGCCGTCAGAAAGTCTAATTGTTGATGATCCGCTCGTTGCATGTCCTCCCCGAAGCAGGAATTGGTGGCCAGGACCGCGAATACCTGCTTATCGGGATTCCCCCCTTCGAATTTGGATGGCTTCGTCACCGGATAAATTCGACATTAGGGCCGGGAATTCCTGCTTTTATGCGGTTTCCAAGGATCCACATGGGCCAACTTTTTCAGCAGAATCTAGCTAAACAGAGTAACAGAATTAGAACCATCCATTCCCAGCGATACTTGTGAACAAAAAGTGGTTGAAGCACGCCATCTTCAAGAATAGCGACGCAAACAGCGACAACCAGATTAATGACGACAGTCGTCCACCATCGCCTCATGCGGGCAACAAAGCTCCAATAGACTCTAGATATTGTTGGTCTTCTTGCGACAGTGCAAGTTGGCCTCCCTTGTACAGCGAAAAGAACACAGGGCGTCCATCGATTCTGTGGACGAACGTAATATAAAAGACTTCTCCGCCACGTTCTATGGAGTCTAGGATTTGGGCGCGGTCATTTGACTCGATTGCCCCTTCGTCCGTATCCACCTCAGAATCGACAACAGCTCCTAACTCGCGCGACTTGAGTATTTTTTTCCACCACTCGGCATCGCTACGGATAGTCTGCAGGTCGAGTTGCTGAGCTTTATCAATCATGACATATCCGAGGTTATCCGAAAGTATAACGACGTGAGGAAGCCGTTTATCCTTCTTGATCTCTATCAATTGGATTTGCATCGTCGCCACCTTCTTTTTGAGGAACTCTAGTCACACGCTTCCGATCAGGGGGAAATTCTTCATACAACATCTGACTCATGTCTATTATCTGCCACAAAAACTGCAACCGATCCGATGACACTGGCAATTTCCGGCCATCCAATCTAACCACACCGCCCGCGTAAAAACTCACAGGAAAGAAGTCATTTTGGTACTCCAAAAGCACTTCGATACTGTCCACCAACTGTGGATCCCAGTACAGTTCTTTAACATGTGAAGTACCCCGCTCCTCAGCAGGATCGATTTCGTAACGCAATTTCCGGGTCGAATCACCTGCATTCCTGATTCGTCTGAGACTGTGGGTTTTAGATGAATATGTCTGCTCAAGGTGACTAAATGTCTCTGGCGAGAAAACTATACGTTCCAATTTTACATCTTTCCCCAGGGTGCCCAACAAAAAATCCCTGAACGCTCTTTCCCTAGGATTCCCAACGTAAAATATATTATGATACAATCCGAACTCTGCGACTGCCAAGATCGCACTTTTTTTAGTTTGCGCTATTGGGCCTTCTTGTGAGCTGATTAACTCGCGGTAAATAGCAGGAATCGCCGATACAATAAATCCGTGTAAATTACCTTCTCTTGATTCTTGAAGTTGAGCAAAACCTGCAGATTTATATTTTTCGCCATATTGGATTTTTATTTCACGTTCTCGGATAGTAGACAGAATTAACGGCAGAGATATATCCTCACTTATTCGAAACAACGAAAATGATGGCATAAATTAACCCCCTGTCTGCATACACATTAGACTATATTCGTCAAATATTGGAGAAATCCTCTAAAAAAATAAATCATATTAGAACATTTACGTGTCACAGTCCCTTGACAAATCCATCTTCCCAAGTATTAATCCCCATGTAAAAATCTATCCCTCAATCCGGTTCAATGCCCAGAAGAAGTCACTTGCGGCACATGAAGGGCTCCAGATACCTGATGCTCTGAGGCATCTGAAGCACAGCCATAGCTACCAACATTTTTCAGCTTAGGAATACGTTGGCATCGTGTAATATCGTTTCTTTCCCGTACCAACAACGAGTTCCTTTCTGATACAGGCCCACGGGCCGGAACAGGGACCGTCCCAGGCGGGTTTGCGGGCCATTCCGGACACCCCCCTTTTTGGCACAGGCAATGGGGCTTCTTCAGTGATGG
>JAJZAN010000107.1:8636-11543 GCA_021799435.1 Bacillota bacterium | reverse complement strand
CTGAGCCTGTGGTCGGGCGACCGCTGATTCGAGTCCCGCCAGATTTAAGACACCATGCATGCCCCCGAATCGTTCAATCACTTGGAAGTGAATGAAGAGGGCCTCCTGGACGGTCAGGTACCTCATCGTCCAGCCAATCGCCGTAAAACATCGGTGTATTCCGCCATAAAGCTATCGACGGCCTGCACAAAGTCCGGCGTAATGTCCGGCGATACTTCCCGCAACGGTTTCACAATAATTTCTCCCCGGTCGTTTCGCAGCAGCTCCACGGGCTGATCTTCGAGGTTCATCTGGCGTACCCATTCCGAAGGAATCGACACGGCAAAACTATTGCCGGCCTTAAACACTTTGCGGACTGGCACGCGCGTCACGTCCTTTGACGTTGTTTTATAACGAGGGACATTGCGCCGTGCAATGTGACCCGGTTGGTGGGCACGACAGTCGACTGATAGAGGCACATCGGCCCTTGCCGAACATTCGGGGATAACAGCGGCCTGTTCACGACGAACAGCTTAGGGCGTTTAAGGCCGGTTTAGTCCGCCATTCGCATCGTTAAGTATCGGTCTGCGGGGACATCGGGAAGGTTTCATTGCCGGGGCTTCGCAAAATTCCGATTGATGCGAGGACGGGCCCTACGGGTTCGCGGCGCCGCCCTCCGTCATCAACCCACATGGTCTTCCGACCGGGGGAGCTTACGTGCCGGACTGGATAGGGAAGTCCGCTATCGCTTGGGCTTGCACCCCCGCCCACGAAAACCCCTCCAACTGAACCAGATAGTTTTCGACGGCGAGCGGCGAAGCATTCGCATGGAGAAGAGCCGTCACCCCGTAGGCTGTATATCGTCATTCGCAATTCCAGAAAAAAAGCGTTTCTCAATCCGAACCAAATTCCCAGTTAACTTATGGCTGGACTGGGAGGAAACGGGCATGCTAAGCTGCTGTGCTTGGCCAAATTCCCGCGTATGGCCACGCTTTGGCCCAAATGCATGCCCGTAGAGGCTCCCTGTCCAGCAGCAATTCGGTTTCCAGTCTATTTGCTGAAATTCTGGAAATCCTCACGCTCTTTTTCTGGAATTCTTGATGCTTAAATACACCCGTAGGCGACATTCACCGTGGCGATGCGGGTGGTGGACGAATGGTTACTAGTCGCCGCGCGATGCGTCTGCGACCTCTGACAGAAGCTTCTGGAGTGGTGCATGAATCTGGGGAAAGTCCTCGGTGGCCGTCGTCCACACAATCTCGATATCGACCTCATCATACCCATGAATGAGCACGTTGCGCATGCTTTTCATGACATTCCAGGGCAGGACATCCGGATGAGCACCGAGGAATTCCGTCGTCAGCCGGCCCGTCGCTTCACCGATAATTTCAAGCTGGCGCACGACAGCGCTTTGCCGGAGTTCGTCATCCAGGAACTCTTCGTGCGAAATCCCCTCCGTCCAGCGCTTGATACGTTGGACAGCCTCCTCGATATGGGTCAGCGTGCTGAAGTTGTCACGTTTCGGCATAAATCACGCGCCGTGTCGAAAGAATTTCCTCCCGCAATACGGGATAGAGCCGTTGCTTGTTGGCCACATCGACGCGACGTCCCAACAGCTCCTCTAAGTCTCCCACCAAACGCCCCACGTCAAAGAGCGATCGGATGGGTGACGTGGGTCCCACTTCATAGAGCACGTCGACGTCACTCTGGGACGTAAAATCGTCCCGCAAAACCGAACCAAAGAGCGCCAATTCCCGAATCCCATAGCGATGACAAAGTGCAGTCAACCCGTCCGGATCGATCGAGATCGGTAAGCGTTCAGGAATATTCACGCTCTGCGGCATACGACGTCCCTCCTTCTCCTATCATACGGCGTGTGCCCGGCAAATCAAGGTGTGCCTTGTGTTTTATCAGACTATTTGGCCAACTCGCTCCCTCGCCCGTTAACGCACTAAGGACTTCCGCGAATGTAACCTGCGGTGGGGGCGACCCTAATGGATGCTTCGGGTCCAATCACAAAATCCGTACTTGCCTCGGCATACAACCGCCGCCCAACCTGAGCGATGCATAATCAGGACATCCCAAGGTAAACGGCGGCCTCAGCCCGCATATCGGACGTTGGGATACGGACTCGTCGCGGCAGGGAGCATTCCCTCCCGCCCGTCATACCCCTCTTTTCTGGGACATAGCATGAAGGGAAGTCCCAGGATTGAGGTGGCGGAATGGACGAGAAACAGCCGAATCGCACGGCGACGATGATCACTGGATTTACCATGCTGCTCTTGACCATCATGCTGATTGTGTTCTCAGAGCATGGCTATCACGCGACGGTGGCAGCCTTGAAACTTTTCTTTGAAGTGGTCTTTCCTTCATTGCTGCCGTTCTTCATTTTGTCTGATGTGCTGCTCTCCACCGGGATGGTGCATTATTTAGGCGTCTGGTTTGAACCCCTGATGCGGCCCATTTTTAACGTGCCGGGCGTAGGGTCTTTCGTTTTTTCGATGGGCCTTGCGGCCGGGTACCCCATGGATGCGGTGCTGACGGCCAAGTTCCGCAAACAAGAGCTCTGCACGAAGACCGAGGGCGAGCGTCTACTAGCCTTCAGCAATTCGGCGGAACCGGAGTTTTAATTATTATCGGTGGCAAGCCCTTGTAAAGGGGCTTTTTACTGTCCGGAAAACGTTGTCCCAAGCCAACCGCGGCCTCGAATGTGTGAATGGCCCATACACGACAAGCTCTCGGTCTGCCCAGAACCCACACCCGGACACGAGTAGTAGGAAGGGACGATCGATGCGCCGGGTGAAGTCTGGCGTCCGGGCCTTACCGGAATGTACGCCCCAAATAACGCAGTAGCGATGGCAATTATTTGGGGCGTCTGTGCCGTCCGCTGCGCTTCCGGCGCGCCGGATTGCCTGCACCGGACGCAGT
>JAJZAN010000107.1:0-8536 GCA_021799435.1 Bacillota bacterium | reverse complement strand
GTCTCCGCTAGCGAGGGAAGATGCCCGGTGGGACAGCCTTCGCAAGACGGCGGGTTTGCCCCTTAGACCAGCGCTTGGTAGATGGCGTCCCACAAGGCGATCCGAGCACGCATCACCCGATGGGCGATACTCCGACTTTCCTCCAGCCGATCGGGACGGTCTGCGCACAACGCCTCCAGAAGCTGCCGCACCATCGGGCCGTGCTTGTCCCCGTCGACCTCGATATGTCGTTCCAGATAATAGACGAAACGCTCCACGGGCCGCCCCTCGACCTGCCATTGGGTCATAAGCGCGCTAAAGAGGGTCGGGATTAAGTCCTCACGCCCATAAAAGAACGCGGCGGCCACCCCATGCAGGGGTGCCTGGCGGGCGATGGTCAGGGTGTTCGACACGAACGCCTGAGCTGCTGCGGGCGCGCCGGCGGCCTCCATCGCCTCCTCAGGCTGCTGGCCGTGGGCCACGGCGGCGACTGTCTGTTCAACCGGCCGTGTGTCGGCCCCGACTTCCCGCATCGCGGTTAAATACAGCTCAAAGTGGCTCGCAAAGCCCCCGCGACCATCCTGATCGGACTCCTCATCCAGGACAATCTCATTGATAAGCCGCGCAAACCCCGGCACCGCCGGCGGCGTCCAGGGGACATCGACGGACGTCAGCTCCTGTTGCAACCGTTTGGCGAGACTCATGAAGTCCCACACGGCATACACATGATGCTCCATGAAGACGCGAAGACGCTCCACGGAATTAATCGCCCGATACAAGGGGTGCTCGCCAAGCTGGTGTTTCCAGTGATCCAATTCGAGTTCGACCATGAGAGCCTCCGTTGACCATTGTCTAAGGTTAGTCTAGCACATGGGGAATGGCGGCCCGTCCGCAATGCCACCGGAGAACAACTACGTTGCTCGCGAGCGATCCGGCAGTAACGCCAACTACTTTGCTGCGCTATTGCCCCCAATAGAGCCGTAGATTGACTCAAGCTCACCTATGGGATGTCTGACTTCGTACGCTCCTTACGGGTGGGCTGGCGACCGAGGCACGGTGACATTAAACTCCCAGGGGCCTCGAATATATACTTCGGCATTCGACAGTTGCCACGTGATTGACGGCGTGTGCCGCCCGACCCTAACTTGGATCCACACGAATGCCCCCGTCTTGGGGTCAATTTCCGCCTCGTTTGACCCGTTGATTTCAAAGCTATGGAGGGAGTGCGCCTGCGAGAGGGAGGCGTGGAGATTCACGTCCACTCTCACGTTGCCGTAGGCCGCTCGAACGCGCGAAACTTTGGTGATGGTGATGGGAAACCCGGCCAAGTAGACGGTCTTGTCAAGCCGGATGCTGCCGCGCCGGGGAACCGGCAGGGTCACAGTTGCCTGACCCCTGTAGGTAGCATCCACACGCGGAACCGTCACGCGGTATCGCGTAATGCCCGGAGCTGGCGTAAAGGTGAACTGGTTATTGGGTCCCAAATTGAACACGAGCCGGGTGGGGTATACGTGCCCGTTCGAAGTCGCAATGGCAATCCCAGGCCCGTGGTCCACTAGGGTCGGCGTGACGTCCCAAATGGCAAACGGGCCATGGTAGGTCGGCACGATGGTCAGATCCGCTAAGGTACCCCATCGCGAAGCGAACGCGGTTAATGTCACGCCGTGATGGGTCTGTGTGGGGCCCAGCTGGGACAGCTCACGAACGCCCTCGGCCGCGTCTAAGGTGACCGGCAAGTGCTCTCCGCCTATGATGATGGTCCCGGACAAACGGTGTCTCACTGGTCCAAAGCGCCCTGTCGCATAGTAGTCGCCACTCCAGGCTGACCCCGTGCCATCCCACCGCGAATAGTGAAGGACGACCGGCGCCTGGCCGGCGGTACGAAACATGACTTGGGAGGGGGCCAATCCCCCGGTTCCACTGACCGTCATCAGCATCTCGTGGGATGTCATCATCACCCCCATCACTTGTATGGTGGCCCCGTCCCATGTCCCGTGCACGGGTTGCGGTAGCACGGCGAGGGAGGTCGATCCGGGCGACGATTGCACGATGTCGATCCCCGGGATAAAGCTCAGCAAGTCCTTGAAGGCGGCGGATACCGGGTTGCGGGCACATGCCCCCATTGAAACCAGGTGTCCGTCCCGTCCTCCTTCCGGAGGACCCATAACGAGCGTAATGCGTCCAAAATGACCGCGTCGGACAGAGGGGAGGAGAGTCTATTGCCGACGCCTAAGGACGAGGCGCAGTTCCGGGACGCCTTTGCCCAATTGGATGACGACTTGCAGGTGCGGTTGCTGCAGTCGTTGGGTCCGGCATCAGCCGCCGGCGTCGAATCCCGAGAGGCGCCGGGTCGGAGCCGGATCCACCAACAGGTATTCACTTCAGCGCGTGCCCCGGCGTTCCCGTGCATGACGATGGGTGGCCGTCGCGGTCAGCGGCGCGGCGCTCCTCGGAGCTGTTGTGCCCAATCGCACCTGACACTTTCCGAAGACCATCTCGTCCTAAACAAGATACAACGCTTTGAACATCTGACTCGGAGACCAACACAAACGCGGACCGCCGTTCCCGCTCGTGTTGAATCCTCACCGCCGACGGCGGTGTGCTCTGCCACCCCGCACGATATCCCACCCGGGTTCCAACCCCTTCAGTTCCGCCGCCAAGGCGTCGGATTCCTGACCGATTTCGCGTTGAAGGGTATGCTCTTTTTTCTTGTCCAACGCATCCGAATGGTAGACAAAGGCGCGGGTGGGTTGATCATAGAGCACCACGTCAAACGTCTGGGCCCGATAACGGGCGGCGCCGCGTTTCGGGGACAACACCCCGACTTCGGCCCAGGTTCCGCTGTCCGCCCAGGCCTGCTCTTTCAACTGTTTCGTGAGCCGATAGGACGCCGGCAGGCGTCCCAGCCAATCCATGCCCATACTCGCCACCCGCGTGACGGTCGCGTGGGTGACCACGGCCGCATCGCTGATATAGCAGCTGCCACGCCAAAAGTCCTCGGGCACCTCACCCGCCAATTGCTCCAGCCAGTCGGAATGCCACTGACGGTCGGAGGTATTCCCACTGAGCATGGTCCCGGCCACGACCTGACCCTGATCGTCGACCGTCAGCCCCGTCATAATTTGCCGTAAGTCCGGCCGATGATCCTTACTGTGGCCATACGTGATCTGGACCGGGGCCGTCGGCCCCGCCGTGTCGGGATAGTCGCCAAACAGGGCAAACGCCGACGTATCGGCATGCAGAGGCCAATAAGACCTGTTCGTGATCCGCCAAGTCTTCCAAGACACGCCCTAACGCATCGTCATTGAATTGCGACGCCTGGATGGCGTCCAGAGCATCGGCAGGGGTAACGTGGCGACCCAGTCTTCCACCCGATATAACGGGTTCCGTTGCGTGAGGACATTCATGACCAGGGTCAGGAGCACCGTGCTCGGTGCGATCTTGGCCCGCTGGGCATCCCACGGGAGGAGGCCGTCAACCACCGCGAGCCAGTTGACGCGGTCGGCCAGCCACCGGACGGCCAGACTCAGGCCGGTATTGGGAAATGTATTGGGATCTTGCGCTAGCTCGACCTCGCGGGAGGTCCGTGTCCTCATACTCATACGGGATCATTTCGACATCGCCCTAAAAAGTCCTTTGCGAGACAATTCCGATATTGTTAGGGAAATGGCCTGTGTTCCAATATTTACCTGCGGAGACTGAGATCTGATCCGACATGACTCTGGAAACACTATCCGCTTTGTGCATTTATGCCCCCCTAAGCGCTAATGATGAGGCTCGATATCTTCCGCGGAACTTGGGAACGGCGACCCTTGGTGGCATAATGAGAGGGAGGAGGGAGCGCGTTATGAAACCCCGGCATACCATTCAAGCGGTGATTCGGTCCGGTGACGAATCGGGTTACGTGGCCGAGTGCGTGGATTTTCCGGTAGTCACGCAGGGTGCCACCGTCGAGGAAAGTTTGAGTAACTTGCGCGAGGCCGTGGGATTGATGCTGGACGGTGAGGATTTGGCCGCTTGGAACCTTGCGCCTAATCCCTCGATTGTCGTGATGATCGAGTTGGAACCCGATTATGCCTAGACTCCGTCGATGCTCCGCGCAGCGCTGGTCGCCTTATTGCAGCCGTTGGGCTTCGCCGTTGATCGCCAGCGGGGAAGCCATATGAAGTTGGTGCGTTCGACTCCATCCGGACGCCAAATCCTGGTTGTCCCCAATCACTCATTATTGGACACCGGAACAATCCGTGCCATTGCCCGCCAGGCTGCAAACTATCTGACCGACGAAGAAATTCGACGAGTTTTTTACACCGAGTAATTTTCGATGCGGTTGCAGTCGCCCTACTCGACCAAGGACTGCCTTCCACGCATACTGCGTTCCGGCAGTCCTTGCCGGACATCTGCTCCCAAATGTATTATCAGGCCACCCCGGACTAAATTGACGGAATATTAGGATGAATAACTATCCGGCCCTTTAACGCACGGCTCTTGTCCACTTTTGGTGACGAAATGGTAGGCTGACCTGACGCGATCCGCTTGCGATACGCGCATCCTGGGCGCGTCCAGGGATGCCCGTGGACCCGGGGGCTTCGCCGTCTATCGGTAAAGAATCCGAGCCCGTAGTAGGGGGAGCTTCGCCCGTCCATACATCATCCGCTTCAGCAGTTTGGTCCGCGTGTTGAATCCTTCCACCGGCCCCTGGCTCCACGCCTGGGTCACGCCGGCAGCCACCGCGTCCCAATCCTGACGCAAGGTCGTCACGAAGGCGACGACCTCCGGAATGTTACTGGCCTCCGCGATGCGGCACCACGCCGCCAGTGCTTTCTCCCCACACCGATGAGAGACGAGGGCATGAAAGTGCCGGGTGAGCGTCCACACTTGGCGATACGCCGGGTCGTCGGCCAACCGCTGACTGAGGACAGTCGTCGCGCGCCGGGGCACGCGGGGCCACGCCGCTCCCAAAAAGTAGGCCTGGACTTGTGTCAAGTCCACATCACAGCGAAACCGATGCACAATCAGCTGGAGCTCGACGGCCGCCGACCCGTACGGGATTTCTTGCAATTTCCGCCGGTAGGTGCTGCAAATGCGCGCGCTCGGCGTCCCGCAACCGGGACAACACGCCGTCGTGACACCGGAGACGAGGGTCAGCCGGATCGGGGAGGCGTTACCCTCGACCATGGCGAGCGTCATTTTCGGGTAGTTTGGTAGAATAGAGACGGACATGCTAATACACCTCACACAAGGAATTAGCATGTCCTTTGACATTATTTACCAAAATTCCTCCTGCGCCAAAAGTGGACAAGAGCCTAACGCACTAAGGACTCGCCACGAATGTAACCTGCGGTAGGGGCGACCCTAATGGGTGGTTCGGGTCCAAGCAGCCCGCATATCGGACGTTCGCATACGGACTCGTCGCGGCAAGGAGCATTCGCTTCCGCCCGTCATAGCCCTCTTTTTGGGGCCATAGCATGAAGGGAAGTCCCAAGATCGAGGTGGCACAATGGACGAGAAACAACCGAATCGCACAGCGACGATGATCACCGGGTTTACCATGCTGCTGTTAACCATCATGCTGATTGTCTTTTCAGAGCATGGCTATCACGCCACGGTCGGGGCGTTGAAGCTGTTTTTTGAAGTGGTGTTTCCGTCGCTGCTTCCCTTCTTTATATTGTCGGATGTGTTGCTGTCAACAGGCGTGGAGCATTATCTGGGGGTCTGGTTTGAACCGTTGATGCGTCCCGTTTTCAATGTGCCCGGCGTAGGGTCTTTCGTTTTTTCGATGGGCTTTGCGGCCGGGTACCCCATGGACGCAGTCTTAACGGCAAAATTCCGAAAGCAGGGACTTTGCACAAAGACCGAAGGCGAGAGACTTCTCGGATTCTCCAATAGTGCGGAACCGGAGTTTTAATTATTATCGGTGGCAAGCCCTTGTAAAGGGGCTTTTTACTGTCCAGAAAACGTTGTCCTAAGGCCAGCTGCAGCCTAGAGTCTATGACTGGCCCATACATGACAAGCTCTCGGTATACCCACAACCCACCCCAGGACACGAGGGATGCGCCGGGTACAGTCTGGACGTCCGGGCCTTACCGGACATGCGCCTCCAATAGTCCGTGATGATCGGATCCACAACGGGCACGCGATCCTTCGAGCTCTCAGAGGATCTGACAACTTTCGGTATCAACCTACGATACGCCATGTTCTTTACCGCCGCCGCTGTCGTGTGGCAAACTCATGCTAAACTGGGAACCCATCCCGCAAGAAGGTGAGAAAACACTTGGCACGCCAGCACTCTGTCCCCCGCCACAAACGCTTATCACGACAATCCCGGCTTCAAGCCGCCAAACACTGGATGGCCCAATATCCGGGAAACAACATCCTCCGTGGCTATCGCAAACATTTTGGTGTGGATTTTGAGTGCGCGTTGAAAGAGTTGACCCTATTGGGCATTACCTTCGATGCCCAACACATCAGCCAATGGCGCCGAAGCCTTCATGGGCAGCAAGAGTACCGCCACCGTCGGCATGAAGGTCAGTTAAACGAAGATGAGGCCCGTAATAAAGAGAGGTCTTGGTGTCTTCAAGCCATGGGCATGGATTCTGAGGCGCAGGAAGAACCACCTCCGGATATCCGAGAGGACCATTAAATGCCAGCGGCGGACGACGAGCTGCTCTTCGGGGATAAGCACCCAGGCATTCTAGCGGAGCTCCCACCGCTCGGAGCAATCTCGCGCACCATGGAAAAATCACGGACTTCGCGATTTCATAAGGCGACAGGACGTTATGGCGAAGGGCACATCCGATGAATATTCCAGAGACCGATTGGCGGGTGTTCAAAGAGGTTAGGGCCGTCGCACTCGACCGATTCTGCGATAGGACGAGTGCCGAATCTTGTGCGAAGACCACACCGCCGCTGCGCACAAACGCTACCTGAGCCTGTATGAGCTCGTTCAATCAACGCGATGCGGAAATAAAACGAGCGTTCGATGATTTCCGTCGAACAACGGCGATAACCTGCCTGATAACCATGCGGCAACTCGGATGGGTGACCCAGGCCGAATTAGACCGGTTTAGTTCCGATGCCGGGACGACTACCACGCAAATTCTCGAAGAGATCGCATCCGAAGTTCCCCTGGTAGACGACTCGCAATCAGCACGGAGTGCCCCCGCCGTTTGCCGCCCAGGGATGGACGAGCTTGGTGCACAGCCCTCCCGAAGGCGCATCAACGTTGTCGTGTAACTATCGGAACCGCCCTCTCAAACCACCACGCCCAAACCCGCCGTCCGTTCGGCGTGCCGCAAGGCCCAGTGCATCATTCCGACGCCCAACCCCATCGTCACCACGGCGCCCAGGGCCAGTCCGATTAATGCGGGTGTCAGCGAAGACACCGGAGCCCCCGACAGCATGGCCAACCGCATGACGTGAAACGCATACGTTTGGGGCAACACCCGGCCCAGCGCCGCCAGCCAGCCGGGCAAAACCGCCACCGGGATATAGAGGCCAGTCACGATTTGAATCAGATAGCCGTAGACCCACGTAATCGGGTCTTGCCCCTTCTTGACCTCCAGCAGGAAGAAGAGGCTGGCCCCCATCAGGCCTAACCCGGCATTAGCCAACACCAGCAAGAGCCACGCCGTGGCCACGCTGACCAGGTCCACCTGGTGGGCGAGCGGGAGCAACCCGGTCGCCACGAGAACCACCACGGCCAGTCCTTGCAGCACTGTGGAAAAGACAACCTGCCAGGCCAGACGACCGATCAAGTTCGCCCAAATGCCCTGTACCGCCAGCCGATACGTCTCTAAGCGTTTATCCCAGAATGCCTCGGACAACGTCCGAAAGGGCGCGTTCAACGCCGCGACCGCCACCTGGTTCAGCAGCACGCCGATGAGTACGTAGGCGACGTAGTTGCCGCCATAGCGGGCGACCACGCCATTAGCCACCGGGCTCAGGAACAGGGACACAAAATACCAGACGCCCACCGTCGTCAGCTCTTGGACCGCCGCCAGCCACAGATTGGCGGGGTACAGACGCAGCCCTTTGTATTCCAGCCAGGCGGCTGCCCACGATGCGCGGAAAAGCCCGCCGCCACTCCGGGGTTGGGCTTCCAAGGCGCGGGGATGTTCGGTCATGACGGCACCTCCGGGGTGGGAATCCACTGCTCAAAGACGTCGTCGAGCGACGGCCGGTCACTCGTCATGCGCACGAGGCGCCACCCGGCGCGGGCAATCCAGCGGAGCAGGGCGGGCGTGGTGGCCGCTACGTCCTGGGACCACACGGTGATGACGCGGTCCCCCGGTTGGTCTCCGGGCTCCAGGGTCCACCGGTCGACGCCCGGCCACGACACCGGATCCGTCGGCAGGGCGCCCGGACCTGCCAGGGTCGCCCGGATCGGGCGCACCCGTGCCACCGAGCGCAAGAGCTCTGCCGTCGGCAGGTGCGTCAGGAGGCGCCCCTGGGATAGCAACGCGATATCCGTGCAGAGTTCTTCGGCTTCTTCCATCACATGCGTGGTCAGCACCACGCTCACGCCGTGATGGGTATTGAGGTCCCGAATCAAATCGCG
>JAJZAN010000106.1 GCA_021799435.1 Bacillota bacterium | reverse complement strand
TTCGGGTATCCGGGATTTGTGATGGATCAGCCATTACGTGAATCGAGTGGCTTTCTGTTGATCGCAGCTGATCTCCGCTGATCGAACCTTTCAGTCAAAATGTTGATCGCAAACTATATGGATTGAGCGACGAAAAGAGGCACTAGGTACTGACCGGCTATGGCGAAGGGAGTCCCGGTGGGAAGTGCATTGACACCATCTAGTCCCAGATTAAACGCCCACAGCTCAGCCATTAATACATTGGTCGTTGAAGTTAACCCTGCCGCTGGGGATCGCCTCCAGGCAATGAGGCCGGCCACTTTAGTGCGCCGGTGGCTCGTCGCCGAGGACCTCCTCTCGGTCAACCGCACGCGTGGTATCCGACCGCCCAAAATCACGCAAACCATTCCTACGGCGCTGACACCCGACTTCCTCACCCTACTCCTCGCAGGAATGAGCGACTCCGTTGGGAATGACTTACGTCGGATGCGAGCCCCTTACTAGGATACGGATATGGACGGCGGTAGCGCACGATAGTATACTGTTGCTATCGAAACAGTGTTAATGGCCATGGAGCTGGCCAAGAATCGTATGCCGAACGGCTAATGGCTCCTGATCGCGATACGTGATCAGGAGTTTTTTCTGTTCTATTTTGCCCGGAGAGGGGGTGTGACAATGTGACGCATTTCGTGGGTGTCAGGCTGACCGCCAGCACCTTCTCGTGCGTTATCTGGCTTCCGTGCGATATAGACCCGTCGGCAGCTGGGCAAATGGAGGCGGTGCTGCGTGACGTGGCCGCGGGCATTCGCCGCATCGCGCCGGAGATGCTTGATGATGTGCAGGTGTCCGAGATGCTGGTGTCGTGGCCACGTCCGTGACCGGACGAGATTCATCGTACAGATCATTTCCGATGCAGTATTTGTTATGCCAATCCAATCACGAGAGGTCAGGTGTTATCCCTATGATACTGCAAGCCGCACGGATTGAGCCGATCGAGGCCGATAATGTGATATTGTCCGACGACCCAATCCGCGCGCTGTGGCCCCGCTGGGGCTCAGCCTGGGTTCGCGAGGTCGGCGTCTTCGCCGTCCTGGACCACCACCGCACCATCGTTGGTGAAATCCGGTCCTATGATCTGATCCATTATCTTCTGCAGTTGGAGCCGGAGGTCTATCATCTCTGGCCGTATACCCATGTTGTCACACGTTCATGGAGTGAACGCGTGAACCGGTTCGATCAGGTCCCGGCCAGTGCCGTGATGCAAGGTCAAGGCGTCGTCATCCACGACCCTCCGGCCGACTGGGCGCCTGGCATCGCGCTATTTGCCCAGCACATGACATCGGTAATATGGGTTGCGGATCCAGAAGGCAGACTTTTCGGTAAAGCAACCCTGAAGAATACACTGCCCGGATAAGACACACTACCCCGGGGGTCGTGACCCTCGGGGTGGCCCGCCTGAATTATTTTACACGCATGTGCTTGAATCGACCCCTGCCGTGACGATCCTCGCGCGGTCCAATCGGCACGCTCCGTAAGTCGGACCGTCATGCTGTTACTGCGGGGGTGGCATCCTGTCGCGCTTCATGACGCGGATTCGGCGCCGCTGCCATCGTCGTCGCACGTGCGTCAGCGCCGAATATTCGACCGAGAGCACCACCGCAATCGGCAGCACTCCGAAACACACGAGCCCGCCCATGCCCACCCAATTGCCGACGGAGGCATGGTGGCCGGGATACACCACCAGAATGACAGCCATCGCCAGGTTCGCGATCAAGGGAATACCCAAAACCGCCAACCGCATCGGCCGTGGACGGCCGGAGGTCAGCGCCCCGTGGCGGTGTGTTCGCGATCGGCTCCATCGGTTGTGCGTAACACCACCCCCAACGGGAGCACATCACGCCCATAGGTGAACTGCAGCAGGTGGGCGAAGGCGTAATACCAGCCCAGCGTCGCAAACACGAGCGTGACCCACCCGCCAATCCGGGTCATGAGCACGCTGGGCAGCCCGGAACCCAGGCTCAGCAGAATCAAGGCGATCGTTATGAGTGCCAGTATGACGGTCAGTACCCGGTTCGTGCGCAACGACGCGATGGTGAAGTAAAAGCTAATCACGGCCCACATGGCCAGGAACACGGCCATCGCCGAGCCCATCGCACTCGCCGGGATATCGCGCGCAAACCACACGTTGATAGCTCCCAGGATCACCCAAAACGGACCATAACTGCCGAACACTGTCGCGCCGAAGGGGTTTCCGGAGAGGATTTCGAGAATCGCAACCAGAATCTGCATCAGTCCGCCAAAAAAGAAGGCGACCGGCAAGACGGCAGCTAAGGGACTACACGTACATAATTGTTCCAGTTGCAAAGGATGTCCCTCACGCAATGGCGAAGGAACCTCCAAGCTTGATCGCGAAGGAGGTTCCCATGATGCGTTATCGCTTAGAAAGCCAGAAGGAGCCGGTCCGTCAACGCTGGGAAGCGTTGCGGGGCGAACTCAACGAACGAACGAAACGGCTGACGGCGGCCGCCGAAGCCCGGGCCATTGGTTTTGGCGGCGTGACCTTGGTGTCGGAGGTCACGGGACTGGGACGAGCCACCATTCGTCGGGGGTTGCACGAATTGGATACCGGGGAGTCGCCTACCGGGCACCGCGTTCGCCGCGCTGGGGGCGGCCGCCGTCGCCGGATCGACGCCGACCCGACCCTCGGCGACGACCTGGACCGGCTCGTCGAGCCGGTCACGCGCGGTGACCCCATGTCCCCGTTGCGGTGGACCGCCAAGAGCGTGGCCGCACTCGCCCGCGAGCTGCGGGCAATGGGCCATGCGGTGGGATCCACCACGGTCGCGGTGCTACTCAAACAACGTGGGTACCGGTTGCAAGCGAACCGGAAGCGGCTCGAGGGGACTCAACATCCCGATCGCGATGCCCAATTTCGGTTCATCAACGACCACAGTCGTGAGTGGCAGGCGATCGGGGTGCCGGTCATCTCGGTGGACGCCAAGAAAAAGGAACTGGTGGGTGACTTCAAGAACCCGGGACGGGAATGGCATCCGGCGGGCCAGCCGCCGGACGTCCAATGCCACGACTTTGCCCATCTCGGAATCGGGAAAGCCTGTCCTTATGGCGTGTATGATGTTGCGGCCCAGGCCGGTTGGGTGGCCGTCGGCCAGGATCACGATACCGCGCAATTTGCCGTGCACACCATCGAACGATGGTGGCACGAGCAGGGGCACTGCCGTTATCCGGACGCCCGGGATCTGTACATCGTGGCGGACGGCGGAGGGAGTAACGGACACCGGGTACGCCTCTGGAAGGTCGAACTCCAACGGGTCGCGAATGCGACGGGGCTACGGATCCACGTGAGCCATTTTTCCGCCCGGTACGAGCAAGTGGAATTATATCGAGCACCGACTCTTTAGCTTTATCAGCATGAACTGGCGGGGCCAGCCCCTGACCACCTTCGAAACCATCATCGAACTCATTGGCCATACGGCCACCGCGACCGGACTCACCGTGTGGGCCGAATGGGATCAGGGCACGTATCCCACCGGCATCCGGATCAGCACGACGGAGATGCAGACGGTGAATCTAGAACCGGATGCCTTTCCCGGAGATTGGAACTATACGATTAGCCCGCAATCTGATTCAGTTATTTCCGAGTAATCCCTAAGCCCTTGGGGTCGACCAGTCCGGCATTATAGAGTCCCAGCATAAAGAATGTGGTAGAAAATGCCGTGACTGCCCAGCCCGTACCGTCCGCCATTTTTATTCCCTTCACAGACATCCCAGCCTTTCGGTTATCACGGTGGGATGGCCTGTCGTCCCGCGGCGGGCATCAAGAGGGCCGAGTCATCGCACGCATAAATAAAACAACCCCCACCGGTTCATCAATGGACGATGCCCGTCATCGTTGTAGGCGACGCCATCCGAATTGCCGTAGGAGTTGTCAGCTCATCAAGAGCAGTTTGCCCGCAGGGACGCGGGGGAGCAAACTCCATTGCTATGATCCTATTATATATTCAAATTTTCTGAGGATGCAATCGATTTCGTCCGAATCGTACCACCTGCCAGACGGTACGTCGAACACCGCCACGACGCGTGAACCCGACCGCTGGGGTCACTCCAGGGTCAACCCCCAGCGCTTCATGGCAGAGCCGTCCCGCAACGCCCCGGTCAATCCGGCAATGTGCCACTCGGTCGTCTGACAATTGCTTTGCACCTCAAACGTCAAGTAGTTCAGACTTGAAGCCCAGCTGGACCAGATAGCATCCCATTTGGGCGCCAAGTCCAATCCATCCTGTCCTAGTACATAACCGAGGCCCAGGATCACCCAGTACAAGGATTCTTGGGGAGCCATGGGCGTGTCCAGTGGAATGGTCAGGATCTCGGGAGCGGGCGGGACCGCAACGGCGTACGGAGCCGACTCCGTCCACCGCGTGAGCCGCTCCTCTTCCGCCAATCGCCACCGATACAGGTATACCGCTTGTTCCCATTGCAGCCATCGCCCCACCCAATCGCGAACATGCTGTCGCCAGAATCCTTCAAACGGCGTTCGGGCCTCCGCCTTGGCGCGTTCCCGACCGATCTCCAAAGCTTGTGGCCACACAAGATCGCGTGAATCCCCCAAGCCCGCCCGCTCCAACACTTCTATCGGCACTCTGGTAACCGATGACGGACGGTTGGCCCAAGCCCACACCATCCAGATCGCCGCATCGAGCCGGTCATCAGCCCCCAGCCACGAAGCCGCCACCTCCTGCCACACCGCATCGCTCCACCAGCGTGGATGCAAGACGCCGGTCAATGCCACATCGGTGTGACCGTGACGCACGAAGCTGTCTTCGAGCACTACCGCCGTTGTCACGGGGGACGTCATCCACAGCGCTGAGAGGGCCGTCTGCTGCAACTCCGGATCCGCCGTGGGCTCCCGCACAATCGACTCCAGCAACTGGCGTTCCTGTTCTTCCACCGTGTTCTGTCGGGATACGAGCCACGCCCAGCGACACCAGTCGCGGGGCACTGCGGACTCACTCGGGGGTATCGGTCTTTGCATGGCTTAACCGCCTCCTAACACGGCACTGTCCGATCCAATGGCGCGCACCATGAGCAGGAGTCCTACAAGGGCGAGTGCTGCCTCGATCCCAAAGGCCCATCGGGCGGTCGCCACGCTCCACAGCCCGCCCATCACCACACTCGCGACAAGTTGGCCCGCACCGGTGACGGCGGCGATCTGCCCTAGGCCCCGGCCGCGGGCCGGCCCGGGCGTCTCTCGCACGGTCACCATTTTTTGGCCGACCTCAATAATGGCCGTGGCCGCGCCGGTGGCCGCAAACAGGATAGTCCACACGGCCAGCGCGTGGTGATTTATAGCAAACCCGATCACCGCGGCCGCCCACAGGGCATATCCCAGCAGGAGTAGGGTGGCACATGTCGTCGCCGGCGGCGATCCCGGCTTTCGCCATGCTGGCCATTAAGAGGTCAAACACCTCTTCCACACTTTTGACCTGCGGTGCGTACCCCCCCTCGTCTCCCACGGCGGTGCGATAGCCAGCCGCCCGAAGAACATCGCCCAAGGCGTGGTACACCTCCGTTCCCATACGCATGGCGTCGCCAAGGTTGGCGGCGCCGCCCGGAATCAAGAGAAATTCCTGCACCGGGATGCCACTGTCGGCATGCTGGCCGCCGTTAATAACATTGAACTGCGGGGTGGGCAGCCTCGCAGGGTTCGCCGACACGCCCCAATACTGATACAGCGGAACGTCCAGGGCGCGAGCGGCCGCTTGGGCAAAGGCCAGGGAGACGCCCAGGATGGTGTTGGCGCCCAACCGCGCCTTATCGGTGGTTCCGTCCAACGCGATCAAGGCCTGGTCCAATTCCTCCTGCGAGAGCCCCTTCAGGCGGCGCAGCATGTGACCAATGATTTCATCGATCGCCTGCACGGCACGGGCCACGCCTCGACCGGTAAAGGCGGGACCGCCATCCCGCAACTCGCGGGCCTCACGACTGCCTTTGGACGCGCCCGCCGGAATCTGAGCCAGGCCGCACGCACCCGATTGGAGCCGCAATTCCACTGCTAAGGTCGGCCAGCCGCGAGAATCAAAGACTTGAAATCCGTGCACATCGGCAATTTGCAGGTTAGGCATCGGGCATCTCCCGCTGGCGAACCTGCCAGCGTTCCATGGACTGGCGCCATTCCCGCTCCGCCACGCTGACGTCCTGATAATTGCCCAGTGTCACTGGCAAGCCTTGCAGCGCTTTATACTCCTGGAAGAAGTGCCGGAGTTCCTTGAGCCGGTGCCGCCCCAGTCCATCTAAGGTAGTGATCTCGCTCATCCGAGGATCGACATCCACCACGCCAATCAACTTGGCATCCGGTCCGTGTTCGTCCTGCATCATCAAGGCGCCGAGCACACGCACGGACACCTCCACCCCCGGATCAATGGCGGTGGACCCATACACCACAATGTCCAGCGGGTCGTTGTCCTTTCCCCAGGTTTCCGGCAGGAAGCCATAGTTGGCGGGATAGTGCATGGCGCCGTATAACACACGGTCAAGACGGATGGCACCCGTGCGCACATCCACCTCATACTTATTTTGGGATCCTTGGGGAATTTCAATGATCGCGCGGACGACCATGATATCGCCTCCACAGGTAACATAGCGGGGGCGTGCTGTGGCATGAAAAAGGCACCCACCGCTCGGTAGGTGTCATCATCCCGGGGCATCCCGGGCGCTTTCAAGACTCCGGGCCAACACCATGACCCTCATCACACAGTAGCATATCGCAAATCGACGCGCAATGCCGCCGTCAACGTTCCCCGGCATGCTGCTGGCCAAAAATCTCCTGGTACAAGTCGACGCCAAAACTGGTCTCCATCGGCGGACCGGGCACGATGCGATAGGTTCGGGTGCCATTGTCCAGCCGCTCCGCCCGCAGGAACACGCAATCGGGCCGGTGTTCCTGAAACAACGCCTCGGCATAGGCGTTCAGGTGGGTCACAAAGGCGATGCGAACCCCAGAATCCACCAGCGCCCGCGTGATCTCCTGGGCCACGTCCGAACCCTCGCGCTCGTTGGTCGATTGGAACGACTCATTCCACAACATGAATGCACCGGGCCGCATGGCGCCCATCAGGCGGCTCATCCGCTCCAATTCCTCCTCGAACTTACCCCGCTCCATGCTCGCATCCTCTTCCCGGGCAAAGTGTGATGCAAGCCCCGCCATGATGTTGCTGGCAAAATGCTCGGCCGCTACAAATAACCCCGCTTGCGCCATGAGGTGCGCTTGACCGAGGCTGCGCAAAAAGGTCGACTTCCCTCCCTGATTCGCGCCCGTGATGACGAGTAGAGAGAGGTCCTGCGCCGCGCCGTCGTTGCCGACTACGGGCTGACCCGTGCTCAACACCAGTCCCACGTCGCGTAAGCTGCCGAATGATAACCGCCACGCCTCGGATTCGGCTAAATCTGGCAGGCACACCGGGTATCCCCGCTCGCGGAGCCGTTCAGCCAAATGGATGCCCCCGAGGTAGAATGCCAGTTCTGTTTTCAGCTGCTGAAAGAAGCCCAACACATGTTCCGCGGATTGAGCCAGGGCGTTGGCAACCTCATTAATGCCACGGTCACGGATTTCCGAGAGCGCTGTAATACCGCCCTGATCGCGGTCAGGAATTTGAAAGCTGTAGTGCGCCGGACCGCGACGCAACAGTCGGTCTATCCAGCGCCCCGACTTGGTGGATTTTAAGAGCGTGTAGCCCGCACTTTTGAGGCCCTGTCCCAACCGTGCGCGCAACACGACACTGTCGCGCTGCTTCAGGTCCCCGAGATAGTGCGCGAGGGTGGCCAGGTACTCGTCCGAGAGCTCGCGATCCAGCATCGCGGCAAACTGGGTGAGCCCCGGCGACCCAAACGCCTCGCGATCGCGCCCGACCTCTGCCTTGAGTTGCCGGAGCATATCGGTCATCGTCGTGAGGAGATCGGCCGATTCATGCAGAATTGAGGACGGATAGCGGGTCGTGACACCGAAATAGAAGTGGCGTTTGCGCCGATCGAGCGCCTCGGAGGCCAATTGATACAAACGACGAACGGCGTCCGGATGAGACAACGCATCCTGCATAATGGCCTGGCGGTATTGGATGACCTCGGGATCGTGGAGACTTACCATCACCGCGCGTTCGACCACCTTCCGCACAAACGGGTCTTCGGAAGCCATCGCGTCAAAGATCCGCGCCAGATCGAGGTCGACGATGAGATCCACAGCCGTTTCGGGAAGCGGCGTGTCCAGTGAGAAGTCGGCGTCGGGATACATGAAGAATACGTTCATGGCACAAACCTCCGGCAGACCAGGTCGTAAGTGAGCCCATACTTTTCGGCCAGCGTCATGGCGTAGGATCGGCCATCCGGCGGCCGCCGCACGATTTTGAAGGTCCGCACCGTCGGATCCTCCGGATCCACCGCACTCACCATGCTGACTGTAGCGCTGCTGAACGTGGCCCACTCTTCGATAAAGGTCACGATGACGGCCAACATATCGCGCTCCATGATTTGCTCGAGGATTTTCCGACCAAGATAGGTCGCGTCCTTGAGCGCCGTCGATGCGAAAATTTCGTTGAGAAGAACGAGACTTCTCGGGCCTGCTCGGCTCATAATTCCGCGGAGCCGCTCCAAGTCGTCGCCCAGCTTCCCACGAAGCGCCGCGGTATCTTCCTCGCGCTCAAAGTGCGTCAGGATGTGGTCGCAGAGATACAGGCGCGCTTGTCGTGCGGGGACGGGCAATCCCAGTCTGGCCAAGTGGTGGAGTTGTCCCACCATGCGTGCGAAGGTGGTCTTCCCGCCCTGATTGGGCCCCGATACGACCAAAATCCGCTCCGCTCCCTCCAGGTGAAAGTCGTTGGGCACCGGGGGCTTGCCTGCATGAGCCAGCTTTTCTGCCAGCATCACGTCACAGGCGTCGGCGGCAAAAATGGCTTTGTCGTCGACCGCGATGTCCGGATAACAAAACGGCACGCCCAAACGGGCCTCCCGACTCATGAGCTCGCGGTAGGTGGTATAGAACTGAATTTCCCGGTCGAAGCGCATGACGGGTTCGTCCATGAACCGGCCCCGATAGCGGCGGTCATACGCCGCAAGCGCCGCGAATGGCTCGGGGTACAGACGCACAACGCCTTCGAGGATCTGCGCTTCGACGTGGTTCATTGCGACCGGCTGGGAAAATGTGACACGAAAGTCCTTCGACGGTCGGCGGCGAAAGCGCGCAAAGACGCCTTCGACCGCCTCCCGATAATCCACCTCGTCATCGGGCTCACGCACCACCACGGTCGTTCCGTTGATGACGACGTTATACACCAGAGCATCCAACAGGCCCGAGACCTCTTTGGTCTCCGCAACCATCGTGCGAAACCGTTCGGAACCGACGTACTCGACAAGATATCCTCGAAGGTCTTTCAGGCCCTGCGATGTGAGGGTGACCTGCGAGAGCTCGACGGCAAGCGATTCGACGGTGCGCAAATAGGTTTTCACCGCGTCCAGCTGCCAGGATTGCTGTTGCCGCCGATAGTACATGGCGTCGACTTGGGTGAGACTGGCGTGGACGGCTTTCATCCCGCGGCCAAAAGTATCGATGGAGTGAAACACCGCGTCGCATTGGAGATCCCGCATGACCTCATGGCGGTGGTGGATGGCGGCCACCGAATCCAGCGGCGCGTACCAGATCGCTCGCAGGTGTTCGTGGTCGCGGGCCAATCGGTCCACCAGTTGGTCCAGGTTTAAATCGTGGAAGAAGTCGGGCTCCTCTGCCGGTGCCGGATGACTGGCCGTCCCGCTGGCAAAAAGGATGCTCTCGAACATGCTTTCGCCTCCCACGTCGTCGGCGCAGAAAGAAAGACTAGCCGACGACCCTACTTTGTAGAAGCCATCAGCCAGTATCGGCATTTCGGGGAGCTTCATCCCGCTTTCAGTATACCGCTTGTGCCGATGCACGGGCCACACCGTGTACTCGGAAATGCTAGCCATTAGTGGGCGTGGATCAGTCCAATACAAAACGCATTTCATACGTGCAATCCACGCCCAGAAGCAACAACCGCGTCGGCGCTACACCTGGATCACAGTTGTCCTGTATCAATAAGCCTCCTGAGGGTGCTCATGTCGATGCCCACAGGAATCTCATCCAGTGGCCCGCCTGGTGGAACCGATGGTATGGTCAATCTGGCATTACCGAGGGGTGGCATTTGCTCCCTCAGTGGACTGTGGCGGGCTAATGGAGCCCCTCGGGTCTTGGCCGCCCCCTTGGCCCAGAGCATCTTCGCGCGCAATGCCTCAAAACTATACCCTCGCCCGAGACGGTCTGTGGCGCGAATGAGATTATTGAGGCTCTCCGTATACGCATTCGTAATCGGATAATCGAAGTACGCCAAGATCTCATTCTGCCAGTTCGGCCACGCCGTAAGTAATTCGGCGAACGCTAGTCGGTGGTCCGCGCTGAGCGATTGCTCCCACGTTTGAAAATAGGTGCGTGCCTCGGCGCGGCTGGCGCAATCATAAAGACGAAAGAACGCTTCCTTCAGGTGATGAATCTCCCCGAGCTGAGGATAATTTTTGACCCATGTCGACAGTAACAGCGCTTCGCGGTCGGTTAGGTCATCCTCCCGTTTCAAGAGGACGAATCGATCGTGCATCAGGCCCCGGCGCTGGGCCGACGTCAGCGACTCTCGCAGTTGCTTGCGAACTCGCTCCACGGCCGCATTGGCCATTTTGAGCACATGGAACTTGTCGATGACAATAGTGGCCTGTGGGAGGGCAGCGTGTACGGCCTCCCGGTATGGGCGCCACATATCCATCGCGACGAGTTGAACGCGCCGACGATGCGGCAATCGCATGAGATACGCCGCCACCGTCTCCTTATTACGGTTCGCTAGCACGTCGACCAGCGTGCATTCTTGAACGTTGGTGACAACGCCCCGAGGCCGCATGAGGTGGATTTCATCTAGGCCCAACCATTGTGGGGTTTCGACCTGCCGATGGGCTTCTAAGTGGGCGATATGGTCGTGGAAAATATCCCGCACCGTGCGCTCAGACACGCCGACCTCTTGCGCCACGTGAGCAAAGGGCCGACGAATGGCGGCGGGCCCTATCCAGGTGACCAAACGTTGAGTCATAAACCGCTGACCATCGACCCCCGGCAACGCTTCATAAAAGGTCTTCCGACACGCCTTGCACCGAAAGCGGCGTGTTTGAAAGTAAAGGCCAACCTGCTTGCCGTGCATGGGAAGATCGCGAATCCATTGCTCTCGACGACCATAACCCACAATCGTTGGGTTACCACAATGAGGACAAGACAGTGGTTCGACAAGAGTTTCCGCAGCGATATGGTATGCATCATCGGTTTCATCCACCGTGATAATACGATAGCCCGACAAGTTGAGTAGATTAGGCACCGCGGTCTGCACAGGTTTGTCCATTAAGCCTCCAATGATTGAATTTTATATTAAGATCCATCACAAACTCCGTTTTTAATTTAGCACGACAAGCGCGGGCGATCCATCATAAATTCTGTTTTTATAACCTCTTGTCATCGTGGACCACTTGCCAGATCCATCACAAATCCCGGATACCCCTCATTCTCAGCGTGATTCTGTGCAACGTGCTGGCCACCCCATGGGGATTGGCGGGGTCTTCCCACTGGCAATCCATGCTTGAGGCCGTGGGCGCCACCGCAT
>JAJZAN010000105.1 GCA_021799435.1 Bacillota bacterium | reverse complement strand
ACTGTCGATGATTGATCCTTCACGCACATTTGAGTCCAGTGGCCCTGACTTGGCCCTTTACGAGTGGGGCGGATGGATGAAATTCCTCATCTTGAGTTTGATTCTTTGCAATGTGTTGGCCACTCCTTGGGGTTTGGCAACGACCTCTGCTGCAGGAGCCGTGGGCCTGGCAGTCATCGCCGTGGCGGTAAAAGTGACGGTGCTGGGGTTGGTCTTAGTTAGTATCGAGGCCGGATTCGCCAAGTTGCGACTCATCCGCAACGTAGACTTTTTGATGGCGGCCATCGTCATCGCAGCCCTCGGTGGGTTGGTATCCAATCTGTAGGGAAGAGGAGGGGACCTTGTGTCCACATGGCTTTTGCTTGCGACCGCGTTGCTGTGGCTCACCACGGTGGCCATGATGATTGTTAAGACGCCGCGCAGCATGACCGTCCTGTATCGCATTCAAGCCGTGGCCGAGGCGGGTGTGGTGGCGCAATTGGCGTTGGTCGGCCATCATCCATGGCTCTGGTCCGTTGCGGTGCTCATTGTTGTCTTGAAGCTCATTATCATTCCTGCCGTGGTGACGCGGTGGTTAGCACCGCTTAACAGTGTGTACGGGGCGCAAGGCCCCGTCGGCATGACCGCCCTGTTGATGCTGGCGCTCGTGCTGAGCGGCGGCGGTATTGTCATTGGGCAGTTGGGATTGCCCAACCCATTGCCCATCGGATTGGTCTTCGCGGCCATGATGGTGACGTTTGTGCAGCTATCAGGCCGCTATGAAGTCTGGAACCTGCTCTGGGGCATTTTGAGTCTGGAAACGGTCATGGATGTCGGCGCACTGACCTTGGGAACGGGAATACCTGTCGTTGGGGAAGTGGGCATCGGCGTAACCGGATTGGCGTTGGCTCTGGCCTTGTCCTACGTGGCGGCTCAGGTTCGGCGAATCAAACATTCCCTGGATGTCCGGGATTTGGAGGAGTTGATCGGGTGATGACGACAGCAACTCTGTGGGTAATCCCTGGCGGACTGGCCGCGCTGTCCCTCGCGTATCTGATTGTGCCCAGGAAGCGTCTTGGATGGGTGTCTGGGGTCGTGGTGCTGTTTCTGGGGTTTTGGTTGGTCACACTCCCTCTGAACTTGTGGAGGGGCGCGGGACCGTTGGCTACATGGTTTTTCGTGACCGTGGCCATCCTGTCCATTTTTGGAGTCTGGTATTCTGGTCCGTATATCAGACGCGAAGCGGAGTCGCATCAGTGGTCGCCTGGGCGTGTTAAAGGCTACTTTGTCTTCTTTACGTTGTTCATCGCATCCCTCGCGGCGTTGGCGATTTGGACAAATTTTATCTTTCTCTGGATCGCCCTGGAGGTTGCGACACTCACGAGTGCTGTGTTAACCGCACATCCTGCTGAGCGCGGTTCGGTGGAGGCCGCTTGGAAGTATGTTGTGGTGACGGAATTAGGTGGTCTGGTTGCGCTCTTAGGAACTATTTTGGCACTCTCCGCCGCAGGGAGCCCACTATTCGCTTGGACCCCTGGCCTGTCGCATGGGATTCTATCTAGTTCGCACCAGCACTGGGCACTGATTGGTGCCTACATGGCTTTAGTTGGCTACGGCACTAAGGCGGGCTTGGCTCCCTTTCACACGTGGCTTCCGGACGCTCACAGCGAAGCGCCCGCACCAGTGTCCGCCTTGCTTTCGGGCCTTAAACTGGCTGGAGCCATGATTATCGTCTACCGTCTGTTCCACGTCCTGGCCGCCAGCGTGGCGTCGGTCTATCTTGACGACGCCTTGATTTTGCTGGGCTTGCTGTCGTTAGTCATTGCGGCCGGGTTTTTGACATTTCAGCATGACCTCAAACGGTTGTGGGCCTATTCCAGCATCGAGCATATTGGCCTCATCAGTCTCGGGATGGGGTTTGGCGGCATCGCGTTGGTGGGCGCGTTTCTGCATATTTGGACGCATGCTATTAGCAAAACGCTGTTGTTTCATAACGCTGGGACCGTGCGGATTTTGTATCACAGTTCCCACACAGATTATGGTGCCCGGGGCATCCTGCAGCGCACGCCTTGGACTGGCGCACTCTTGGCGCTGGGTTCGGCCGCGATTGTCGGGCTTCCGCCGTTTGCGCCATTTTGGAGTGAGTGGCTGATTCTTGCCGGGGGATTGCATCAGGTGAATAATCGCCCGTTCGTCATCATCGCGGCTGCGCTCGTGGTCATTATTTTCATCGCCATTGCTCGTCGAGTGCCGGGCTGGCTGTTTACGCCCGGTCCGGTGGGCCCTCCGCCAGTTAAACCTATCCAGGAGCCGGCAGGGTTGATTCTACCCAGTGCGGTCTTGGGGTTGTTTGTGGTGGCCGGTGGAATTGGCTTACCGTTGGCGGTCCATCCCCTCTGGCATCATTTGGTGTCGCAGCTGCGGGTTACGCATCTGTGAGTAAGGAGAGTGAAGGCGTCGTGGATATGGAGAAGACGATCGCACCCGCCGTAGCCGGATGTGGTACGGCGCAAGATTGGATTGATGCCTGGCGCACGGCGCGGACTGAGGGATCTGACACAGTGATGTTGACGTCCGACGGACCCATTCTTTCCGTCCTTCTCATGAATCGCAGAACCGGCGCATTATCCCGGTTGCCGTGGGATCCACGACAGAGCCCATGGGAGGAGGCGTGCCAACCGTCGTGGGCCGGCATTGGGGAGACCTTGGGGGCGGAATCTCGCATCGGGCAGGAACGCCCGGACCTAGCGTGGCAGTCTTCAAAAATTCCCAGTGTGCGCGGCAAGGGCATCTTTGTCTATCCTCTGGGGCCCGTACGAGCCGATGTGGCGGAGGCCCTGCAGTATCGTCTGCACGTGATGGGCGACGAAATTGTGCGTCTCACGTTGCAAAATGGCTTTAAAGAGAGGCATATCCGAGATCTGGTTGTGGGACGAACTGTTGCAGAGGCCTTGCCAGTCGTAGCTCGCTTTACCACCACGTCAAATATCCACCACACCTTAGCGATGGTTCATGCTGTCGAGGACGCTTGGCAGATCCAAGTACCCAACTGGGTTCGCGTCACCCGGACACTCCTTGCGGAGATGGAACGCGCGTACAGTCACTTAGGGGACCTGGCCGCGTTGGCGGTTTCGACCGGACTTCCCGTTCCCCAAATGGAATACCTGCACCTCAAGGAGACCTTGTTGCGGATCAGTTTTTCCTTGTTCGGTCACCGCTATCTCCGGGGCACGATTGTGCCCGGTGGGCTTTCCACATCGGGGTGGTCCCAGGATGCTGATCCTGTGGGCTGTGCGCGAGTTGTGTCGGACGTGCTGGATCAAGCGGATGCTATGGCCGTCGGACTCGAGCGCACCTCGTCATTTTTGGATCGACTGCATGGCGCGGGCCGGGTCCCTTCCGAGACGGTTGAATGGGGCAGACCGGTGGGACCTGTAGGGCGCGCGTCGGGGCTTGGCATGGATGTACGTCAGGTGCGCCCGTACGCCGATTATGAGGACTCGGATCTTCGCGTACCTGTGGAGGAGACGGGTGATGCCTACGCGCGCTTCCGTGTTCGGGTGCAAGAACTGGATGAAAGCCTCAACTTGGTGCGGAGAATTTTGGGAGGATGGCATCCCCGTGAGATATCGTCTGACGAGTCGGCGGCCGTGGTTAGCGGTGCTCCCATCAAGGACTATGGCGTTGGGATCGTCGAGGCGCCGCGCGGCCTTTTGGCGTATTGGATGCGATTTGCCCCCAATGGTCGGATAGCACACGTGGGGATTGCGACACCGTCGGAGCGCAATTGGGCGGTTGTTCCTGATGCCATGGCCAACAGCAACATTTTGCAGGATTTCCCCATTATCGATGCCAGTTTCTCACTGACTGTTGCGGGATGGGACGGTTAGATTCGAGGAGGTGCCCGTTTTATGTACTATTGGCATTGGCTCAAAAACGTGGTTCACCGGCCGCATACAACAGGATTTCCGACCGAGCGCGATCAGGCTGTGGCGGCGATGTCGGATTCGGATGGCATAAGAACTGGAGACGCGGGAGCGACTGGCGTCCTGCGCCGTGCCTTAGCCATCCGCCACGTGGATGCTGGGTCCTGCAATGGCTGTGAATCGGAGTTGGCGCTGTTGTCCGGTCCAGATTACGACTTGTCGCGTTATGGATTTAGCTTTACACCGTCCCCGAAGCACGCCGACATTTTGGTCGTCACTGGGGTGATTACAGAGGCAATGGTACCTGTCATCAAAAATGTATTCGAACAAATGACAGCACCTAAGCGTGTCGTGGCGCTGGGGGCGTGTCCGATCGACGGTTGGGTGTTTCACGGGGCGCCGGGTGTGCGGGGACGATTAGACGGGATCGTGCCCGTGACGACAACCATCACCGGTTGTCCACCCACTCCGGGAGATATCCTGCGGGGGCTTTTAGCTGCGGTCGATGGAGTGGATCCGGCGGTGGGGAAGGAGGGTGGGCGATGAGCGGTTCCTCGTGGATTGTAGTATGGCTTCTCTATATGGCGGGGGTTCTGACTGGGTCCGCCCTGTTTTCTCGCAGTCCGCGTGGCGTGCGCATCTGGCTGTCCGTGGGCGGGGTTCTGGGCGCTATGGGACTTCTGCTCATGTCGGTCTTTTTGAACCATGGGCATGCCAGTCTCATCGTGTTGCCGGCGCCATGGCCCACGCTGGTGGCTGCACCATTGCCGCTGGCGCGGCTATGGTCAGTGGTCGCGGGGGTGTTGTTCTTCGCTGCCACGCTTTCGACGTTTTCGCGTCGGGATGGTCACCGCATACTCTATGCGCTCGTGCCGCTATTGTCGGGCGTCGGGATATTCTTATGGAGCGGTGACGGGCTGCTGTTGCTCATGAGCTGGGAATTCATCTCTGCGGTGACGTATTTGGGATTGGTGACCACGCGCCGTGCACGTCCGGTTTGGAACGCCGGATGGACCTTGCTGGCATTGTCTGAGTTGGGCGGCATGCTGTTGCTGGTGGCTTTAGTCTGGTTGGTACCGGCACACGCGGGATCCTTGCAGGACACGCTGGCAGTGCACGCACTCACAGGCGCTGCACCGCCGCTAGGAAACGTAATTATGCTCCTCGCGGTGATGGCGTTCGGGGTGAAAGCGGGGTTGTTTCCCGTGATGATCTGGATGCCCATGGCGGAACCGGAGGCTCCGGGCATGGTAGCGGGGATTTTTTCCGGGTTGCTGACCGCGCTCGCATTCAGCGGCATCTTGGCGGTGCTAGGGATGGCAGGGGCGGGTGTGGCATGGGCCATCGTTTTGGTCGTGCTGGGCGTATTAGGCGCTTTATCTGGGGCTTTATACAGCATCGTGTCGCGCCATGCCAAACGTGTTTTGGCCTATTCGACCTTGGAAATATTGGGATTAGTTTTCACAGCGTTAGGCATTTGGCGCATTCTCTCTGTCGTCGCGCCGGACAACGTGGCATCTACCATGGCCCTGGATGCGGCGGTGGTGTTGCTGGTGATACATGCGGGAGCTAAGTTCGTGCTATTTGCGGCTACGGATTATACCGGACGCTGGGGCCAGACCATGGACCGGTTGGGGGGATTGGTCCGCGGGTCGGGGTGGGTCGCAGGGCTCACCTTGTTTGCCACAGCGACATTGGGGGCGTTCCCGCCCTTAGGCGGATTCGTAGGCGAATGGTTGCTGTTGGAGGCAATCTTGAAGCCCGTGGATGCCGGTCCCAGTGCCGCGGCGCATGTGAGCATGATGGTCGTAGGGATATTTTTGGCCTTGACCGTCGCCATCGGTGTGGCTGCCTACTTGCGCTGGTACGCCTTTATCTTCTTAGGTGTGCATCGTGGGTCGAAACCGATAGGCGGAGAGGGCCCACTATGGTCCTTTGTCGTCGCATTAGCGATACCGCTGGTGTTGGTCGTGGCCGCTGGTCCGGGAGTGCCCTGGTTTCTGCCATGGCTCAATCATAACCTAGCCCCCTATCTACCCACCCAAAGTCCTTTGGTTGCTCCGACCTTCATTAATCCGGGAAGTGCAGCGCCGTTAGTCGCCATCGGCGCGAATTTGGTGCCGGCACCCGGAGCCCATGGCACGGTATTTTTTCCACAAGCGTTTAACGTCGGCAACCCCTATGTCTTGCTGTGGATGGCGCTCGCGCTGACCCTGGTGGTGGCGGGACTACGCGGGTTGATGCGCCGGAAAACCGGGGTGCGGTTGGTGAGCCCATGGAACGGTGGTGCAGAGCCCTTCGCCGCGGGTACGAGTTGGTCAGCCGAAGGGTTTGTCCATCCGCTCAGATTGGCATTCGCACGGTTTTATGGGTTGTCTCGCACCCAGTCGCAGAACGAAGGGGCTCATTTTTATCGCCACACCATTATCAATCGCCTGGAAGAGCAAGTGTACGGTCCACTGGTCGCCGTGGGACGCTGGATGGCGGGGCATATTCGCCGGATTCAGTCGGGCCGATTGAATCAATATGTTACCTACGTGTGGGTCTTGGTGCTTATCGGGATGACTATTGGTGTCTGGCGATAGCATGGCTAAGGCTTTTTGTGCTCGAGGTGGGTGTGGGTGTTGAAGCGCTTCAAATGGTTCTGTGTAGATTGCGCAGGGAATGTGCAGAGGCTCCTGCCCGATCCGTCTAAGCGCACGTCGACGCTATCTTCAACTAGCAACCCGTATGCGTGAGGTTAAAGGGAGGGGTCAACGCGCGTGATGGCGAGTGAGGTAACGACGCGGGTTTATCAATACCGATTTTATCCAGACGCTATTCCCGACGGTGTAACAAATCAGTTACGGCTGGCCAACGATTTGTGGAACACGCTCGTGAACTACGAGCGATCGATTGACCAACGAAGCCAAGCAATTTGGCGAAGGGATCCGGTCGTGGATGGGCTCTACAGGCAAGTCGAGGCGTTGGAGGCGGAGCGCGCTGATAGCCGGCGAGCTGTATTCAAGCCGCGAATTGTCCAGCTGTACCAGACCATTGCCACACGAAAGAAGGAAGTCCATGATGCGCTGGAACCCGTATTCGCACTATTTTGGAATGCTATCCGCGAGGAGAAGAAGAAACAGATTAAGGAAATCCGGCAACAATACGCTGAAGCAGGACTCCATTTTGGGACATACAACGATGTCATTGACCGCTACATGAGGGCATCCTATCATGTGGCACAGCGGCGGAAACGGGGATTACCGTCGCAATTGCGGTTTCACCGCTTTGATGGAACCGGCTCATTGACGCTACAAATTATCCAGACTGCCCGCCGGCCGCCCTTCACACTTGAACTCTTGGCGCAGGACGGTGGACACCCTTACCGCAATCAAGCGCGTATTGTGCCGGTGCCGGAGTTTGGGACGGGGGCAGCGCGCGGCCTACGGCGCCAAGCATCACGTGTCCGCGTGATGGTCCGAATGGGAACAGGGGCTGATCGGGATCCTCTGTGGTTGCAGGGACGATTGGTGATGCATCGCCTGTGGCCACCCGCAGCGGCGGTCAAACGCATTCGGTGGGTCCGAGAACGCGTTGGTACTCATTTTCGTGACAGTCTCCACTTCACCTTGCGATTCTCGGTCACAGAGGTACCCCCCGCGAATCCTGCCATCATCGCATTGGACTTCGGCTGGCGGAAGGATGCGAAATGTCTGCGTGTCGCGACCTGGGCGAGTACACGGGAGCCTCAGGAGTCCGTCACCCTCAGTAGTGTGGCAGACATTCAAGCATGGGATGGGACTCAAAACGGGGTATTGGTCCTACCGGAACGTTTTTTGGCCCAGATGGCGCGCGTTGAGCGGTTAGTGGCAACGCGTAGGGCGCAATTCCACATCGTGCACCAATCGCTCCTCAATTGGCTTCAAATCCATGCGTGGCCTGACGATTTCTCAGGGGAGAGCGGCCATGGCTCCGACTGGCTACAACCGGTGACGATTGCTGGTTGGCGTAGTGAGGCTCCTTGTGCGACACTCGCCGTTCATTGGCGGACACATCGCTTTGCAGGGGACGAGGCCATGTACCGCGAGATCGAGGAATGGCGTAAGCAGGACAAGCGTCTCTATGAATGGCAGAGCCATTTGCGGGATAAAACGCAAGGATTTCGTCGGGAACTCTATCGCACGTTTGCGGCACGTGTGGCCGTCTTATACGGGCACATTGTAATGGCGGACATGGATTTACGCACCATGTCACGCAATGACCGACGTTCCGGTTCGGATAAGCTGTCACCACAGCATGCCGAGGCTGCGAATCACCAACGTCATTTGGCCGCTCCGCATACGCTCCGCAACGCTCTACGGCATGCGGCAAACGCACGCCAGCTTCTACTGACAGTGTTGCCGAGCACTCATACCACGCGACGATGTGTGAAGTGCGGAATGGAAAACTACAGCACAGACTATGCGGCTACGATACGCGTCGTGTGCCCGCATTGTGGGAGGGAGTCCGACCAGGATGCCACAGCGGCAGAGAATCTCCTACGCACTGCTCGGGCGCCGCGGACCTTACATGATCATTCTAGTCAGGCGCCCGACTAGACGGCGACTTCACGGTGGCCGGTTGCTCCGATGCGGGGAGTACGAATATTATTAGGTTAGGGGGCATCGCCAACAGCGTTTCACGCGCGTCATAGTTATTGGTGATCCATGTATTACGTGATAGCCTGCTCAGCGGCTTCGTAGTTGAGACGGCCAGCTGATTACGGATTTTGGCTAGCCATGGGTGCGTGGGGCCTCTTTGGAGCACAAGGTGAGTCGTTTGCGCTCTGGGAGCCTGCGAGGCGGGTTGTAGAGAAACAGGCCTGCTGACCCCGCTGACGACACCTACCGAACGGTGGGCGTTTTTTGCCGTTTTCTGGGGTGCACGTACCGTGTCTTTTAAAGGTTGAGAGCCAGTTTCGTCGTACCTCGGGGCGTACGCATTCCGGTCGGTGGTAGCCCGGGGGTACACTCGCCATGGGGAACGACACATGATACGTAGGCCCCCCTCATCACCGATACCCTTTGGGCCACGTTTGCGTAGCTGGGTCTTGAGAGGCATTGAAACAGGGGCGAGCGCTGAGGAGCCGAAGTCAGACAGCAGGACAGGTCGCGTGGCGGAGGGGTGACTGGACTCGTGGCGACGGTTTTGGCAACGGTCTGTCGGCGTCTCTGGGGAACGGTGGTGTGACAGGGTGTCTGCCCGAAGCAAGTTGAACCCAAGTGTCTAATCTCCGGGGGGAGGGGGGCGTGCCCCCTCCGGCTGGACCTTACTCGGGGATCGCACTTCTCAGGGTGACCTTGCCCGACAGTTTGCCCGCATGGTCTGTAATCCAGATTACCGGAGTCATGTGCTGGGCAAATAGCTTGATGCCGGGTGACCAGTCGGCTGGGGGATTGTGCACCGTCACTCCCCGGCCTCGCATTAATACGCTGACCGGAACCTGGTCAAGCAAGTTCACGCGGTCGCTCCAAGTACGTTTGATAACGTGGGTGTATGGCCAGAGGTGGTACACCTCAGCCTCCATCTTTAGGAGATAGTCGAGCATGTCATAGCAGCGGATTTCGCCAACGAGGGTGCGTTGATGATCCACTACCGCGCAGACGCCAACCTCACGAATCCAACGCGATCCCCATCGAGGCCAGAGCGCGCCGATGGGCTCGTCAAACAACACGATATTGTCTGCTTCAATTGCCTCAATGCATGCGGTTGGTATCACAGGGGCAACACCTGACCTCTCGTGGTTGTGAGTGTGCGATGATGCGACGTCGCTACGCCGTCCAGGGATTGTAGTCGATCATGCAATAGGAGAAGACACCAGCAGTTCGGATACCTGCATGTCCTCGAGCAGATCAGGCGCGACTCGATGAATGGCTGTTGCCACCTCACCTAACAGTGTATGAACTTGTCCGGCGGTGTCCAGTTGGCCTACAACGAACGGTACCCAAACGACACAAGAGAAAGCGCTACTCGTCAGTCTCACACCAACAAGTTGTGTCACATTGTCTCCCCCCTTTGTTACGAGCAAATAGAAACGACAAAAATGGCTCCTGATCACGAATGCGATCAGGAGCCATCAGCCATACGGCAAGTACTTCTTGGCCAGCTCCATGGCCATCAACAACTTCTTGATATAATGTATCGTATCATTTTGAGCGTTCGTTCGCAATACCTCGATATGACTCAACAAAAATGTACTCGAAAGAGGAGTGCTGTGATGGGACAGACTTTCGTGAGTTGGCGAATAGTGGGGTACAGTTCGGCCAGTGGCCGCGTAGGGTTGGATTAAGGCGGCCTTATGGTCTGGAGACACCACGCCATTGGGTAAGGCCAGGACCCACGGGTGACGCTTTCCGTCCGGCCGCATCCCTTACGCCTTGACGGCCTTGAGAAGGCGAAACGACCGGTGTTATTATCACATGGGATGCCAATCTGTCGTGTGTAAGTGGCGATGGGCCCCGCCACATGCCACACCACGGCGAAATATACGTGCTATAGCAAGGGTTTAAAGCGAGTTCCATGCCTGCTCAGCGGCTTCGTAGCCGAGACGGATAATTATCCGCAGTGTTTGATGCTGTACAACCGCTTGATCTCGAAAATGGTCATGAGCATGCGCGGATCAATGGTGACGTTCTAATACATCGATTTCCTTCTTATCCATTCTGGCCGGCCGTCCTGTAGCATTCACCGAACTGTTTTACAGTGTTGTTTCGGTTCCGCTCGACCCGATTTAGCGTAACCCGTAAGGACTCCGCTACCAACAGGGATCGGCTTTTAAATGGTCTTTTTGGTAGTCGGGGTCTTGACGAATAGCTGAGTCAAGGCCGCATCCGCCCTATCAGTCTGTTGGATTGGTGGGCCTTGGGTGGGGTCGGCTGATTTTTTTGTCCGCGTTGGCCCAAAAGCCGGGTCGGGCAAAGGAGCGTAGTGCTCGGAGGATAGTGGTTGGGAAGTTGAACCTGCTTGCGGTCATACTCAAAGACGTCCCCGGCGCGTATCGTTGCCGGGGGGCGTCTGGCGTCGAAATTTGGGTCGGATCGCACGGTGGCGATACCACCCTGCTGTTGCACTTGTCTCGGGCGATGACGCAGACACGGCGGACACGGAGACACGTCCGCCATGCGTTACTGGTTTTCTCGATTGGCTGCTCATCTGATGGCCGCATCGGCTGTGGTACACACCCTACGAAAACCCGCTAGGGTCTCCTTCCAGGTGCCAACGATGACAATTCAAACGATGGTCTGCGGTATGCGCTCAGGACGTGCCAGAAATAGTCTCGTGAATTAGAAAGGGAGACCGTCTGGCAACTCAGGCTCCACTGGTTCTCCGTTGGTGTGCGTCTGTTGGAGGCGTGCCCATGATGTGAGTGACCCGCACCGTCCGCAGAATCGATATAATTTCGTTAGCGGATGGCCATATAGACTACACTCCGTATTTTCGCAGGCGTTGATGAGAATTTCTCCGCATGCTCCGCAGTGGCTTTCCATGTGTTTGAACGAACTGTCGTTTTCAAATCCGCACGCGGCACACGTCGCCAGCCGGACGCCTTGAATCTTGTCCGACCACTGGACCACCGTATAAGTGCCAGGGCCAACTTCATCGATCATCATTAGGGATCCCTCCTGAATCAAACCATTAGATGCTCGTGACGGGGTCACCGTGGTCGGCTGGATGAAGCGTGTGCGCCCTTCTTCAATGTTCGCGGTTGTGTAGAGTTGGAGCCACCCGTTGGTGAGATCCGTCAATCGATTGCGGGTCGCTTCCAGCGATGTTCCACAAGTCCGGGCTATTTTATATAAGGGCCACCGGCGAATTTCCTGAATCGCTCCCATGGGCAGCAATAGTTCGGCTGCGAACATGTCGGCCTCGCGTTCGTTCGCAGTGCGGTCATGCCA
>JAJZAN010000104.1 GCA_021799435.1 Bacillota bacterium | reverse complement strand
TGTGCGTCGTTCAGGGCGGGCTTGCTCCGGCTGCGGTTGATCCGGAGAGCGCTCTTGGACCCTCGCAAAGCCCTGGCAATAACACATTGATGCGGATCGTCTTCGTGCGACGGCTTCTGCTCCTCCCGCTCCGTTGTCCTTTTGTGCGATCCACGTTCCCGACCTTTCACGGTCTTTATTCAACGACAAACACTGTGGCGGCCAGCTTTTTAATGTGGTCCCGGATATCCGGTGCCCACTCGCGAATGAGAAGATAAAACCGTTCGGAGTCTCCCGCATACAGGGCGCGCAAGGCGTCTTCATAATGCGGGAAATTACCGGCCATAGCCGTCATAAAGCAATAGGCGGCTTCCTGCGCCTCGCGCCTCGCGCCTAGTGTTTTGCTTCTCACGGCCATGTCGTGCCTCATCAATGAGCTTGCGCAAAGTGACCGAGGCCCCTCCTGGATGGCTTTTAAGCCATTCCCAATGTCGTGGCAGCAAGGTGACCTCTCCTGCTATGACACCGAGCTTCGGCCGCCCCACCCGCGGTGGATCCGCCGTGGTACCGGTATCCGGCTGCTTTGGCAGCCGTTTCAACACCGCTTCCTTCGTTCCCCGAAAATCAATTTCTATCGGTTGACTCGTCGCGTCATCGAATATGAGTATTGGCGAGAGATGGGGATGATCGAAGGTATCTTTCACCGTCGAAACAACGTGCACTAAGGTACCGGAAGCAATCGCCCGTTCACCAAGAAACGCCGTACAGGTGAGGATTGGTGAGCCTCTTGGCATGATGGAACCTCCTTTTTAACACCACATCTTGTATTTTACCCGGATAAAATGCGGTCGATCACGATTTTTCTCATAGAGGGTGAAAGGAGGCTTTACCCACGATTCGGTCCATTCGTCCGCGTGATCGTGGCCATTTGGCCCTGCCTTCATATACCGGCCGGGGTATAGTATCCCCTTATCACCATTAAGGAGGATAACACGTGCGGATAGCCATCATTGGTGGAGTGGCGGGAGGCGCCAGCGCGGCGGCCCGAGCCCGCCGCATCAACGAGCATGCTGAGATCGCCATTTACGAACAGGGGCCTTATGTGTCGTACGCCAACTGCGGTCTCCCTTATTATACGGGAGGAATTATTCAAGACCCAAAGGACCTGTTGCTCGAGACGCCGGAAAGCTTTTGGGATCGTTACCGGGTTCGGGTCCTGACGCATGCGCGTGTTACCAACGTTCACCTCGACAGTGGTCAACTGCGCTATGAAGCCGGCCTGGACGTGCACGAGGCATCGTTTGACCGTTTAATTTTGGCTCCGGGAGCGGAACCGATCATCCCTAGCTTGGACGGGCTCGATCGTCCTGATGTCTACCGCTTGCGCACGGTACCCGATGCTCTGCGGCTTCGAGACCGGCTGGAGTCATTTCCGGTGCACCGTGCTGTGATTGTGGGAGCCGGATTTATTGGGTTGGAGATGGCGGAGGTTCTGCATCAGCACGGCGTTGCCGTGACTATCGTTGACAAGGCCCCGCACGTGCTGCCACCCATGGACAGCGACATGGCCCGTTTCTTAGAACTCCGCCTCCAAGACATGGGCATGGACCTGCTATGGTCCAGTACCCTCAAGGGTATCTATGGTGCCGAGAACTCCCCCATTGTCGAACTCACGTCCGGCACCCGCATCGCCGCAGATATGGTCCTAATCGGGCTGGGTGTGCGCCCTTCGATTCAACTCGCCCGACAGATGGGCTTGTCACTCGGCCCGACTGGGGCTGTACAGGTCGATCACCACATGCTCACCTCCCACCCGAATGTATGGGCTGCCGGGGATGCGGTGGAGAAATTCGACCTCGTCACTGGGAGGCCGCATTGGTTTCCGTTGGCGGGCGTTGCGAATAAGGAAGGACGCGTTGCAGGAACCAATGCCGCTGGAGGCGAGGCGACCCTCAGAGGAGCTGTCGGCACGGCGATTGTCCGAGTCGCGCCGTATGTAGCCGGGGTGACCGGATTGACCGAGGAAAGAGCCCGCCGCGAGAACATCCCCCATCGGGTGTTGCACACCATCCGCGGACATCACGCTGGCTACTATCCAGGAGCCAGCGACCTGGTGATTAAACTTCTCTACCATCCCGACGATGGACGCATCTTGGGCGCGCAAGCCATCGGCACCGAGGGTGTCGACAAGCGGATTGACGTCGTAGCGACCGCTCTCCACGGGCGGATGACGATTGACGATTTGTCTGACTTGGACCTGGCCTATGCCCCGCCCATCGGAGCTGCCAAAGATCCGGTAATTATCACCGGCATGGCGGCCGCCAACCACCAGGAGCACCTGGTCGACAGCGTCACCGCCGAAGTCTTGGGCCAGTGGCTCCGATCCGAGCATCCCCCCGTCCTAGTGGACCTGCGCGATCCTCATGAAATCACGGAAACGGGTGTCATCGCGGGAGCCCGGCCCATTCCCTTGAACGACTTGAGAAGCCGCTTAGACGAATTGCCCTCCAGCAGCCCGATTGTTCTGTATTGCCGAAGCGGCCATCGCAGCTACGTGGGTGCCCGAATCCTGCGGCAGTCTGGACGCGATGGCATCTACAACCTGAGTGGAGGCATCAGCGTCTGGCGATTGACACATCCGACCACCGCCCTATCCGTGCAAGAGGCATAGAACGGGATCCCCGCCGCTCTCGTCAGGCATCCTGACAACCAAACAAAGCGGCCCGCAAAATCGTCACGATTTCAGGCCGCTTTGATGAACGATTGTCGCGAACTCACTTCGCCATCGTCCGATTTCCGAGTATACAGAAAAGGCTGCCTCGTTTGGGGCAGCCTTTTTCGCTCTCCGCTTGACCTCTACGGCTCGGAGACTACTTTGGACAGACGCCGCAAGAATCCCATCAGCACTTTGACACTGTATTGAATCTCAGGCTCCTTCAACGCCCGCATCAATCCCGTCAACGTCACTCGAGAGGTGTCCCTCTCCGCGGATGCCACCGCCTCGTGGAGCACGTCGGTCGCTCGAATGCCCATACCCAAAAGCCCCGAATCCAACGCTTCTCTGAGGTCAATCACCGCATCCGACGCGAAGGCGACCACACGCTCGGTAATCTGAGGGGAGACCGAATCCTTGAGGGCTCGCAGAAGTCCGGCCCCTTCCACCAGCGCGTCCCAGGTGCCGTCCTTTTGCCAGGCACCCAGTTGGTGAATCATGTGAGCGAGTTCGGGGCCATGAGCCTCCGCGGCACTGACCGTTTCCGCCACTCCGGTTCCGGCCTCTCCTGCCACTTGTCCTAGCGATACCGCCATGCTGGTCAACCGCTCGGCGAGCGCCGGTGTGGTGCTGTCTTTAAGCGCCGTGACCAACGACAGCAGATCTTTCAGGGCGTCCCAGGTCCCCGTGCGCTTCCACTGGTCCAGGTCACGCAGCACGTCCGCCACGCTGCCCGCGTGATCCATCGCTGCTCCCACCAAGATTTTGGCGGGTTCAGGCTCGATTTCCGCGGCCACCATCCCCAAGGTGGTCAGCATGCCGGTGACCCGTTCGGCCAACCCCGGCGTGGCGCTGTCCTTCACCGCATTCAGGAGCGCCATCAATTCATTGAGGGTGCTGTCTTCAAGCTGTACTGCCGCCATGTCGCACCTCCCTCCTCTACAAAATGCCGGCTGCGGACAGCCAGTACATTTTGTTGAAGGCCAGCTTATAGAGGTGAATCATTTCGCTGGGCTGTTGGGGCTTGGGAGGGTTCTGATAATCGAACTTCACATAGGTCGCTTTGTCCGCCCCGGCCTCAATGAAGCAAAAGACTTTGCCATCATAGCGAATGGACCCGAGACCGCCGTGGATGCGGTTAATCAAGTTCCCGGCGACTACGTCGGCCTCAAAGTGAGCCGTAGACCCCGCTTTGCTGATGGGAAGATTGGTGGCATCCCCCAGCACATAAACGCTGTCGTCGCCCACCATCTGCAGGCTGTAGCGATCCGTGGGAATCCAGTTGCCGGCATCGCCCAACTCGGAGCGGGCAATGACGTCTTGGCCCATATGCGGCGGAATGGCCACCAATAGGTCATAGGAGACGGTTTCACCCTCCAGGCTGGTGATGGTTTTGTTCTCTGGGTCCACAGTTTCCACGTTGAAATAGGTCTTAGACTCAATGCCTTTCTCTTGGAATATATCGTTGGCCCAGTTAGCCACCGGCTCCAAAGAATGCAAGCGTCCAATGGGGTACGTGTATAATACTTCGGAATCTTCCATACCATGGGTGTTGAGCCAGTCCCGGACCATCAGGGTGAACTCGACGGGCGCAACCGGACACTTATGGGGCACGCCCACGGTGACCACAATCCGCCCTCCTTTAAATCCGTGCAAGGCATCACGGAGTTTCAAAGCGCCCTCTTCGGTATAGAAAATGTGTCCGCCTTCCAAGAGGCCAGGAACGGTCTCCGAGGCTGGGCGGCTTCCCGTGGCCAGCACCAGATAGTCATAAGGAATCACCGTGCCGTCGGCCATGAAGACAGCCTTCTTTTCGCGGTCAACCCGTTCGGCATGGCCCACGACCAAGTGAATGAGGTTATTGAGCACGGATCGTTCCGGGCGCTTGGCATCGGCCGGTACTACCTGGTCGAAGGCCATGTACAGGAAATAAGGCTGGTAGACGTGTACTTCACTTTCGTTGACGACGGTAATGTCCACTTCGCCAGACAAGATTTCAGACTTTAGTTGACGCGCCAACTGATTGGCCACCATGCTGCCGCCCACGCCGCCACCCAACAAGACTACGCGTTTTGCCATCTTTTTCACGTCCTCCTCTATCGGCCGTTATTTCAGCTTTTTCACCTGAACCTTAAAAATCTTGTTGTCTTCCACACTGGACAACACCTCATGGCCCGCTTTGGCCACCCATGCTGGGATGTCTTTGGCTGATCCGTGGTCGGAGGACCACACTTCAAACACGGTTCCCACCGGCTCTTGCCGAATGCCTTTGATCAGTTCCATTAAAGGGCCGGGGCAGAACGAACCGCGGGCATCAACAACCTTGACTTCAGCTTCCATCATTCGGCCTCCCGCTCGCTAAAAAGTTAGTGAAACGCCACTCTCAATTTGATTCAAAAATCCCGCAACGCCCAACATGTCATCAAACAACGGCGACAAGTCGGCAAGTGACCAGCCCTTGAGGTCGGCAACCAGGCTGCAGGCATAAAGATGCACGTCGCCAAATTCCTTGGCTTGCGCAAACACTTGCAGGTAATCCGGCGTACCCGATGCGTGAATGGCATCGCCTATTGGGCCGCGTCCGATCGATTCCCGCTCTTTCGCGTCTAGATGAAATCCAGGCAGCGCTTCCATGGACACAAACACATTGACAGTCTGTCCAAGGCTTGAAGCTACCAAGGAGACCATCGCAGCCGCGTGAAGCTTGGCGTAATCGCTCGACAAGAGCATCAAATTCACGAACTGTCCCACCCTTCCTATCGCTGTCTCCGCTACAATAAACCCGCCGGGGTATTTTTCTACGACCCATCCGAAGCGAGTATAAAGTCATGTTAAGGATTTACGGTGATTTCCGAGTAGGCCGAATGGACCTAAACGGAGGTCCATTCGATCCCGGTTGTGAAATCCGAGTGGCCTTGTATGTTAACAAAAGCGGAAAAACGTTGATATAATGGGATTTTTAGCAAACGATGCGGGATAGCGGCAAATACGCAAACTACGGATACCCGGCGTGGTAATTGATCTTATGTTCTGCCACTTCGGGAAACTCACGAGGTCCCCATTTTGAGCGCGTCGTTGCAACGCGCTCAAAATGGGGACCCCAATTAGGCCGACGAACCTTTAAACCCAGAGAAGCCAAAGACGCATGCAAACCGCACAGGTCATAAAACAGCGCGTCAGCCGACGTGTTTAGTCGCGGCCGCTCTGATGCTCCGAACTTAACCCCAGGGTCAGCACATAACGGCCATAGGGCCGCCCGGTAGCATCGACCGCGGATTCCACCAAACGAAAACCAACCGATTCAAAGAGCCGGCGGCTCTTAAGGTTGTCGTCCCAGATGGACTTGGCTGTGAGGGACTCCCACCCCAGCTCCCGCGCTCGGCCAATCAGGAGCCTCAAAACCCGGGAGCCCACACCGCGCGAGCGCCATGCGGCGTCCCCAATGACGATGGGAAGCGTATGGGCTGCCAGCGTCACGTCCCCAATCCGCTTCCACTGACCGTTTTCCTGAACCTCGATCAAGTACAATTCCCCAGTGTCGTGGAGAATGCGGTACATGTTTCGAACCCGCTCGATCGAAAACGGTGAGGCATCGGCGCCCTCCGAATAGTACAGCACGTCCGGATCCCCATACCAGTCGAGAGCCTCCGCGACATCACCGTTTGCGGGATCCCAGCGGCTGAGCCTCACCACGCCGTCCGTCAACGCCATGCCTTTCGCCTCCTTGGGGTACCCCCATCGTGCGAAGCACTTTCTTGCGGCGGTACACCGCCCGCGCCACATCCCATTGATCAAAGCGGTAGCGGGCTCGCGCGGCATCAAACAGGGGCCGCAGGCGGCCATCTCCCATCTTGTCCATCAGCGCTGCCATCTCGGCATACTCTTCCTGGCTGAACCAGTGGGTGAGATAGTGCGCCCATTCCGCTTCGCCGGATCGAGCCACCCAATCCGTAAAGTAGCCGCGTACGGTGCTGTCGCTGCGCTCGACATCCTCCAGCACTCGATCCCAAGGTACGCCCGCTTGGAACAGCCACACGGCACGATCTTCGGCTGCGGTTTGGTCCAACGGCTCATCGCTCGACGGCAGCGCTGGCTCGGCGGCTATTTGCATCAGCGCGAGTAGTTCCTGACCATAGCGTGCCATGCGTTTGGGCCCCATTCCATGGCAGCGCGCCAGCGCCTCCAAGGTGAGAGGGCGCTTGGCTGCCAACCCCATGAGGTCTCGATCATTCAATATCATAAAAGGTTCGACACCCATGGCCTCGGCATGCCGCGCCCGCCATGTGCGCAAGCGGTCGACCAGCGGCGCGTCCGCACGCGGGGACACGGTGGCGCCGCCTTGGGTCTCGCACTGGTCGCAACAGCGCCTCCGTTGTGGGGCTGCCTGGCCATAATAGGCGAGAATCTTGGCGCGCCGACAACTAGAGGACTCCACGTAGTCCGCCATGTGCTCGAACAGCTGAGTACGCCGCTGCCAAAACTGCATCAGCCGATACAACACGGCCTCTTGATGCGGCCTTGGATCGCGGGACCGCACCACGCGAAGAGTGCCTGGCCCGCTCTTGACCTCCAGCACGCCCATGTCTTGCAGCACCGCCATCACCACAGCCGTCTGCGTATCGTCCTCGTCCAACTCCCACACCACAGGCCGGTGGTCCGCTTGGGCTGATAGTCGTTCCATCACAGCGGCGGCCCACTCCGCGTCCGGTTTGTCGCGCCGAATCCAACTCTCACGCCGATACAAATCCACTGGCAGTGTCACCAGGCGCGCCTCCGCGGGTTTCCCGTCACGTCCCGCACGGCCAATCTCTTGGTAATACGAATCAAGGGATTCGGGCACGTCCACATGGACGACCAGTCGGATGTCGGAGCGGTCAATGCCCATGCCAAAGGCTGTGGTCGACGCGACCACGCGCACCGCACCATCCACGAATTCCCGCTCAATACGGCGCCTCCACTCGGGGGCCAGCCCAGCATGATAAGCTCGCACCGGCTCGGACAGTTCCCGGGCCAGATAGCTGGCCCACCGCTCGGCTCCCTTGCGGCTGCCCGTATAGATAATGGCACCGCCCGCCGCGTGTTCAACCAGCGCGCGCACCCGCTCGCGCTGCTGTTTGGGAGTCGCAGCCATCTCCACCCCCAAAAACAAATTGGGTCTGTCTACCGGCCCTTCCACCAGGTCCAAGGCCTCCCCGCCCGCGGTCAAGTGCCAGCGAATGTCGGCTTTCACCCGCTCCGTGGCGGTCGCGGTCAGGGCTAGCAACAAAGGATTTCCGATACGTTGGCGAAACTCGCGGATGCGACGGTATTCCGGTCGGAAGTCATAGCCCCACTCCGAGATGCAATGCGCCTCGTCGACCACGAGCAAGACGGGTGGCGTGTCCCTGAGCGCATCGGCTAGACGCCCGTCAGACAAGCGTTCTGGGGCCACATAGAGAAGCCTTAGACGGCCGCCCCGCCAATCGCCCAAAATCGCCCGCTGAGCTTCCGCCGACAGTTGGCCGGTCAGTGCTGCAGCTGGCACGCCCAACTGAACCATGCGCTCCGCCTGATGATGCATCAAAGCGACCAAAGGGGAAATCACCAGCACAGGCTTGTCCCAGAACAAGGCCGGCAATTGATAGCACAGCGACTTCCCGGCTCCCGTTGACACGACCGCCAGTGCCGACCGCGCGTTCAAAAGCCGCACCAACACGTCCGCTTGGAATGGTCGCAAGTGTTCGATCCCGAAGGTGCTCTGGAGAATCGCGCCCAAGCGGTTATGCTGCGTTTCCGTAAATGCCCATTGGCTCACGCGGGATCCACCTCGCGATTCAAGGCCTGCCATGCGGTCTGGAACGGCTCCCACAACGCCGGATCATCCTGAATCCACTGACGGGCACTATGGACAAGATTGTCTTTTACATCGGCATCCATCCATCCCCGATGATAGGCATATTCCATAAACACCAAGGTGGTTGTCATCACATCGTGACTGCAGTACCGGCGAATCCGGCCCAGTTCGCCAGCCTCGAATAAGTCCATGACCTGACTTCCGTCCACGTCCAGCTTGCCGGGAAAGCCAAGCAACATGGCCATCTCGTGCAGACTGACCCTCGCAGAAGCCCCGTATCCGCTCAAAATGTCCATCAAATCCAAGTGCGATTCTTCATCGTAGCGCTTGCGATACCCGTGATAGGGTTCACCAATGCGATAAAACGCCGGGGTGGCAATGCGATGGCGCATCGCTCGATACAAGAGAGTGGGCAGGTCGAACCCGGAGGTGTTCCATCCCACCAGGCGCGGCTGCACCTCTTCAATGACGCCGAAAAACTGGCGAAGCAGTTCAGCCTCACTATGGGTCTCCTCGCCCAACGGACCCAATCGGCGAATCACGCCGTCGGCATCAATGAGCGCGGCCGCAATGGCGGCCACTTGATGGCAGGGCGGCTTCAAAAAATCGGAGTGGCCCGTCTCCGCTTGTCGAGCCTCCAGCATCTTGCGTCGCACCGCCGCATCCTCATCGGCATCCGGGAGGCCCAGCCAGCGCCGTCCCAATTCAGCATCCGGCACTGTTTCTATATCAAAAACCATCCAGTATCTCATGACCGTCCCCCCTAAAAACCGCCCCAGGGGCGGTGGGCATCGCAGTACCCGGTTAAGGCTTCATCGCAGCGAGAGCATAAGGGTGTGCTGCAGATGGTGCAATACCCCACAGCCCAGCGTCCATGCCGACGGCACTGCAAATCCTGGGGATTGACCGTGCTGCGGGCACTGCGTGGAGTGGCCGTCGGCCGCCGCGGCGGCGGGGGGGCATGGACAGTCGCTCGTCCGTGCACAATCTCTTGGTATGCCCAGGTAATGTCTTTCATTAGTTCCTCGTGGCGCCGCCGCTCTACCGGATCGGCCGCAAACCGGTCCGGGTGGTTCACCCGCACCAATCGCAAGTACTGCGCCCGCACCATTTCGGGCGGCGACCCAGCGGGAATGCCCAGCACGCTCCACGCATCCTTCGGACCAGCCATCAGGATTCCTCGGCGCCCATCAGCGCCTGGCTCAAATCGTCGACGAGGTCCTGCACATCCTCGATGCCCACCGAAAGGCGAATCAAACTGTCCACCACCCCGCGCCGCTGGCGTTCAGCAGCGGGCAGAGCGGCGTGGGTCATGGTGGCCGGGTGACCCACTAAGGATTCCACCCCGCCCAAGCTTTCTGCCAACGAGAATATCCGGAATCGTTCCAAAACCCGTTTCACGCGCGGAAGGGGATCCCCGTCTGTCTTCAACGTAAAGCTGACCATGCCGCCAAACGTGCGCATTTGCTGCTGCGCTATCGGGTTGTTGGAGGGGTAATAGACCTGGTCTACGGCGGGATGGGCGCGGAGAAATTCCACCACGCGACCTGCATTGGCCGCATGCTGCTGCATGCGCACCCCCAGCGTCTTCAATCCCCGGAGCGTCAGCCAGGCTTCAAATGGTCCCAACGTGCCGCCCGTGGTATTGCGGATAAATCGGAGCGTTTTCAGAGTCTCGGCATCGCCCACGATCGCCACCCCGCCGATGACGTCGGAGTGGCCGCCAATGTATTTGGTGGTAGAGTGTACCACCACATCGGCACCCATTTCCAAAGGATTCTGGTTGTAGGGGGAAGCGAAGGTGTTGTCGACCACCAACGTGCAGCCGACCTCGTGAGAGGCCCTAGCCAAACGAGGCAGGTCCATCACCTGCAATAACGGGTTGGACGGACTCTCCAGCCACAACACGGACGGCCTTATCCGGTTTAACAGGTCCTGGACCTGTTGCACATCGCCCAAATTCGCGTAGTGGGTGTCGATTCCCTGAGGACGATAGACCCGTTCCAACAGCCGATACACACCGCCATACAAGTCCTCTGCAGCCAAGACACGGTGTCCAGGCACTAAACGGGATCGGAGCACCGCATCGCTGGCCGCCATGCCAGACGCAAACGCCACGGCCCCTACTCCGCGCTCCAATGAGGCCAGAGCTTCCTCGAGAGATCCGCGGGTGGGGTTGTCGCCACGTCCATATTCATATCCAAGGTGTCGTCCAAATTCGGGCTGAGTGTAAGTGGATGTCAAGTAGAGCGGAGGTACGGTCGCGCCGGTGACGGGATCGGGCCCCTGGCCCACATGGATAGCTCGGGTGTTAAACCCTGGGTGGTTTGGCAAAAATCTCCCCTCCTGGTTAAGTCCATTTAACCAGGATGGTTCCGAAATGAAAAGCGACCGCATGAAAGCTCAACCCGTCGTCGAGGGCGCTCCATCCTGCGGAGCGCCCTCCGGCATCAGCTGTTGACCGCCACGGCGTCCCAAGATTCGTCCATGATCGTGCCATTAGCGTTGAGTTGAAAAGAAAACGTGGCTTGTCTGGTGTTGGGATCGAAGTATAACCGATCGAAAGCCATGTTCGGCAATGGCAAAATACTCACGTAGTCCTCCTCGGACACGGTGCTGGATGTGATGCCATTGTTCGGGGCCACAGCAGATGTCCCAATGGACGGCTGATATCCCATCTGAGATGCAATACCGTTGAGATCGATGGGAACCTCAAAATCGACGTACCAGGTATTGTTCCCGGTATTTTGCACCGGACCATAACTATAATCTCCCGGAATGGTACCTCGTCCGATGAGCCCTTGGTTGCCAGTCACGGTCAGGATGTTGACCGCGATCTCGTTGCCCGACAATGTGGGAGTGTCAAGCACCTGCTGCACTGGACCAGGCATGTTGCCAATAGCATTTGGGTCGTATCCGCATCCAGCCAACAGAATCGCGCCTGCGGCCAACACGATGGCCATCAACGGTCGAATCTGCATGTCTGCCCCTCCCCTGCTAAATCTATATGGGAGGTTGGAACATTTATGCGGATGGAGAACGGATCTAAAAAGCCTGCGGTCGACAAAAATGCATCGACCGCAGGCGCCGGGTCCCAGCGCTGGGCGCTGTCATCTCACGGCTAGCGGGCTGCCAGCACAAACTGGTTTCCCTCCGAGTCTTGGAAGATGGCCTGTTTTCCGCCCCAGTCCGCTGGTTCCAAGGGTCTCGAAAAGACCACTCCACGGCGGCACAGGTCTTCATAGACCTGCTCGATGTCATCCGCCGTGAAAGACAACCCCACAAATGTGCCGACCCGGCTCTCGTCCCCAGGGGGCCGTA
>JAJZAN010000103.1 GCA_021799435.1 Bacillota bacterium | reverse complement strand
CACTCCGGGTAAAGATTAGATCACCTGGAAGGTAGAAACGGAAGTGAGTCCTGATCTGCGGGAGGAGGCTTTCATGAATGGCTGATGAAACGCATGGGGTCGTCGCCGAGCCGCGCCATGGAGTGGTTGGCGTGATGGTTTGGGCCGTTTTTCTGGGGGCTGGTGGGGCTGGCCTGGCGGCCACCGTTTCCCTGAGGCGGCGGCGTGTGTCGGGCCGCCGGGCGTATTGGCTCATTGGGATTTTGGTCACCCTGGCCCAATGGGAGCTCGTTGCCGACTTGGCTGGTTGGGGCGTGTCGACACCGGTTTTGCTTATGGTGGGATACGCCATGGGCATTGGAATGGGCGTCTGGGCAGCCTGGGACATCCGGCGTCGCTACTTTCCTCAGCCCTATCAGAGCTTCGCAGGTTCATCGAAGATTTGAATCCTTGGGGGGAGGGGATTGGAGCGTCTGGTATCCAACAGACAGCCTTGTTTTCGAACTCAAACTAGGAGATGCGGCGGGGATAGAAACTCGTCGGAGATGCGCCGGCTCAACCCGCCATCGCGGTGTAATCACCGACTGGGCCGGGGGTTTCTTATTGACATAATCCGGAGCCATTTGGTCCGGGTCCGAGTGGCCGCGCAAAATGTTTGCACTTCCCCGGTCGCCGCCGCGTGACAAGCCCGGGGACATTTGCCACAATTCTAGCAGGGTTCATTGAGCGGGAACGGTGCCGCTCGGCAACAGCGACAGGAGGGAATTATAGTGCGCAGGACAAAGATTGTGGCCACATTGGGACCTGCTTCCATTGACCCGGATGTGTTTGGCCGGCTGGTGGAGGCTGGTGCTGACGTGGCTCGGATTAATTTATCCCATGGTTCGGTCGACCGCCACCGCGCCACCATCCGCATGGTGCGGGAAACGGAAGAGCGGTTGGGGCGGCCCATCGCGATTCTTTTGGATACGGCTGGACCGGAGGTGCGCATCAAGACGCGCGGTCCAGGATTAGAGCTTCAAGAGGGCCAGCACGTCCGATTGGGGCCGGGGACAGATTTGGAGCTCTCCATTGCCAATGTGCTGGAGATGCTCGACGTGGGCGATGATTTGGTGGTGGGCGACGGCAACATTGTGCTGCGTGTCAGTGACATGGGCGCAGCGGCGGATATGGTGGTGCGCCAAGGCGGTTATCTATCGAACAACAAGAAGATTTCCTGTCCCAATCGGGCTTGGCCCCTGCCGGTGCTGACACCCAGCGACGAAGAGGCGTTGAAGATGGGCATTGAGGAGGGGGTGGACTGGATTGCCGCCTCGTTTATCCGGTCCGGCGATGACCTGGTCGTGTTGAGACGGCAGCTTGAGCAGTGGGGCGGGTCCGATTTGGCGCTGATGGCCAAGATCGAGACGCGGTTGGCAATCGACAATTTGGCGGAGATTGTCCGTTTGGCGGACGGGCTTATGGTAGCCCGGGGGGATCTGGGCGTGGAATTCCCCCCCGAAGATGTGCCCTGGCTGCAGAAGACGATTATTGATGCGGCCAATCGATCCGGCAAGCCGGTCATCACCGCTACGCAGATGCTGGAATCCATGGTGCAAGCGGAACGGCCCACGCGTGCGGAAATCACCGACATTGCCCATGCCGTGCTGGAGGGAACTGACGCGGTGATGTTGTCGGAAGAAACGGCGGTGGGTGAGCACCCTGTCGAGGCTGTCAGGGTGATGGCGAGGGCGGCGGCGGTGAGCGAGGAGCACCCTTGGGACGGCATGGCGCGGCCGCGGTATGGATCCAAGACGGTCACGGACGCGGTGTGCCATGCGGCGCTGACAGCCGCGGAGGATTTGGATGCCCGAGTCATTGTGACGGCTACCGAGACCGGCCATACGGCGGTGGCGATGGCGGCCCATCGTCCCCGAGTTCCCATTTTGGCCGTGACTCCCCACGATGCCGTGGCGCGGCGGCTGACGCTGGTGTGGGGCTTGAATACTCAGTTGATGACGTGGCACGGCACATTGGAGGGCATGATTGAGGAATCGGTGGCCATTGCGGCTGAGCAGGGCTGGGCCGCCACAGGCGATCGGGTGATTGTCACGGCCGGAGCGCCCGTCGGCGAAGCCGGCAGCACGAACGTACTGCGGGTGATGACAATCGGTGAGGTGTTTTTGAAAGGGCAAGGCATGGGGCCAGAAGGGGAAGTGCGCGGGGAAGCGGTCGTGGTGGCCGATCCAGCGGCTGTGTCCCCAGCAAGCCTAAAAGGCAAGGTGCTGGTGGCTCCGGAGACAGACGGAGAGTGGGTGCCGCTCATGCAAGAGGCGCGCGCCATTGTGGTCGAAGCAGGCGGGTTGACGTCTCATGCCGCGGTGGTCGGTGTATCGCTGGGAATCCCCACGGTGGTGGGGGCTGAGGGCGCTATGAGGACCTGCAAAACGGGGATGCTGCTCACAGTTGATGCCGTGTCTGGGCGCATTTTAAACGGGTAACTTTTGACCTGGAAGCCCGCTAGGGTATGATGGGATGATACAACATAGGACGGGTGAAACAGGTGCTCATAGTCGAGAAGTTTGGCGGGAGTTCTCTTAAGACAGTGGAATACGTTCAAGCGGTGGCAGAACGGATTAAAGCAGTCCGGGATCAGGGCCATCGGGTTGTCGTGGTGGTGTCGGCCATGGGCGATACCACCGATGAATTGTTGGAACGGGCCGAGCTATTAAATGGACGGCAGTCGCCGGAGAATCTGGACGTGCTGATCATGACCGGAGAGATGCAGTCGGCCGCGTTGATGGCCATGGCACTGGTTCGTTTGGATGTTCCCGCACGGGCTATAACGGGCGCACAGGCAGGGATTCGCACGACCTCGGACTTCGGTCGAGCTCGCATTGAATCCATCGAGCCGGTCCTGCTCGAAGAGCTCCTGAGTGAGGGCGTAGTCCCGATTGTGACGGGTTTCCAAGGCATCTCCCAAGAAGGGTTTTACACGACGCTTGGCCGCGGTGGATCAGATCTGACCGCGATTGCCCTGGCTTCTGCCTTGAAGGCGGATTCTTGTGAGATTTATTCGGACGTGCCCGGGGTATTTACCGCAGATCCCCGCATCGTCCCCAACGCCAAAGCTTTACAGGCCCTGTCCTATGACGAAATGCTGGAATTGGCTTCGCAGGGGGCTCAGGTGCTGCAGACTCAGGCGGTGTTGTACGCGCGGCAATCAGGGGTTCCGGTCGACGCTCGCTCGACCTTCGAAAAGAATCCTGGCACCCGTATTGCGAACGGGAGCGGCGCCCCATACCGCCCGGTCACGGCCGTCGCTCTGGATGTACACGTGACCAAAATTGGGCTGATGGGCGTTCCAGACCGTCCCGGCGTTGCGGCATACGCATGCGATCAGTTGGCCCAGGCAGGCATCAATATTGATCTAGTGTTCCAGGCCTTATCCCATGAAAACGCCCGTGCGGACATTGCGCTGACGGTGGCAGATGCGGACCGCGACCAAGCGGTTGCGGTGTGCCGCCAGACGCTGAACGAGTTGGGCGGGTTGGATTTGGTGGTCGACAGCGGGATCGCTAAGGTGTCTGCGGTCGGAGCCGGGGTGCGAAACCACGTGGGTGTTGCAGCTACGGTGTTTCGGGCTCTAGCCGACGCCGGAATTAACATTCAGATGATTAGTACATCTGAAATTAAAATTTCCTGTATTGTCTCGCGTGCAGATGCCGAACGGGCGCTAAACCAGGTTCATAACGCATTCGACCTGTAACCTGCGGTTTGGCGCCCGGCCAGCCCTCTCTTCAAGCGGGACTTGGTTAGGCCAGGGGCGATAAGGCAGACGACACAGAATTTCTCCGAGCCGGGTTGCGTTCTCGTCATGGGCTGGTTCTGGAGGAGGGCTGCCATTCCATCGGGAAGTCACCTGCCGAGGCTCCTATGCCGTTGCTTATGGCATCAGTCGGCGCTGGAGTCGTGCTATTCGGCCTGTCGGCCTCTCTACAATACCGGTTACGCCGGCCTTTTGAGTCAGCAACTATGCTAGCATTAGCAGGAATCGAAACGGAGGACTCACCTTGGCCGCACAATTGCAGAAGACAGGGGTAACCCCAGGCTCGCGCCAAGTGATTGGCTGGCTCTCGTGGACCCATTTCTTGAATGACGGCATCGCCAATTACCTGCCCGGCATTTTGCCTTTTATCCTTTCGCAGCGTCACGTTCCAACCGCTTTGGCCGGCGGCTTCATGACCGCCTTGCTTTTGGCCCAGGGATTGCAGCCCCTTTCGGGATGGATCGCGGATCGCATCGGCGGGCGGGTTATGGTGCTTGGCGGGGTGGCCCTCAGCACGATCAGCGCCGCATTGATAGGATGGGCGCACCCCACCTGGCTCCTCATCGTACTATTGGTCCTGACGGGTATTGGCAACACCGCCTTTCATCCCCAAGCGCTCTCCATTACCCGCAGCCGCGTCGGATCCCGACAAGGCGCGGTCATGTCGGTTTTCCTGGTTGGGGGAGAAATCGGCCGCAGTCTCGGCCCGTTGGCCGCTGGTGTGGTTGTGCACCAGTGGGGCTTGCATTGGATTTGGCTTTTGGCCATACCGCTTATGGTGACCTACCCTTGGGTGATTAAGGTTATCCCGCCAGCCCCCCAAAAGCCCCGACGTGGCGCCCCCATTGCTTTCAACCGCCATATTAAACCAGCTTCCGCGCTCTTGGGGTACTCCGTGGTGCGGTCCGCTACCATTTATGAGATGGTGACGCTGTCACCCATTTTGTGGCACCAACGAGGCGGCAGCCTGGTGGTCGGATCGGCCCTCGTCACAGTGCTAATTGGCGTCGGAATTGTGGGCAATCTGCTCGGGGGCACGATGAACGACCGGTTCGGGAAAGGGGCGGTGTTGGCCTGGACCAGTGTTTTAAGCATCATGGCTCTAGCCGGGTTCGCATCACTCCCGGAATTTTGGATCTGGCCAGTGCTCGGCGTGATGGGAATCGCGCTCTTTGGGGCGTCCTCGACCACGATGCTGATTGGCCAAGACATCTTCTCCGAGAACCCCGCGTTGGGATCAGGGGTGGCTCTGGGTCTCGCCAATGGACTAGGCGCGATTTTGGTCATTCCTCTCACCTACCTGGCGGCCAAATGGGGGGATGCTACCATTGTGTGGATTTTGGCCGCCCTTACACTGGTCACGATGCCGACCATCTGGGGCATGCCGCGAGACCATAAGGACCTCGGATCGCGCCATGCCTAAAGCTCTCTGCGCATTGTCCCAATGACCCGTTCACAGGTATCAGGATCAGGGTGTCACTGGCATGGTCACGACGCGGATGCATGCACGTGAAACGCCATTGCCCTCAGCGCCGCGCAGTCTAGGGCGTCCCTCGCCAATGCCTTAGACGTGAGGGGTACCGCCGGATGGTCAACCGGAGCGACGCCACCCTGTAGGCAAACCTGTAACCACGGGGGTTCCGACCTCCTTTGTGATGCAGGAAGCTGCACCTTGATGCTGGAATATCAGCTCGTCTGCTCCATGGCGACTATGCACGCAGCCCTTAGCCCCCGACGCCTGGGAATGAATAGTGCATGGGCATCGGCAAGGCAGGGGCCATAGTCATCGTGTTAAGCGGGGGTCCAGTCCGCGTTGGCGGTTCTGCCCACCACATTGCCGCCCATCTTCAGACAGCACCCCTGACTGTCCGGGTCTTGCGTCTGATCAATCCTTGCTGACCCAGCCAAGACGACCAAGGACATAGGTCACCAATGTTCCCAACAAGACACTGAGGGCCGCCCCCAAAGGGAGACCCATCAGTAAGTCATAACCGACCGGGACCTGCGGGAACACCCCGTGTATCCCCAGTGCTGCGACAAACACAAGAAATAAGCCCACGAAGCCGGCACCTGTGGGCGAGTACTGGAAGATGCGGAGGCTGTCCCGCGGCCGTCCCATGCCCCGCTTAAGCGGTGATTGACGCATGCCTGTTCACCTTCTCGTTGATATACCATGATCTATAGTTACCCCACGATTTTACTCCCTTTTTACAAAAATTCCCTCTCTTGAGGATCCTTATAGCGGCCACACAATCGGCCATTGGAGAGTCTCGCCGCAACTCCGAAAGCTATGTCGTCAATTGGTGTAAACTGGAAGGCAATAGTTGCGAAGTCCCGGCAATCTATCAGTAGAGAAACCGGTGCGCTGAGGAATTCAGGGGGTGAGGATTGTGGCCGATAAACTGTGGACCGTCGGCATTTTGCTGTTTGATGACGTGGAGGTACTAGACTTTGCGGGTCCTTTTGAAGTGTTTTCCGTGGCCGCCAAGCGTGAGACCCAGGGTAAGCTATTTGCCGTGAAGACCCTGTCGCAAGCGGGGCAAATGATCTCGGCTCGCAACGGGCTGAAAGTGTCCCCTGATTTCAGTTTTGACAACGCTCCGCATTTCGACATTCTTGTGATTCCCGGAGGGCCAGGCGCACGAGAGACAGAGATTCATAACGTAAACCTCATCGCATGGATTCAGGACCGTATGAGTGACGTCCACATCATGAGTTCCGTGTGCACCGGGGCTCTGCTTCTGGCTAAGGCGGGGCTCTTAAACGGCAAGCGCGCCACAACCCATTGGGGCAGTTATGCCCGGCTAGAGTCTGAATTTCCCGGTGTGCTCGTGCAACGAAACGTCAAGTTTGTCGATGAAGGCGATATTGTCACGTCAGCCGGGATTTCGGCAGGCATCAACATGGCGTTTCACATTGTTCAACGGTTGGGCGGCTCGGACATTGCACGTGAAACCGCTCGACAGATGGAATACGACATCACAATCTATTGAGGCCAGACATCGCTGCTTTTAGCTCGATCGGTCGGGAAGAGTTCCCTCGGGGACGCAAGTGATGCCCGAAGGAGAGCCATATCAGGGGGGCTTCCCGTCCTCGGGTAGAACTCGGGTTGGGGGAGCGGGGGCTCTTGGACTTTGCGGCCTCCGATTTTGCTCTAGTCGCCCACGGTCCGTGGGTATTGTGAGGCTGGGCGAGCCGCCTTAAGCTGGAGAACTCTCGGCACACAGATGAAATAATTAGAACGGATAAAGGATATCTCAGCGGGAGAGGGCTGAATCCTTTTCACAGCATTCATGCAAATTCCAAGTTTGCTAAAGTTATTGTACTATGTTATAAATGTCTGTACAATTTCACTGGGATAATATTCCGCTTAAGATTATGAGGAGGATTAACATGGGTATTGCCAAAAAGTTGTCGCCGATAGCGGCGCTCGCCTTGTCCGGCAGTGTATTGGCCGCATGGGGCCCTGCAACAATGGCCGCTTCCCACCATGCCGCTGGTGCATCCAAGAAGACACTCAAAATTATCATGTGGGTGAACCCGCCGGCTGTCGCTGCCGTCACCAAGATTGATAAGGAGTTCCAAAAGAAGTACGGTGTGAAAGTTCAGCTGGAAACGGCAGCCAACGACCAAGCTGGCTATGGGGCCTTGCAGCAAACCGCTGTCCAAGGCGGAACCGCTGACATTATGGCGATTGAGCCGTTCGACCCCATGCCCTACAAGCAGAACACGACCACCCTCAGCAGTGTGCAGGAATGGGCCGAACACGGCGTATTCGCGCCGCTGAACGGGCAGTCATACCTGTCGCACTTCTCCAAGACCGATTTGGCGGCGGCCGCGTATAAGGGCAAGGACTACGGCCTGGTCACAGGGGTTTACCAGACGGGACTGTTCTACAACAAGACGATATTCGCCAAGTATCACCTCGCGGTGCCGACGACGTACAACCAGTTCGTACAAGTCTCCAAAAAGCTCAAGTCGCACGGTGTGACACCGGTCTGGACCGGGATCGGCAACGGGGCTACCTTCTACCTCGAGTTCGCCATGTTCCCGCTGATGCTCGACCAGTTGCCGCAGTATTCGGTCAGCAGCGCGTTGGCATCCGGCAAGCTCAAGTGGACCAATTCTGCCATGATTACCACCTTCGCTCATGAGCGGGCATTCTTCTCCAACTACGTCGAGAAGAACTTTGCGGGGCAAAACTGGCAGCAGATGCCGGGCGACTTTGCCGCCGGCAAAGCCGCCATGTTGCTGGACGGTTCGTGGGACCTCCCGTCGGTGCTCAAGGCCAATCCGCATATGAAGATAGGGTTCTTCCCGTTCCCTGGCTCTAACAAGGCGTCGAACAACCTGCCGGTCGCAAATCCGGACCTCACCTGGACAGTGCTCAACAACAGCCCGAACAAGGCATTGGCTGAGAAGTGGCTGGCGTTCTTTGCATCTAAGCCTATTTACAGCCAGTACGTCAGCATGACCGGCATCTCGCCAAGTGAGTTGGGCTCCTACCACAACCAGGACGCCACGATTATGGGCAAGTGGTTCGGAGTGGGCCGCGTGATTCAGCAGAGCCCCAACTTCTTGGTGGCTAGTGGACCGAACTACCTGCAACCCACCAACTTCTGGGCTGAGCAGCTCAATATGGTGCAGGGACAGGTTTCTCCCAAGGCCCTGGCCAAAGTCTACCAAAGCGCACAACAGCAGGCATTGAAGTAACACACCAGAAAAAGCCAAAGGACGAGCCGTGCATGACTTTATGCACGGCTCTCCCCGCGAACAAAAGCGGGGGATGAGTCCGAGTGGGGGGAATACGCCGGGATGAACAGCGTCTTTAAGGGTCGGCAGCAACTGTGGGTGTATGGCTTAATGATTCCTGGGCTCATTGTTTTTCTGCTCTTTGGGATTGTGCCGACCGCCGCATCGTTGGTGATTTCGCTGACGGACTACTTGGGCATTCCCGGTGTTCCCGTCCACTTTGTGGGGTTGGCGAACTACGTCACCCTGTTTATCAACAACCTGCCGAGCATGAAGCAGTCCATCGAAGACACCCTGATGTTCGCCGGCGGAGTCACCATCTTTCAGAATTTGATTGGATTGGGCCTTGCCTATGTTCTTTCCAAGCGCTTTCCCGCGGTGGGCTTCTTTCGGACGTTAGTGTTTTTACCGGCCGTCCTTGGTGTCACTATTATTGGGCTCACCTGGTCGCTGCTGCTGTCTCCATCCGGCGGACCGGGTGCTTCTCTGTTGGGACTGTTTGGGACATCGTCGTCTTTCTTCGGATCCAATACGTGGGCTATGCCGCTGGTCATTTTTGTTCAAATTTGGGCGAATCTTGGGTTTACCACGGTGGTTTACATCGCCGGAATCAACACCGTGCCGCGTGACTTTCTGGAGGCAGCCAAAATTGACGGCCTCTCCGAGTGGGCCAGTTTTTGGCGGGTCACCTTTCCCCTGATCGCTCCAGCACTGACGGTGAACTTGACGCTGGCGGCAGCGGGATCGCTCCGGACTTACGACATCATTTATGTGCTCACCGACGGCGTTCACAACACCAACACACTGGGGATGTATATGTTCAACACGGCATTTCAAGGATCGGGGAACTTGGGGCTGGGGGCGGCCATTGGCATCATCCAGTTTGTGCTGACGGTCATCGTGGTGCTCGCATTACAGCGTTACTTGACCCGTCGAGAGGAGGCCATGTCATGAGCGCAACGCGGACCAGAACGTGGTTGTGGGGCGCCCTTATTGTAGGCCTGGCGGTAATGATTTTCTATTTTGGCCCGTTGGTGTTCCTCGCCAATATGTCCTTGCAAAGTCAGCAGCAATTTCTCACCAACGCCACCGCGTTTCCTCATCCCGTGGTCTGGTCGAATTTCCTGCAAGCGTGGCGCCAGGCATCTATGGGCCAGTATTTTGTCAATTCGATTGTGTACACGTTTGTCCCTACATTGGTGGCGCTGGCGTTTAGTGTCTTTCTGGCGTTTCCCGTGTCGCGCGGCTATGTCCGCGGCGCCCGGCAACTGCGCACCATACTGACGTCCGGTCTGTTCTTTCCGGTGGCCATTATTCCCTTATTTATTGAGTCCCGGTACCTGCATCTCTACAACAACCGGCCTGGTTATATGATTTTGCATATTCAAGATGCGATGGTCTTTGGGTTTTTCCTATTTGTTGGGTACTTTCGTACTATCCCCCGCGAGTTGGATGAGAGTGCGGTCATCGATGGCTGCAATTACTTGCGTTATTTGGTGACCATTGTGACTCCACTGGCCAAACCGGCTTTCATTACGATGGGGATCTATGCCGGCATTCAAATCTGGAACGACTTGATTGGTCCCGTGGTGTTTCTGTCCACTCCTTCGCTGTTCCCTCTGTCACGAGGGCTGTTCGCGTTTTACGGAAGCTACCAGAGCGACTGGACCCTGTTGGCGGCAGGCGTGATTATTGCTGCAGCGCCACTCATCGTGGCTTTCATCTTCCTGCAGCGCTACTTCATTGAGGGCGCCACCGCCGGTGCCATCAAACTCTAAACCACCCACGGCGGCACTGTGAAAAGACGGCGGTCACGCGGTTCGCGCGGCCGTCGTCTTAATTCATGGAACCGTCCATCGAGGGTTTCGCGGAGTTAACATTGGGCGGATGACCGGGCGGGAGCTAGACTCACGACGACTCGGCGATTTTTGACTGCGGAAATCGTGATGATGATTAGTGTCCGAGATGCCGATCCATTCGACGGCGGCGTTAGTGATGCGCCGACAGTTTGAGCGCGGATAAAGAGCGGGCAATCTGCCCGGTGGACCGGCCACCCACCGCCATCAGCATTTGCGTCCGAAGTAGACCACATGTTCCGAGCCCGCTAGGGCGGCCGGCGTGTCCGCGGTCTCACAGGCGAAGTCAATCCACTCGGCTAAGACCTGGGATGGTTGGTCGTATAGGGCGAATTTGCTTTGAGCCAGCATGCTTTCGGCTCCGATCAGATGCAAGGGCTCCAAGGGAAACCGACTCATCCACGACGCAATCTGGAAGGGGTCAGCGAACCAGGCATCGGTAAAGGTACCGCCTTGCTCGGGAGCGTGATGGACGCCCGTCGCCATGAAGTGGCGCAGGCGTGGCCGCCACTCCTCGAGGCTGGCCGGGTCTGTGATGACCGCATCGTATAAAGCGGCGTAGACGCTGATAAACGCCACGACCAGAAGTCCCCCAGGTTTCAGGACGCGAAGGCATTCCCGAAAGGCCTTCTCCCGATCGCCTTCCTCCAGCAAATGGTACATGGGTCCCAGTGCCAACACAGCATCAAATGTGTGATCCGAAAAGGGTTTGAGATCGCGGGCATCCACTTCCACGTAGCCCGCCAACGAGGAGCCCAGTTCTTCCGCTTGCTTTTGGGCGAAGCTGAGGTTGGCTTTGGCCAAATCGGCCAAGGTGACGCGATGGCCAGCTTGGCTGAGAGCGATCGCATATCGGCCGGGCCCCCCGCCGAGGTCGAGAACGGCTTGAGACGGGGGTAAGAGGCGCTCCAGATAGTGCATCGTCGTGGCCCATTCGAAGACATGAGTTTCGAGGCGTCGCCATTCCCTCTCGGGATCTTGATTATAGTAGTCCGCGACTTTAGCTATGGTCATGCCATTATTCCTCCACGCATCCATTATTACGACGAGTGTATCATTCCCCGCCAGCCCGAAGCGCCTCGGGGAAGAGGGAGGGGGAGGCTTCATGACATTTGTCCTGCTGTTTGGTCCCCAAGCAGTTGGCAAAATGACCGTGGGCAAGGAACTCGCCGCCTTGACCGGGTTTCGGCTGTTCCACAACCATATGACGATCGAGCCTCTCTATGCCATCTTTGGGGACGCGAGAGAGACCTGGCGTCTTTCTAATGCGTTCCGAAGGGCCATCTTTGAAGCTGCCGCAGAGAGTGTCGCTTGACAAAATAGTTGCGTACTTGCCAATAAAGATGCGTACTGGGATCGGAGGCGCGGGGGCGCATCTTCCTGGGCGGTGCCACGGGGGCTGTCGTGCGATCTATTTTTCGAGACTCCCTCGGGCCGGATAGTCCGCTATTCGCAGCGTTAAGCAAATGGCCGCACGCGGTGGTGGCCAAAAGGCTCGGATCCTTCAAAAGAAGCCCCAGCCCCCGTATCTCAGGAATCG
>JAJZAN010000102.1 GCA_021799435.1 Bacillota bacterium | reverse complement strand
AACGAGTAACGGACATCCAAAGAGCGGCCCCAGGGGGCCGCTCTTTGTTGTTGGTATTCTCTTACGTCAAGCGCTCTGCGACGGCGAGGATGTGGTCGTCCGGTTGAAGGGTCCGATCGGTAGAACCGAACGGCCGAACGCCTCGTTAATCACCTCGGCAGCAGATAGATAGAACGCTAGAATTGCGGTAATCAGCCCGACATAGCCGCCGAGCGTGCTCATGGAGCCCACGCCCCATGTGCCAATGGCCAACAGGATGAAGGTGATCCATAACGCCAGGAACACCAACTGCAAGGCCATATTGGCGCGGAAGGTGGCGATCCACATGTAGAACGTGAAGACGCCCCACATAAACAGGTACCAACCTACAAAAGCGGACGGAACCCCAGCGGCGAAGAAATGGGCATAGAGGGCGAACGACCACCAGAAGGCACCATAGGAGAAAAACGCTACGGTTCCAAAGGTATTGCCCTTCTTATACTCCAGCACTCCTGCTACCATCTGTGCGGTACCGCCATAAGCCATCGCCAAGGCGAGTACCAATCCTACTGAACCCGCCGGGTACCATCCGGCGTTAACCATGCTAAGCATCCAGGTCGTAAACGCAAAACCTGCAAGCCCGAGCGGCGCTGGATTAGCCAACTTCCCTTCCATACAACACCCTCCTCGTATGACAGACAGATGTTTCCGCTATCAGCTTGGATCCTCGAACTTGGCACAGGTGCGGCATGATCCAATGCTGACCGGCCGAGCGCCAATACACGCGCGGCCTAGGGACGCACCAACTGATGAATCGTCTCAACCACTTCTGGGTTGGACAAGGTGGTGACGTCACCAATATCTGTATTATCGGAAATCGACACCAAGATTCGGCGCATAATCTTGCCGGAACGTGTCTTGGGCAGGTCCGGCACAATCCAGACCTGACGCGGACGCGCAATCGGCCCGATATCGCTGACGATGGCGTCGACAATCTTTTTCTTCACGGCATCAGAGTCTTCCACGCCGGGCTGCAGCGAGACATAGATCTCCGGCATGGTGCCCTTGACATCATCATGGGCTGCCACCACGGCCGCTTCCGCGACCTCGGGGACCTGCAGCACCGCAGATTCCAACTCCTTGGTGCCCATGCGGTGACCCGCCACATTGATTACGTCGTCAATCCGGCCCAAAATGCGGAAGTATCCGTCGGCGGCCTGCATAGCCCCGTCGCCTGCCATATACGGCCAGTCCCTCCAGTCCTTAGACTGCGGGTTCTTGTTGTACTTGCCGTAATACGTGCGGACAAACCGCTCCGGGTCTCGCCAGATGGTCTGCATAATGCCCGGCCAGGGATTTCGGATGCAGATGTTGCCACCTTCTCCTGATCCTGCCTCCACCTCATGGCCTTCGTCATCCAGGATGACGGGATGGATGCCGGGCAGTCCCGGCCCCGCACTCCCAGGCTTCATGGCCTTCAAAGCCGGAATGGTGCTGACCACATGGCCGCCTGTCTCAGTTTGCCACCAGGTATCCACGATGGCGGCTTCGCGCTTGCCCACCACGTTGTAGTACCAGCGCCACACATCGGGTTCGATGGGCTCACCGACCGTGACCATCAACTTGAAGTGGTAGTCATATTGTCCGGGAATGGCATCCCCGTGCTGACGCAGGCTGCGAATAGCAGTCGGTGACGTGTGGAAAATGTTGACTCCCAGCCGCTGAGCAATCCGCCAGGGCCGACCGGCGTCCGGATAGGTGGGGCCGCCCTCGTAGATGACGGAGGTAGCTCCCAACGACAACGGACCATAAACAATATAGGAATGGCCCGTAATCCACCCAATGTCGGCCATGCACCAATAGACGTCGTCCGGCTGAATGTCGAGTACAAATTTGCTGGTGGCTGTGGCGTAGGAGAGATAACCGCCGGTGCCATGCTGAATCCCTTTAGGCTTGCCGGTGGATCCAGAGGTGTACATCAGAAACAGGGGATCCTCAGCCGGCATTGATTCAGGCTCCACGTTCCGGCCGCGGTACTTGGCCAGCACATCCTGCACCAGAACATCCCGGCCCTCGACCAAGTCGCCCCCGCCGTAATGGCCCGCATCGCGCTGGAAAATCAGCACGTGCTCAATCTTTTGGCCCGCTTCGGCCGCCTTTTGTACGGCGATATCGGCTTTCTCCTTATGGTTCAACCACTTGCCATTGCGGTAGTAGCCGTCAATGGTCACCAAAACTGAGCTCTCTGAGTCGACCGCCCGGTCAGCGCAGGCCTGACCGCTGAACCCGCCAAATACCACCGAGTGGATGGCCCCAAGCCGCGCACAGGCCAGCATGGCCACCGGCAGGTCCAACACCATGGGCATGTGGATGGTCACCCGGTCGCCCTTCTTGACGCCAGCATAGTCGCGAAGCAACGCGGCAAACTCGTTAACCCGCCAGTACAGTTCTTGATAGGTGACTCCGACAATGGGGTCATTTTCATTCTCAGCCACAAAGTAGTAGGCGACCTTGTTCTTGTGGTCCGCAAGATGCCGGTCCACGCAGTTGTATGATGCATTGAGCCGTCCGCCCACAAACCAGCGCCAAAACGGTGGATTGGAGGTGTCGAGCACTGTATCCCAGCGCTTTTCCCACTCCAGCAAATCGGCGTAAGCTATGAAAGAGTCCGGGAAGTTTTCTAATGAAAAATTGTCATACACGTGGGGATCACTTAGATTCGCTTGGGCCGCGAACCCAACAGGAGGCTCGTAGTAATCCTCTTCGCGCCAGTGGACCTCAATATCGCGTTCCATGCGCTCGTCAGACATGTAAAAATCACTCCTTCTTTTCGGGGGCCAACGCCCCCTTCTCGTCCCACAATGATCTGTCGACATTATACTCTGAGTTTGCAGATAATGGCGTATCTTCTCTCGATATTCCCGGAAAATTCTTTAGTTCCTCGAATAACGTATGCTCATCCTCTGGACCGAAGACGCCCTCAGCGCCGCCCGCCATGCAGATCGGAGAGACTTCGGACGACCCGCCAGGGATTGACCCCGAGGCGGTCTGGCGGTGTTCCGCGCCGGTTGACCCAGATGGTGCGGAAGCCAAAACGCGTGGCGCCTGCCACATCCCATCCGTTGGAGGATACGAAGATAACATCCTCGAGAGAGGCTTTGGTCGTCTCGGCCACCAAGCGATAGGCATCCGGATGCGGTTTGTATCGACGGGCTTGATCGACGCTGATCCACCCCTCCAAACAATCCTGCCATCTCGTCGCCTCCACCCCTGCAGCCAACATGGCGGGATCGCCGTTGGAGAGAATCCAGCGTTGCTCGCCCTCTAAAGATTGCAGAAACTCGTGGGCATCCTCAAACGCTTGGGGATGAAACCATGCATGGAGAAGCGCATCCTGGTCGAGGGGGCTCATGGCAATTCCGAACACTGCGAGACAGTACTCTAGGGCATCCTGGGTCACGGTGGAAAAGGGCGCATAGTCCCCCATCACGGTCCGCAAGAACGCATACTCCAGTTGCTTTTGACGCCAGAGTGAGAGAAATCGGGCACTGTCTGGAACTTGCGCTCTCTGGACTGCCGCCTCAATGCGGCTGACATTCCAGAGCGTTCCATAGGCATCAAAGACCCACATCATGATCACTTCTCCAGGCCTTTGGGCCGCCAAATATGTCCGCTCTCCGCCGTGTGGGTATCTCGGTAATACGCCTGAAAGTGCTTGCGTTGCTTGAAGCAACTCTTCGGGAGTTTCGGCATGGTCACCCCTCCTCACGGAAGCTCTTTCCAGTCTAACAATCCCCCGTGCCCGACGAAAGTGACGTTTTTTGGCACCAAGGCGCTACAATAGAGGAAAGGAGGGAGCGTATGACTGATATCGCATCGGGCGTCACCCCGGTGATGCGCTACCATTGGGATAACCGCGGATGGGTGCAAGAATCGGCCCAAGCGGCCGTCGAAATGCCCGTCACGTTGTTCGTCAACGGCGCCGAATACGTGACCGCTGCTCTGACGCCCCTGGATCTAGAGGATTGGGCCATCGGCTACTTGGCGGGCGACGGGGCTATCGACCGTGCGGAGCGGGTGACCATTTTTCAATGGCGCCCCGAAGACGGCCAGATTTGGCTTCGCATCCCTGGCTTCCACCCGTCCAGTACGGGAGGCAGCCGCTATTTGGGCTCCTGCTGCGGACAAAGCCGTCCCGGCTTTTTTAATCCCGTGGGACTAGCTCCTCTTGATACCCCGCTGGCACTCGACCCCGCCGTCATTCGGGCGCACTTTGACGTGCTCTCGTCCTGGACCCATGGCCAGCATTCGGGCGGTCTGCACGCGGCCGCATTGGCTCTCGGAAGCGATCTTCAGTGGCTCCGATGCGACGTGGGCCGGCACAATGCCCTCGACAAGGTGTTCGGGGCTGCATTGCGGGCCGGCCAGCACGACCTCACGCAGGCGGTTGTCTACTTTTCGGGACGGCTGTCCGCCGAGATACTCTGGAAGGTGCGCCAGATGGGGGCTGCCGCCGTCGTTTCCAACGCCGCCCCAACCAGTTTGGGCGTGCAGATGGCCAATCAGTTGGGCATCACCGCGGTCGGCTTTGTCCGCGACAACGAAATGAGCGTCTACTCCCACCCACAGCGTTTGGGACTCAAAGACAGCTAACGCCCTTCAAAATGGGGCGGGCGCTTTTCTAAAAAGGCGCTCATACCTTCCTTTTGGTCTTCCGAGGCAAACAGCAGGCTGAACAGACGGCGTTCATGCGTCAATCCCACATCCAAGGGCGTGTCGAGAGCCGTCAGAACGGATTCCTTGGCCAAACGCACAGCGATGGGCGGCATGCGGGCGATAGTCCGGGCTAGTTCCAAGGCCCGACTAATGACCTGTTCGCGAGCCACGACATGATTGACCAGCCCCATGCGAAACGCGTCGTCGGCGCTGATGGTCCGACCCGTCAAGACCATTTCCATGGCCCTGGCCTTGCCCACCACTTTGGTCAGCCGCTGGGTCCCCCCTGCACCCGGCATGACCCCAATCTTGATTTCGGGCTGCCCAAACTGCGCATTGTCGCCGGCGATCACCATGTCACACGCCATCACCAACTCCATGCCGCCGCCCAGCGCCCATCCGCTGACAGCGGCAATGAGGGGCTTTGAGAATTTCTTGACGGCCTCCCAACGGGTAATTTGTCGCGATGCCAGCATGCTCACAGCGGTATTGCCGTGCAGCTCCTGAATGTCCGCCCCCGCTGCGAACGCCCGCTCGTTTCCGGTCAACACGACCACCCGTACCTGGTCATCTTGATCCAAACGGGTCAGCGTCTCGGACAATTCCTCCATGAGCTCCCCGGAGAGGGCATTCAGCACCTCGGGGCGATTGAGGCGCAGCAACACCACATGCTCATGGCGTTCTTCCAACACATTACTCATACCATTCCACCATCCTCATGGTAACCAGTCCCTTGGCAAAAGCGGCCAGGTCTTTGCCGGCCTTTTTGCCGGCTTCTGAAGCTAGGGCTGCCAGGGCCTGATCTCGGTCTGAAAACCGCATCTCGGCAATCAAAAACCAGCCGGAGTCATCGTCTTGAAAGAGCGTCCCAGGCTGGCCCCAATTCAGGCTCAAGATCCCCGGCAAACTCCTCGCCAACGGCGCGTGAACCTGCGCATAATGGTCCAAAAATGCTCGTTCGTCTTCCGGCTTCGCATATAAGGCAAATACTGACACCATACCGTGTCTCCCCCTCGCCTGGCTGGCTATTCGGTCATTCGGTTGACGACGCGCACCGCTTTGCCTTGACTGCGCGGCACCGAGCCTGCTTCGACCACTCGGATGGTTAGATGTACCCCCAGTTGGGCATGGAGATGCTCGCGAAGGCCCTTCGGATCCTGAGCGCCTGGCACGGCCTCCATCTCCACCACCAAGTCGGGACGTGACGGATGCCCCTCCCAAACCAGCTGGTATTGGCCGTTGGCACCCGGGTGACTCAAGATGACCCGTTCAATTTCACTAGGAAACACATTCACACCGCGGACAATCAACATGTCGTCAGAGCGCCCGTGGACCCGACTGATACGGGTCATGGTACGGCCACACACGCAAGGTTCGGGATTGGCACTAACCAAGTCTCCGGTCCGATACCGAATCATCGGCATGGCTTCTTTGCTAAGGGTGGTCAAAACCAGCTCCCCGACCTCCGAAGGCTCGACCGGTTCGAGAGTGCGGGGGTTAATGACCTCGACGTAGAAGAAATCCTCGAACACATGCAGGCCGGATTTGCCTTCCACACACTCCATGGCCACACCCGGCCCGGTAATCTCCGACAGCCCATAGATGTCGACCGCTTGGATGCCCAAGGCGGCCTCCAGCCGCTCCCGCATCCCGTCGCTCCATGGTTCGGCTCCAAAAATGCCGGTCTTCAAGTGAGAGTCTGTCGGTTCAATCCCCATAGCGTGCATGGTTTCCGCAATGTACAAGGCATAACTGGGGGTGCAAGCGAGTCCATCCGGCTGTAAGTCCATGATGAGCTGGACCTGCCGCTCCGTCTGACCGCCGGAGGCGGGAATGACCGAAACTCCCAGACGCTCCGCCCCCTGGTGCAGTCCCAACCCACCCGTGAACAATCCATAGCCATACGCATTCTGCAGCACCTGTCCCGGCTGCATGCCGGCTGCCGCGAGAGACCTGGCCACTACCTCGGCCCACATGGTTAAATCGTGTTCGGTGTATGCCACGACGGTCGGTTTGCCGCGGGTACCGCTGGACGCGTGAAAGCGCCGCACCTCGTGTCGCGGGACAGCCAAAAGGCCCAACGGATAATGGTCTCTTAAATCGCTTTTCACGGTAAAGGGCAATTCCTGCAGCAATTCCTGCGGGTGCCGCTCCCACCGGTCTAAATCTGGCAGCCGCTCGGCATAAAAAGGGACACGTTCACGGGCCCAATGCAAGGTCCAACTTAAACGTGTCCGCTGCAGGGATTGCAACCGGCTCCGCTCCAATGTCTCGACACTGCGATCCCAAATCATGCAATGACCCCCTGTCGCCATGGTAGCGCCCGGAGTTCATTGGGGTCAATTGGTTGTTCTAGGGGGCCTTTGGGATCACGCCGCTCCGGATCAGCTCTGACACGGCCTCAGCCAAATCGTTGACCGCGTAGCGCTCCTCACTGAGAGTGCTGTTGGGGCCCCCTACCTCAATCATTAAGTCGGCCGGCATCAACTGCTGGTTGTAGCGATACGGGACCGTGTCGATCCCCTGCCCCTGTAGAATTCCGGGAGCCAATTGGCCCAGTGCTTTGGCGAGCTTCAAAGCTACCTCCAAGTTTTGATGCCAGTATTCATTGGGAAGCAGTTTATTGGTACCGACCACGATAAGAATCTTGGCCACTTTCTGGCCGTGTATATCGGCCGCTGGGACATCTTGGGTGGCACGGTGCAGGTCCATCAGCATGTGCACGCTGGGGTACCACTTCATGAGGTCCTTCGCCGTGTAATACGATTTGTTGTAGCTGGCCAAAACGCCTTCCGACATATTGTCGACCCGGGACTGAACCACGGATACACCGTGGGATTGCAGGTCCTGCGCGAGCCACCACCCCACTTGGACAATGGTCTTGGACCATTGGGTGGAGTAGGCCGTGGTCGATCCCGCGGGCACGTACGCCCAGAATGATTCGTGGCTGTGGGTTTGATATATGCCGACCTCTGGATTCGCACCCAATTGGGCCCAAACCCGTCCCCCATCCCCGGGCAAGGCCGGATCGACGGCATCCTGTGCCTTGGTCCGCGGCGACTTGGTCTTGGGATGGGTCACTACCGGTTGAGCCGAAGACGGCAGCGGCGGCGGCGCCGACACCAAGGCCAGTTGGGGGATTTCCATCTTCAATAAGCCGCCCAAGCTGTCCAACTGTACCCCCGTGATGGAACGGATTGCCGTGAGGGCCAACCCCTTCAAGTGCACAGAAAAGTTGTGTGGATTGAGTGTCAGACCCATGATGGGCATGCCTTGATTAAGCCAGGCCTGAAACGTCGGACCCGGCTCACGCATGCTGGTCAGCGTGCGATCCATCCAGGAAGGCTGACTAGCGTGCGAAACGGGCGCCTCCACGGGCGCAATATCGGGACGCGCTGGCACTTTCCATAGGACGCCGCCAGCCAGAGCCAACGTTAGACCGTACAGCAAGGCACTGGTCCAAGGGATCCTCCATCCCCTGGCCGATGCTTGTCGACGATTGCGCCAGTAGCGATTCTTTCGCGCTTGCCTCAGCCAAATAATGGCTGGTTTAGGCCACCGTGCCACAATGCATCCCCCCGCCCTATCCTATGGTAAATACTGGGGAAATAGACCAAGCTGCCGCTATCCGAAGAGCGCTGGAAATACCCGTCCCGCGGCCCAAATCAAGGTGCCGGCGGCGATGGCCGCCCCGGGCCGAAGGGTGATATGGGGCAAGATGAGGGATGCCGCATAGAGAATGCCAATCGAGAGTATCCAGCCGAGCCAACCTGTCGCAGCCGCACTGCCTGAACGACCCAATATCCAGACCGCCAGAAAATCGAAAGTGGTCAGAAGGACCGCTAAAATGAGGAGGTCAAAAATCCGAACATGCGTACCAGGCCATATCCACAGGGTCGCCGCGAGAATGGCCAGGACGACAAAAAAACGCAAAAATGTCCAGAACGTCATGTTCCCTTTACCGCCGTTCTTGGCCATGGTATAATTCACCGTCAGGAGGTATCGGCGTGGCCAATATTAAGTCTGCCAAAAAACGCATCCGTCAAACCCAAGTCCGGACCTTGCGCAACAAGATTCGCAAGACCATGGTGCGCACCGCTGTTCGGCGGTTCGAGGACGCGCTTAACCGGGGCGATCTGGCGGCAGCGGAAACGGCGTTAAAGTTTTGCTATGGTCGATTGGACCGTGCAGCCCAAAAAGGCGCCATTCACCGCAACAATGCCAGCCGGCACAAGTCGCGTTTGACGCTTCGGCTGAAAAAAGCGAAAAAGTCGGCCAGTTAGGTTCTGTCCTTTCGCCCCCCGCGTTGACCGGGGGGATTTTTCTTGCCCGTCCAGAGCCCGCCCCACAACGCCAGCCAGACCTCCGGCTCGCCGTAGCCGGTCTTCATGGCCACGTCAATGCGGCCCGCCCACTCCATGAGCTCGGCCACATCCTCCGCCGGCCACTGATGGGCCGCCGACCAAACCTTTTTAGCGACAAAATCCCGAAGGCCTTCCTGCTGCTGGAACAAACCAACGGAAAGTCCCGCGGCCTGGGCTCGTTGGGCGCGGTCCACCTGTATGATTTGCCGTGCCATCATAATGAACAGCAGCAGGGGAGCCACACCGCGGCTCAAGTGGCGCATCACCAGTGCTTGGGTCTTGGCGGCCTCCCGCCGAAGAAGCGCATCGGTCACATCCCATAAGGGCTCATCTCCAGGAATGGGGACCACCTGCTCCTCCACATCGCCGGGGCGCCATGCCTCCAGGGACCACAGTGCCATCTTCTCCAGCTCCTGCTGGACCTGATATTCGTTGCCGGCCACAAGCTGGCAGAAGCGCTCCAGTCCGCCGGTCTGAAATCGGATGTTGCGACGGTCGGCCTCTTCTTGTACGAAACGCTGAAAGGACACCGGCGTTAAATCTTTGATCTCAACCACTCGGTGCCGGCCCAGCGCCTTATCCAAGCTTGGCGTGAGCTTCTCCTCCACCAGCACCAGCATGGCATCGGGGGCGGGATCCTCAATGTATCGGGCGAGCTGTTCCTCTTTTTTAGGCCATCGGCCGTGCTCCACTACCACCATCTTGCGGCTGCCGAAAAAACCGCCCGACGCCAACTCCAGTCGAACGGCCGTAAAATCCTGCACTCCATCCAGACGCACCAGGTTGGTCTCGTCATCGGCACCCAAGAACCGTTCTCGGGCCCGTTTAAGCCATGCGCCTGCCCAGTAGCGGTTGGGTCCCGCCAATACGTAGACGGGTTCCAAATTTCCCCGGCCCAAAACGGCCATGGCCTCTTCGATCGTCATTGCTGGTGCCCCTTCGCATAGCCTGATGGCAACTTGGCCACATTGTACCAAGAGAGAGCCCATGCTTAAAGGAGGAGTCTCGATGTGGCCTTTTTCGCGATCTAACCACCCACGGAAAACTCTTCCCGCAACCAAAAAAACCCAGCCCAAAATCGCCATGACGGGCGAAGAGCGCGCCGCGCAGCAATTGAGCGAAAACCTCTCCGTCACCGAAAAGACGCTGGACCACATTTCGCTCATTGACACCACCCTGCTGAGCGATTTGCTGACAGAGACCAGCACTCTCGAGAAGCGCCTCGAATCCCTAGCCAAAGACCTCAACCGGAGTGGCTCCTTGGATGCATTCTCGGGCGACGTGGAGACCGCCTACACCCGACTCAAAAATGCCGTGGGCCAATCCCCGGACATCATCTTGCGGCGTTTCTTGATTGGAAAGGACGTCAAGATCCCCGCCTTGCTGGCGTTCGTGGATGGCCTGGCGGAATCACAGATCATCGACCAGGACACGATCACGCTTAGCCAAGAATACGATCAGGCCTATCGCCTAACCCAGGACTTGGCCAAGGCCCATCAGGTCGTGCATGACTCTGTCATCGCCCCCGGTCACTTAACCGTGGAAACAAGTTGGGAAAAGCTTCTAATCAAACTTACCAGCGGCAACACCATCATCTTCATCGAGGGATGTCCGTCAGTATTGGTCGCGGACACGGTGAAGTTCCCCGCTCGCAGCATTTCCACGCCAACCACCGAACGGACCGTGCTGGGCTCCCAAGAAGCGTTCAACGAAATTATGCTGACCCAGATGAACTTGCTGCGCATGCGGCTGAAAACGCCCAAACTGCACTTCGACGCGTTGTCCGTGGGAACTCTCAGCCACACCAACGTCGCTATCGCCCACATTGAAGGGCTAACGAATCCATCGTTGGTGTCGGCCGTCAAGCAGCGTCTGGACGTTGTCCACCTCGACGCCGTGCAAACGGGTCAGGAACTGATTCCCTATTTGACCGAACGCGCCAGCACCCTCTTTCCCCAGATTCGCCGCACTGAGCGCCCTGACGTGGTCGCCCGCGAATTGGGTCTGGGCAAGGCTGCCGTATTGGTGGACAACACCCCGTTTGTCCTCATCATGCCCAACACGCTGATGGACTTTTATCAAACCATCGAGGACTATGTGTTGAACTCATGGTATGGCACCTTAGAGCGGCTCACCCGCTTTGTTGGGCTGTTTTTGGGGTTGCTTCTGCCGCCATTGTACATCGCCCTGACCAGCGTCAACCCCGAGCTGCTGCCAACCAAGCTGGTGCTTACTATCGCCGGATCGCGGGTGGGGCTTCCCCTGCCGCCCATATTCGAGGTGCTGACCATGTGGGCCATCATTGAGATCCTGCGGGAAGCCTCGCTGCGGTTGCCTAAAGAACTCTCCACTACCTTGGGAACGGTAGGCGCGATTGTGGTGGGCACCGCCGTCGTCAAAGCCGGCATTGTCTCCCCGCTCATGATTGTTATCATCACCTTAACCGCATTGGGGCTGTTTACATCTCCCAGCTACGAGATGGCGGTACCGTGGCGGGTGCTGTTTTGGTTTCTGGTAACGCTCTCCTATTTCTTGGGGGTCTACGGGATTATTCTCGGCATGTTAGCCATCTTGTCCCATCTGGCGTCCTTGGAAAACTTCGGAGTGCCGTACCTAAGCCCGTTTGGCCCCGTCAAGACCCGTGACCTCAAAGACTCCCTGGTGCGATTTCCCGAACCCATGCTGACCAAGCGGCCATCCATCCTGGCGCCTTTGCAAACCAAAAAGTCCAGCAACTGGAATGACATTCCCGATCCGAACCCCAACCTCCATCGGTCCCAAGAGGAGCGATGGGATGACTAAGCGGGTCATGCGGTGGCTGGCCGCCTTGCTGACCGTGGCCACTTTAGCCGTTGCCCTCACCGGATGCTGGGACGATGTGACCCTAGACCGCCGCACCCTAGTCCTCGACATGGGCTTTTACCCGGGTCAGCAGCCGGGAACGTTGAAGGTCTACTTTGGCT
>JAJZAN010000101.1 GCA_021799435.1 Bacillota bacterium | reverse complement strand
CTAAGGAAGGCGTCAAGATCGAGGACGAGACGCAGACGCTGGCAACCATTACATTTCAAAATTACTTCCGCATGTATGAGAAGCTTTCTGGCATGACCGGCACCGCGGTGACGGAGGAAGAAGAGTTCCGAAAGATTTACGGGCTGGACGTGATTGTGGTGCCTACGCACCGCCCGATGGTTCGGAAAGACTTCCCCGACATGGTGTACAAGACAGAAGCAGCTAAGTTTCGGGCCGTGGTGCGGGAAATCGAAGAACTGTACAAAACGCGCCGTCCAGTGCTGGTAGGAACCGTCTCCATCGAGAAGTCGGAACTTCTGTCGCACATGCTGCAGGAAAGAGCGATTCCGCACAACGTCTTGAACGCTAAGTTCCACGAGCAAGAAGCAGAGATTATTGCTCACGCGGGAGAGCCGGGCACCATCACCATCGCAACCAATATGGCCGGACGCGGTACGGACATTAAGTTGGGTGATGGCGTGGCGGACATGGGCGGCTTGCATATCGTCGGCACGGAGCGCCACGAATCGCGCCGGATCGATAATCAGTTGCGTGGCCGCTCAGGTCGTCAGGGCGACCCGGGATCGTCTCGGTTTTATCTATCCCTGGAGGATGATTTCCTCCGGCTCTTTGCTGCCCCCACTCTTTCCAGCCTGATGGATCGCTTGGGTGTGGAAGAGGACGAGCCGATCGAGAGTCCCACCTTGACCCGGGCCATCGAGTCGGCTCAAAAGAAGGTGGAGGCGCGCAACTTTGACGCCCGAAAACACGTCTTGCAATACGATGACGTCATGAATCTGCAGCGGGAAGTGGTGTACAAGCAGCGCCGCGACCTGTTGACGAAGGTCGACTTGAGGGAAGATGTCATGCACATGCTGCAGGGTGTGGTGGAAGACGCCGTCACCATCCACTGCCCGGCACAGCTTCACCGAGAAGAATGGGACCTGGAGATTCTGCTTTCCAGTTTGGCCGAAGTGTTCCTGCCTCCTCACACGGTGCCCTTGGAGGAAATCGAGGGAATGAGCCATGAGGAGTTAGTCGAAACCTTGATGGGCTATGGCACGCGTTTATACGAAGCCAAGGAGGCGGAAATCGGGGCGGACAGCATGCGGGAACTGGAGCGCATGGTGATGCTTCGAGTGGTGGACTCTAAGTGGATGGAGCACTTGGATGCCATGGACAATTTGCGTGAGGGCGTCGGTCTCCGGGCTTATGGGCAGCGCGATCCCTTAGTGGAATACAAGACCGAGGCCTATGACATGTATCAGAACATGGTCGGCGCCATACGCGAAGAAGTCATTCGGATTTTGTTCCACCTGCAGGTCGCTCCCGAAGAGGCTTTCGAACCGGGTCCCGAACTTATCGAAGAGGTGCCGCAGCAGCCGCATCCGTTTCAAGTGATTGCCGGCGGCCGCAACAAAACCGACGCGTGACTTGGAGGGGATCGCAGCATGCTGCAAGATGATTTAGCCGAACGCCGGGAGTTGATGTCCGGTTTTATTACCCGTATAAGGGGGTCTCTTTGACCCCGACAACCGGAAGATAGAAAAAGAGCATCTGGAAAAAGTGATGTCCGAACCGGACTTTTGGTCGGATCCGGCTCGTGCCGAGCGCATAACGAAGCAGCTCCGCGTGGTCACCGGGCCTCTCGAAGCCTATCAACGTCTGGACTCACAGGTGGGCGAATGGGCCGAATTGGTTCAGTTGGCCCTGCAGGAGGGAGACCAGGATCTCCTCAAAAGCTTGAACCGCGACTCAGAGAGCATGTTGAAAGAGTTGCGTGCCTTGGAACTCACCCTCATTCTGCAGGGACCCTACGACCATGAGTCAGCCTTGCTGACGTTGCATGCGGGAGCCGGTGGCACGGAAGCGCAGGACTGGGTGGAGATGTTGCTCCGCCTGTATCTGCGATGGGCGGAAAACCGCGGATATGGCACCCGCATTATCGACCAGCTTCCCGGTGAAGAGGCGGGTCTGAAAAGTGTGTCCGTCGAGGTGCGGGGTGAAAACGCCTTTGGATTTCTGCGTGCCGAACGCGGTGTCCATCGCTTGGTCCGCATTTCTCCCTTTGACGCCTCAGGGCGGCGCCACACCTCCTTTGCCTCTGTGGAGGTGGTGCCGGACATTGAACAAGAGGACGATGCCATCGGGATTCGCCCTGAGGACCTCCGCGTCGATACCTTTCGGGCATCAGGGGCGGGTGGGCAGCATATTAACAAGACCGAGTCGGCAGTGCGTTTAACACACTTGCCGACCGGCATCGTGGTAGCCTGCCAGTCAGAGCGCTCTCAGCATTCCAACCGGGAAACCGCTATGAAAATGCTGCGGGGCAAACTGGCAGAACTCAAAGAACGCGAGTGGGAGCAAAAAATGGCCGAGGTGAGAGGCATCCAAACCGACATCGGATGGGGCTCGCAGATCCGCTCCTATGTCTTTCAACCCTACACCATTGTCCGCGATCATCGGACCCGCTTTGAGATGGGCAATGTACAGGCCGTGATGGATGGGGACATCGACGGGTTCATCGAGGCCTACCTGCAAGGGGAGGCGCGGGGCTTGTTGATGCCCGAGGAGGCTGATTCATGAGTCGAGCCATTCAAGGGCTGGTGGTGATCGTCCTGGTCATCGGCCTCTTGCAGTGGTTCGTGCCGCGATGGGCGGGCAGCCTGCTGGCACGGGAACTCGGCCACTATGACCATGGACCCAAGCCTACCGTAGCGGTCAGCGCCGTGCCATTCTGGGAACTGGCCGGTGGGCGTTTCCAAGACATCTACGTGAGCGCCCGTGAGGCAGAACTGGGATCTTTGGTCATCCAGCAGTTGAGGTTGAATTGGCAGAACGGCGGGGTGGCGTTGGGCTCGTTGGAGAAGGGACATCTGGTGGTCAAGGAGCCGGGTCATCTGACGCTTTCCATCGTGCTGAAAGACAGCGCATTGTCCGCCTTTCTTGCCAAGAAAGGCACATTGTCGAACCCCCGCGTGGTTATTTCCCCGCAAGGGGTCGAGTTAAAGGGGCGCATTTTGCTGGGACAAAGCTACGTGCCCCTGGACACTAGCGGTCCGCTGGTGGAATCCGCCAATCATCGCCAGTTGATTTTTCACCCGACCAATATTGACGGGCTCAAGCTTCCCGTTTTGACCGACATCCAGTTGCTCAACCTTTCAACCATGAAGCTGCCCTTGGCCCTGACGATTCAAAACGTGCACCTTGAACGGCATCAGTTAGCGGTAACGGTCGGAAACTAACCCGGAGGCTCCATGCGAATCACGCGAAGGCAAGTCATAGAATACCTGCAGATTGTGCTCGGGACAGGCATTACCGGGGTCGGCATCAACGGTTTTTATGCCCCTAACCACATCGCCGACGGCGGGGTATCTGGCATTGGCATCATTCTGCAATACCTCGTTCATGTCCCCATTTGGCTCACATTGGCGGTGTTCAACCTGCCGCTTTTATGGCTCAGCCACCGCCTCTGGGGTGGTCGGGTGGGCCTCAGAACCATTGTGGGAACCCTGCTGCTGTCGGTGTGGGTCGGCGTGCTGCACGTGGGAACGCTGTCGCACAATATCCTCTTGGCCACGATCTATGGCGGCATCTTGTCCGGGGTGGGCTTAGGATTGGTTTTCCGGGCCCGGGGGACCACGGGGGGCACGGATGTCGTCGCCCGGTTTGCGTCTCACATTTTGCCGGTGAGTATGGGCCAGGCCATGATGGCCATCGACTTCTTTATCATCGCAGGATTCGGCTTCACATTCGATGCCACCAAAGCGATGTACTCCCTGATTGCGCTCTTTATCTCTGCCCGCGCTATCGATGTTGTGCAGGAAGGCACGGCATTTGCGCGAGCCTTTACCATTGTCACGGAAAAACCAGACGAAGTCAGCCAGCGCATTCTGGTCGAGGTGGGGCGTGGAGTGACACGTATGGGGGGGCATGGCGCATACACCGGGGAAGCTCGTCCTATGCTGTACGTCGTGGCGCTGCGCTCAGAGGTCACCCGGCTCAAAGCCCTTATTTATGAGGTGGACCCCGAGGCGTTTGTGGTGGTGGCCAATGTGCATGAGGTCGTCGGCGAGGGCTTCCGCAAGCCGCCCGTGGAAGAGTAGAGGAGAGGAGGACTGTCGTGCTGTATCACATCGCGACCGGAGACGAGTGGCGAGAGGCCCAGAAGCTGGGAAGCTTCGCGCCTGAAAGTTTGACCACCGATGGCTATGTCCACAACTGCCGTCGAGACCAAATTATCTGGGTCATGGAGCGGTTTTATACCGGAAAAGTCGATTTGGTCCTTTTGTGCATCGCGGAGGAGCGGATCGAGGCACCCTGGCGAGACGAGGATCTGGACAACCTGGGCGAGACCTTTCCCCACATCTATGGACCGCTTAACCTAGACGCCGTCGTTGACGTGGTGCCCTTGGCAGACAGGGCTGACGGGGAGATTAGGTTGCCAGCGAATCTTCCTTAGGCGGGAGTGATGCCGCTCGCTGCTCCCACCGTGCAAACTGCCAGAAAGATCCTGATACCAATCCGCCGCCGGCCGCCGTGGCATAGAGCCAGACCGCCGCACCCAAGCTGAGCAGACCTCCTCCAACAGTGGGACCCAGTGCTGATCCGGTGCGGTTGGCCAGTCCGAACAGTCCCATATACCGGCCTCGAAGGTGTTCCGGGGCTCGCTGAGCTACCCATGTGGAAGCTGCCGGGTTAATGATGTTCTCTCCGATGGTGATGACCAGCACGGATGCGGCAAACGCCACCATATGGGTGCTGAACGACATGACTAGAAATCCGAAGCCATAAAAGAGGCTTCCCAGCGACATCAGCCGAGTCGGGGATGCGCGGTGGGTGAGGCGGGTGATGGGCCATTGCAAGGCGAGCACCAGCACCGCATTTTCGGCGGCAAGATACCCAAAGGTGCTGGCGGGGTCGTGGAGGTCCACATGCAGATAGAAGGGGACGACCTGATAAAGCTGGGTATACACCATGCCGGTGACGCCCCAAAAGCTCGCGAACCACAAGAAGGCCCGGTCTCGAGCGATGCCGCGGAGCCCCGTCGGGGCGCCGGCCTGGGTGGGGCCGGGATGTCGAGCCACGTCGCGAATGAAAAGGAGGATGAGCCCGAGATAGGCCAACATGGACAGGGCATCAAAGAAGAAGATGAGAAAGAAGGAGCGGTCGGCAAGAAACCCGCCAATCATCGGACCGATAATGATGCCGGCATTGGACGCCATCCGCATGAGGCTGTACGCCTGGGGAAGCTTGGCGGACGGCACCAAGTCTCCCACCATCGCCATCGAGGCGGGTTGAAACAAGGGGACTGTCATCCCCATGAGAACCAGCGCTAGAAGCAGGAGCCACGTGTTGTGAGCCAAACCTACGGCGACCGTAAACAGTGGGCCTACGGTGAGGGATAGAATCATGACCCGGCGTCGGCCCCAGGTGTCGCTCAAAATCCCGCCTACCAATTGGGCGGACACTTGGGCCAGGCCGTAGAGCGTCATGACCAAGCCGACGACCGTCATGGGCGCATGGAGGCGAGCCGCCAGATAGATAGTCATGAAGGGAAACACCAGGGAGTTCCCGACCAGGTTGACGAAGCGTCCGCCCATGAGCACATAAAACGATTGCGGAATATCTGGGTCTAGCCGATGGCTGAATCGCCCCACGCCTTCGATGCCTTCTTTGTGCTGCCAAATATGCTGCGCCTTTCAGTGTAGCAGAGGCACGCTGGCTCGGATCAGGAATCGCTCCGCAATTCCTTCAGCACCGCTCGGCCCAAGCGGCCGAGGGATGGAAGCAGACGGTCGGCTGGAGCGCCTTGACTCATGATCGTGGACACCAGGGTGTGTCGGGCGGTGTAGATGACGCCGCTGTCGTGACGGGCTCGGTCTAAGCTTCCCGTCTTGTGGGCGATCTTCATGGCGGGCAGTCCGCCAACGAAGGGGGTGTCCGGGACGGGCGGGGCGATGGAAACGGGCCCTTGGCAGCGAGAGAGGATGTCAATCATGCGCCGGGACACGTCAACCGAAATGAGTTGGCCTGTGGCCAGCAGTTCCATGAGGCGCGACATGTCGTAGGCAGTGGTGCGGTTGACCTGGTCGCGGATTACGGGAATCCGCTCCAGTCGTCGCTCAAGAACCGTGTGATGGAGACCCAGCCTGCGAATCAACGCATTGACGGCGTCCACTCCCGCGAAGTCTATGAGAAGATTGGTCGCGGTGTTGTCTGAGACCGTAATCATCAGCGTGGTCAAATCGCGGATGGAGAGGGTCAACCCCGGGGTCAGGTCCATGAGCACACCGGAGCCCGGCACCTGATCTTCCTGGCGCATCACCAGGGTATCGTCTAGATTGAGGTGCTCCTCTTCAACTCGTCGAAAAATCTCTGCCATTATGGGCACTTTAATGAGACTGGCCGAGGGCATTGTTTCGTGCTCGCGATATTGGATCGTCCGACCTGTGATAAGGTTCTTGGCGTAGATGCTGTATGCGCCCGGCAGCTCGGCCGCCAAGGCTGCCACCGTCATGGGACCGCCTCCTTCTTGATTTAAGAATATAGCGTGTTTGGGCCGCGAATGCAGATTCGACGCTATAGTTTCCATGAAGAGGAAATCGGCCCAAGCATCGCGAAGGGTAGAGATGTACGAGGGGGTGCCAACGTGGGTGTTGTCGTGCTGGGCAGCATTAATTTAGACCTTATCGCCCGTATTAAGCGTGTCCCCAAAGCAGGGGAAACCGGACTGGCCGACACCATGACGACGAGTCCAGGCGGCAAAGGTGCCAACCAAGCGTTGGCCGCGCGCCGCATGGGAGCCGACACCACTATGCTGGGCATGATTGGTGAGGATGCGTTTGCCATGCAGGCGCTAAAGTTCCTGCGGCAGGACGGTGTGGACTTGAGCCGCATTGGGGTCAGTCGGGAGCATCCGACAGGTCTAGCCATGATCGTGGTGGAAGAATCCGGACAGAATGCCATCACCGTGGTGCCGGGAGCCAACCGCGCGGTTGGCCCGGACGTGTTGACCGATTTGGCGGCCGTGCTGTCTCCCAAGGATGTTTTAGTGCTGCAGTTGGAGATTCCGTTTGACGTGGTCGAAGAGGCGATTGGTATCGCCAGAAAGGTCCAGGCTCGGGTGATTTTGGATCCCGCTCCGGCCTCCGAACGCCTGCCGAAATCATTTTTCCGCGTCGATGTCATCATGCCGAACCAGTTTGAGGCGGAAACCATTTTAGGGACGGAAATTACGGATGTGCGGTCTGCCAAGGCGGCTGCTCGGCACCTTACCAGCCGAGGGGCGGAAGTCGGCATCGTGAAGCTGGGCGAGATGGGGGTTGTTTGGGCCACGGGGCGTGGACTCTTCTACCTGCCTGGGGAGAAGGTGGCATCGGTTGATGCGGTTGGCGCCGGCGACGCCTTCGCAGGCGCATTGGCTGCTCGTTTAGACGCGGGCGACCCGCTGGCAGACGCCATTCGGGTGGCCAACCACGCGGCAGCTTTGTCTACGACCAGGCAGGGGGCACAGCCTTCGTTTGCCACTTTCGAGGAGGTGCGTCAAAGTCAGCCGCAGTCATAATCTCAGTCCAGTCTATCTAGACATGGATCCAGGCATCGACGATGCTTTGGCGCTTTACGCAGCACTGGCTCGCCTGGATGTGCGCGGACTGGCCACCGTGGCTGGCAATGTGGACCTTGACCGCACCTTTGAGAACGGGCGCCAATTGTTGCAATTGGCAGGCCGGTCGGACGTTCCGGTGTGGCCGGGAAGTCGGGCCCCGATCTTTATGTCACTGCATACCGCACCGGAAATACATGGACCACACGGTATGGGGGCACGGGAGTTCTCGGAGCCAACGGCGGCACCGGCCCTGAGCGAGACGCCCTGGCAGGCTTGGCCTGCTCTCTGGTCTCGGGAACCGGAGCCCGTCCATCTGATTGCCACCGGACCGATGACCAACGTTGCCAAACTGCTGTGGTGCCTTCCCGAGGGCGAGAAGCACCTCACTGGCATTACGGTGATGGGCGGAGCCGTCGAGGGTGGGAATGTGACCCCGACCGCTGAGTTCAACTTTTATGTGGACCCGGAGGCCGCTGACGCGGTGTTGGCGGCCCCGGTGCCCGTGTCCATGGTGGGTTTGGACGTGACCTGGAAGGCCCGCATGCCATGGAGCGACGTCGAGAGGATGGCTCATTGGGGTGCCGTGGGACAACTGTTGGCAGATGCTCTGGGATGGTACGGGCGGCACGGTGAGGCTGTGTCCGAGGGCCTGGCTGTGCACGATGCGGTGGCGGTGACAGCCTATGCCCATCCAGAATGGTTCACGTGGGAACCTATGAAGCTTTCGGTGCGGGCCGACGGTCGGTGGCGCGGTACCGTGGTGCGCGTGCCGGGGACCGCGTCGGATCGGCGTCCGGTCCGGGTGGCGGTCGACGTGGAGACGGGACCGGTGATGGACTGGATTATGGAAAGCGTCGCACATTTGGCTGATGCGGCGCCAAAATAGGGCGGTCAAATGTGGGGCCATCGGCAAGATGGCCCGTATTTTTTGCATCCGTTCCCTCGGGCAACCGTGTGGCCCGGAGCCGGAGGAACGTTTCTTACGGGGTGGAGGCGGGCGGTTTCGATCCGGGCCTCGGTGGCAAGCAGTATCGCAGGACGTTCTAATTCAGTTGGTTTTTAGGATCAGGTCGTAACCTTCCACGGAAACGTGCGTTATAAAGGGTAAGGGAGGCGACAGCGATGCAAAAGCGGCCAGCGGATCAGAAACGAGCGGACTATTATTTATATACTTGGCAGATTCGGGCGGTCCAGCGCATCGCGCGGGAGACTAAGATTCCGCCGTCGGAAGTGGTTCGTACCTTGCTGCAGGAGGCGCTCTCGCAGCACGGGCTGGAATCTGCGCAATAGTTTGAGGCCGTCCGACGGGGCGGCTTCTTTTTTGTCCGCTGATTTCTTAATCAAACCTTCTCCCAAGATTAACGGAGCGTCTATTCGGCCATGATACGATCCAGCCAGTCCGACGAGGAGGGTCGAAAAGTGGCGTTAAGCACGGCTGCGCTTTTAGGTTTGATCCAAGGAATTGCGGAACTGTTCCCGCTTTCCAGCCTAGGTATTTTGGTCATTTTGCCGCACGTGACCCATCTCGCAGTGCCGACCAGTGGCTCCCGGTACTTGCCATTTTTGGTGGCGTTGCACTTAGGTACCGGTTTGGCGCTGTTTTTGTACTTCATTGGCGACTGGTATCGACTCATCCGCGGTCTCTTTTTATGGCTTCGGGGCCGCCGCACGCCGGAGGGCCGGTTGCTGTGGCTTGTGCTGGTAGCCAGCATCCCAGCTGGGATTGTGGGTTTAGCGCTAAAGAAGCCTCTGTCTCATCTCTTCGGCGATGCGACCTGGGCGGCCGTGTTTCTGGTGGTCAACGGGTTCATCATGCTCTTGGGCGATCGCTGGGGAGGCCGGCGAACCCGCCGTCGCGATTCAAGGGATCTGAGTGCGGGACAGGCTTTACGCATTGGGCTGTATCAAATTTTGGCGCTGATTCCGGGATTGTCCCGCTCCGGCAGCACGATGACGGGGGCTCTTGGATTCGGCTTGTCGTACCGCGATGCGGCCCGTTTCAGCTTTTTGATGGCGACTCCCATTATTCTGGCGGCCGCTTTGGTGGAGGTGCCGAAATTGCATGGCGGAAGCCATGGCCTCATGGGACCGGCCGTCGTCGGCGGGTTGGTAGCGGCTGTGGCGGCGTGGCTGTCGACGCGTTTTCTGATGCGGTATTTTGAGAACCACCGGCTCCGCGTCTTTGCGGTCATTTCCATGATTCTGGGCGTGGGGAGTTTAGTGCTGGTTGGTTTGCATATCTAATGGCTGAGGTCAATCCGGCGGCGGGAGTCAGTCCCGCCGCCGAGTCGCTTTGCGGTGTACAATAAGGGCGCAAGATTTCATCGAAGGAGTTGACCAGCCATCATGGAACAAAAGTTTCGTGTCAGCAAGGACTCGTTGGGTGAAGTGCGGGTCCCGGAGGAAGCTCTGTGGGGGCCTCAAACTCAGCGGGCCATCGGCAACTTTCCTATTAGCGGTCTCCGCTTGCCGCGGCGGTTCATACGCGCCCAAGGGATTATCAAGTGGTCCGCTGCGCGCGCCAACGGGGATGTGGGCGAACTGAAGCCGGAAGTCCAGCAGGCCATCATGCAGGCCGCTGACGAAGTTATCGACGGACGGTGGGACGACCAGTTTGTGGTTGACGTCTATCAAGCTGGTGCAGGCACGTCGCAGAACATGAACGCCAATGAAGTGATAGCCAACCGGGCACAAGAAATGCTGGGCGGGCACCGCGGAGATGTCTCCCTCGTTCACCCCAATGACCAGGTGAACATGGCTCAGTCGACCAACGACACGATTCATGTAGCTATACATATCGCGGCTGCTGAGGCCGTAACCCATGATCTGCTTCCCTCCGTCAGGCGGGTTGAAGAGGTTTTGCAACAAAAGGCTGATGAATGGATGCCGATTGTGAAGTCCGGGCGTACTCACTTGCAGGATGCGGTGCCAATGCGGCTGGGTCAGGAGGTCGGCGGCTGGGCCGGAGCGCTGCGATACTGGAGCGACACGTTGGAGCATGCTGTCATTAAACTGTACGCTATTGGATTGGGCGGCAACGCGGTCGGTACGGGTATTAATGCCCATCCAGAGTATAAGACGCGCGCGGTGCAGGCGGTGGCTCAAAAAACGGGTCTGCCATTCCATCTGCCCGACAACATGTTTACCTTTATCCAAAATATGGACGCCGTTCTGGAAGTCTCGGGTGCGGTGCGCGGCCTGGCAACTGCGGTTGGGAAAATTGCCAATGACATCCGATTGCTGAGTTCGGGCCCGCGCACGGGGATGGCAGAGCTGAAGCTCCCGGCTGTCCAACCGGGGTCGTCCATTATGCCCGGGAAGGTTAATCCGGTCATGGCAGAAATGATGAACATGATTTGCTACCAGGTATTGGGCTGCGACGCGACGGTGCAGGCCGCGGTAGGCGGGGCGCAGCTGGAGCTGAACGTGATGATGCCCGTCGTAGCCTTTAATGTGCTCCACGAGATCAACATCATGGCGACGGGGTTGGACGCGTTCAACCGGCAGGCGCTGCAAGGACTGGAGGCCGATCGTGAGCGGGTGACAGGCTATGTGGAGCTTAGCACAGCTATCGCCACGGCGCTTAATCCCTACATTGGCTATGACCGTGCTGCGGTCGTCGCCAAGACGGCCTATGCCGAGGGCAAGACGGTTCGCGACGTGGTGCGCGAGCAGGGTCTATTGGACGAGGCCAAACTTGCAGAAGCCCTAGACTTGGAGCGTATGACCCACCCGGAGCAATAGCGATGGGGAGTCCGGACATCTTCCACCCTGATTTGTTTCAAGGCCAAGTCGCGCTGGTCACGGGCGGCGGCACTGGCTTGGGCTTTGCGATGGCGGAGTATTTCGGCCGACATGGAGCGCGCGTTGCCATCCTAGGGCGCCGGGCGGCGGTGCTGGCTGATGCGCGGAGCAAATTGGAGGCTCAGGAGATTGCCGTGATGGCCGAGGCTGTCGATATTCGGGATGCGGAGGCCGTCGCAGCGTGCGTGGACCGGATATACGACGCTTGGGGACGGCTGGACGTGGTAGTGAACAACGCCGGCGGCCAGTTTCCCAGTCCCGCTTTGGACATTTCCCCGCGTGGCTTGGACGCCGTGGTGCGGACCAATCTGTATGGGACCATTTATGTGTCGCAGGCGGCGGCCCGTCACATGCGCAAGTCGGGTGGAGGCTCCATTGTGAATGTGGTGGTCAGTTCCTTGGAGCGCGGCATACCCGGGGTTGCCCATACCGTGGCGGCGCGCGCCGGGGTGGTGGGTTTCATGCGCACCGCGGCCCGAGAATGGGGACCGTACGGGATACGCATGAACGCTATCGGTCCAGGCCTCATCGTCACGCCGGGGTTTGAAGCAGAGATGGTGCAGACTGGCGATCCCCATATCGTGGATCGGACCGTCCAGGCCATCCCACTAGGGCGATTAGGCGAA
>JAJZAN010000014.1 GCA_021799435.1 Bacillota bacterium | reverse complement strand
TAACAGTTCCCCATGCCGCTTTCGCGGCACCCCGCGGCATGAAAATGGGGGTTCTGCGTCGAAGTCTCCTCGTGCGCTCTCTCGCGACGGTTGACCCTTCTGTGGGATCACGCATCCGCGTAACAGTTTGACCTGGAGCGTCTTGGGCATCCCGCATTGTTGCTGGCTTTGCCACGCACGCGGAACAGAATCCTAGTTCCCGGGCCCAAGAGCGGCGAGACGCGTAGGAAGGAATCTGCCATGCAAGTCGAAGTGTTTCATGGGGCGGGGATCGACATCCATAAAGACACGGCGGTGGTGACGATTCGTCACCAGGTCCCCGACCAGCTGACGCCGGTGCGCCAGGAAACGCGTACGTTTCGGACGTTAACCGCCGATTTACACGCCCTTCGGGCGTGGCTTGTCGAGGAGGATATTACGCACGTCTGCTTGGAATCCACGGGATCCTATTGGAAGCCCGTATACAACCTCCTGGAGGAGACGGTGGTCGTCTGGCTTATTAATCCGAGTCACGTGAAGCCCCTCCGAGGTCGGAAGACCGATGTCAAGGATTCCCAATGGCTCGCGGAGCTCCTGGCTTTCGGGCTGGTGGTGCCGAGCTTCATTCCCGACAAACCGCAGCGCGAGCTGCGGGAAGCAGTCCGTTATCGTCGCAGTCTCATCGAAGAGCGGGCCCGCGAGGTGAACCGGATCCAAAAGGTTCTGGAAGGCGGCAACATCAAGCTTGGGAGCGTGATTTCGGATGTTCTCGGGGTCTCCGGCCGGGCCATGTTAACGGCCCTTGCGGAGGGTCACACTGAACCTGAGCAGTTGGCTTCCCTCGCCCATCCGCGCATTCGGGCTTCCGCCGAGTTGTTAGCGCAAGCCCTAACGGGCTTGGTCGGCGATCATCAGCGCTGGATGCTCACCCAGCAACTCCGCCACCTGAACGACCTGGAAACGCTGATCACCGCGGCGGACCACGAAATTGCCCGGCGCACCCGCCCTTTTGACGACGCCCGCCAACTGCTGGAGAGCATTCCGGGTGTCCAAGGACGGGTGGCGGATGTCATTTTAGCGGAGATTGGGCCCACCGTCGAGCCATTTCGGAGCGCGGCCGCCCTGGCCAAGTGGGCGGGGGTCGCCCCGGGAAACAAGACCAGTGGCGGTAAGCGCTTGTCGGGACGGACGACCCCCGGCAATCGGGCCCTCCGGAGTGCGCTGGTGGAGGCGGCCCGCGGGGCGGGGCGTACCAAAGCCACCTACCTGGGCGCCCAATATCGCCGGTTGGTCCCCCGACTCGGCCCGAAACGAGCGGCGCTGGCCGTGGCGCACTCGATCTGCCAACGCATCTGGATCGTCCTCGACCGCCGCGAGCCGTATGCGGATTTAGGCGTCGACTATTTTGACCGGCGGGACACGGAAGCTGTCAAACGCCGGGCCATCAAACGACTGGCCGACCTCGGCTACCACGTGACCTTACAGCCCCTGTCGTAATCGTCCGTGCCCCGTGTGGGCGCCTCTTCTGGCGGCCTCCCATGGCGGATTTACCAGCCGGGTAGCGTTGCTGCGGAGAAAAGTCCGGGTTGCATCCTCTATAATTTTCGGAACAGACGGCAATGTGCCCATAAGTCGACTCCTCACTTCCTGCGCCGTCTGGAAATTCGATGGGCAGCGACGGGAATTCGGACCTCATAGCACTTATCAAGTCGCTTCCTGGAACCCGAGTGGTCACTTTCCAATATCTGCTCATGCAAATACGTTGCACGGAGCAGTTCCGGAGCATGCCGATAAAGTGTATTCAGGGTTAACACAGGGTGGCTATGCGGAACAACGCCTTGTTCAATCCGAATGAGGCGGGTGAACGTATACGGGGACAAGTTGTGTCGATAGGTCAGGCCCAGAAGGCACTGGGACGTCTCCACCTCGCGGGGTGTTCCGTGAGCCAAGGTAATTTGAAGGTCCACTATGCCACCTCCACACCGTCATTTTGTTGGCGGCAGCTCAGATGATGGTCACCGTCTTATACTTAAAAAGAGTGCTGCGGGGAGATGCACTTGCATTCTTTCAACCTCCGTGGCATAACAATAACAGAAGAACTCCCGCCCTGCGTCAACAGAGCGGGAGGGATGGCAGCACTTCCGGTGTGAACGGAAGGAGACCCTGCCGAACGCCGATATTGCGCAGATAACCATCTCCTCAGTGGAGGTGGTTATTTCTTACCATTACGCGGAACCACCAGCACGACGAACAAGGGAATGATCCACAGTGTCCAGTGCATACGCGTGGCCCCCTTCCCGGCGCAAGATTTCGGCAGCTGCCGGGTCTCCACAGCAGAATCCGCGCCGGAAAGTCATCGGGTCGGGTGACATCCACCCCGATTATAGGAGACAAGTCCGTGGCGTGGCGAAAATTCGTTCGACATCACATCGGAGGAGGGGACTCCTCGGGAGGGTGAGCGTTGCGGTGTCGGGTTGACGTAGAGCGACGTAACTAAGCGATCCAGATGCTCGCTTTGGTTGTTTTTTGGCCTGATTTACGTCAGATCAGGCGAGCGTCACGGTCTCGGTCTCCGGGAGACCGCAATGAAACGTGCGCCATACGCTCAGCGTATCGCGGTCTCTCGTGTCCGTGTCCCGCTCCCGGCACCAATTTTTTAGAAACTCGCAGAAAGTCCTCGCGCGGGTTTTATTTTTGCGTAGAGCAGTTTTTCGTATTCCGTTATCAGGCAGTCACCATTTCCAACAAATCATCGAGCGTTCCCTGACACTTTTCAACCTCGGGCAAATGATAGAAGGTACTGCTCGCAGCAAGATTATTTATCTCTCCGTCCGCTGCGTACAGGATGATCCGCTTTCCGCAGCCAAGCGCAATGCCCAATTCCACATGAGTTCCTTTGCCACCGGGCAACACCACAATCACGATGTCGGCGTCCAATACGGCTTGTTTTTCTTTCTGTCCGATATACTGCAGATCCTGAAGGGTGAATATCTGAGCGTTGTGTGCTGCGGCGTTTTTGGTCCAATCATACAGTTGGAGAAAGCCTTCGGTCACCAACCGTTCACTCACGTAGCGTACAGCGTCTATATTCCGGAAGCTTGATGCAATGTAAAATGTCCTCATTTTCGTCCTCCGCGAGGTCACCACTAGGAGGGGCTTGCATTCGATTGACCCTCATGGCATAACAATAACAGAAGAACTCCCGCCCTGCGCTAACAGAGCGGGAGGGATGGCAGCAATTCCGCTGTGAACGGAATGAGACCCTGCCGAACGCCGATGTTTTGACACGTGAGAAATAACCATCTCCTCAACGGAGGTGGTTATTTCTTATTGCGTGGAACCACGAACACCAGGAACAACGGCAACAGCCAGAGAGTCCAGTGCATGGGCGTGGCCCCCCTTCCCGGCGCAAGATTTCGGCAGCTGCCGGGTCTCCACAGCAAATCCGCGCCGGAAAGTCATCGGGTCGGGTGACATCCATTCCGATTATAGGAGGCGAGCCAGGTGGCGTGGGGAATAATCGTTCGACATCACTCTGAATTCATGTTCGGAGGGCTGCTTGCGGAGCTTAGCGCGTTCGTTTTGGCGAAACCAGACGTGTGATACTTGTTTGCACGCTCGCTTCGGGTTACTTTGGCCGTTTTTACGTTCGGTCAGGACGGATCGGGCGAGCGTAGCGCGTCTCTTTGGCGCGAAAGAAAAGCGTGAGAGGTTCATACGCTCAGCGTATGGCCGGGTCTTTTATGCGTTACGTGCTCTCGGCACCAATTTTGCGAAAACCCGCAGAAACTTTTTGACGGGGGGTTTATTTTTTTCGCCAAAAGCGCTTCTCCCGAGAGTATTGACACTGCCTATGGTTGCAAGTGCTTCTGGTTTGATTGTCGTGGATGCGCTTCCGACTAATCTCCGCTCGCCGAGCTTAGCTTAGGAAAATAAACCCAGACCGCCTCCACAACCACAAAGGGGTATGGATGTCGATGGGGGCGAGTTCTGTGCCGCTCAGTGCCTTCTCCCATGCCATCCCTAGTGTCAAAACGCTGGGCAAGTGTTCGGGACGGACAACGCCACGCAACGAATCCTCGGGCATCGTTTCCCCGCCCAACACGCCTTCGGAGTGCATTCTGATGAGCGTTCGTACGTTGTTAACGAGATCTGTGTTCATGTTCAGTGAGCTCGCTTTCATTCGTCGCCAAGTCGATTGGACTTCACGCGCTTCAACCACTTGCATTCGCCTTGGCCCCATGGCATAACAATAGTAGAAGAACTCCCGCCCTGCGGATACAGAGCGGGAGGGATGGCAGCACTTCCGGTGTGTACGGAAGGAGACCCTGCCGAACGCCGAGATTAATCGTACGATAGCCGTCTCCTTACGGGAGGCGGTTATTTTTTACGGTTTCGCGGAACCACCAGCACGAGAAACCACGGAAGAATCCATAGCGTCCAGTGCATACGCGTGGCCCCCTTTCCGGCGCGAGATTTCGGTAGGCTGCCGGGTCTCCGCAGCAAATCTGCGCTGGAAAGTCATCGGGTCGGGTGACATCCAACCTGATTATAGGAGACGAACCATGTAGGGTGGGGAATAACCGCTCGACATCTCTCGCTAGGTGTGCGGTCTGGGAAACCCGAGCGTCACGGTCACGGTCTCGTGCAGACCGCAATGAAACGTGTGCCATACGCTTAGCGTATCGCCGTCTCGAGTGTCCATCTCCCGCTCCCGGCACCAATTTTTCAAGAAGCCGCACAAACTTCTTGACGGCGGGTTTTATTTTGGCCAAAAACGGCGATGTGAAGCGGTTTCTCCGTGTTCGAATTTCTGGTTGAGAGGCGTGCGGGTTTCTTCGCTGCGGTGTCGTCTGACATCTTTGCGCGACCCCAAACACCCCATGTTTTCCAAGCACACATCAAGTGTAACTTGTTATTTACCCAAGATTCCTTTGGCGGACAATCGCCCCCGTATCGCACGCCATTTACGTCGTGTAGTATCCGCACCCCGCCGAGGGTCGTTCTGCCGACCGCCGTGCCCTCACGAGAGCAGCTGCACGAGGCCTTGAATCAGTGTCGGCGTCGGGGCATTCGCCTCGCCGGCACGCAAAGACGTGCCATCCTTCGTGCAAGGCGATGATGTGCCGGGCCGTCTGCTGGGGATCCTTCTCGGGGGCCACCCACCCGCGCGCTTGCAGCGTGTCCATAAGCGCCGCGATCCCGTCCACCCATTCATGGTACTTCGCCGGCAATAAGGCGCGGGTCTCGGGATCGTGCTGGGTCGCCCGATAACAATCGACGCGCACGAGAATCCCGTTATCCACGCCCTGGAACATGCCCCAGGCGTTGCACGACCCACCCCAGAATCTCGCCTAAGGAGGTCTGAGCCGGGTCGTCGTGCGCGGGGATCTCAGCCCAGCCTGCCGTGAGCTGTTGGCGGTATCAACGCCGATCCAAATTTGATCCACTTGCGCCAACGAAATTTGACCCACCTAATGAATCCCCCGAGGATGCAGGGGTGGCCAGCGAAGACCACACGCCGGGCCGTTTTTTGTCTTTCAGGCGATAACTGTCACCGCGAATGTTCACCCCATGCGAGTGGTGCAGGAGGCGATCCAAAGTGGCGGTGGCGATGACGGGATCGCCCAACACCTCCCCCCAGTCGGCAAAGCCTTTGTTGGAGGTGAGAACGAGACTGCGGCGATGTGGTGGCCGCCAGTTCCTTTACGTTAACGGCCGCCGACATTGGGAGCACGGCGCCCTTCACGGTGACGACCACGACCCTCCCCACCGCCACCCAGGGCGCGGCCTATACCCAGGCCACGGGGGGCACCGGTCCCGCCACCTGGAGCGTTCCGACCGATACGCTGCCGACCGGGATGACCTTGGCGTCCGACGGCGTATTGAGCGGCACCCCGACGACGACGGGGAGCACCACCTTTACCGTGACGGCGCAGCGCGACGGCCACACCGCGACGCAGACGTTGACATTGCGCGTCGCGGTCCCTCCACTCACCATCACCACGGGGACCCTGCCGAGCGCCACGGTGGGAACGGCCTATCGCGAGACCCTGACTGCGAGTGGGGGCACCGGATCGGACACCTGGCAGGTGAAATCCGGCACGTTGCCAAAGGGCGTGACCCTGTCACCCGGCGGGGTGCTAAGTGGCACGCCGACCACCGCGGGACCCGCCACCTTCACGGTCGAAGTGACGGACGGCGCGAGCGCTACGGAGATGCAGTCCCTCACGCTGACGGTACAAGCCGCCGTGTCACCGTTGACGGTGACCACCACCAGCCTGCCGACGGCGACCGTCGGGACGGCCTATAGCCAGACGCTCCACGCGAGCGGCGGCACCGGCTCGGATACGTGGCAGGTGAAGTCCGGCACGCTGCCGAAGGGCTTGACGCTGTCATCCGGCGGGGTGCTCAGCGGGACGCCGACTACGGCGGGCAAGACCACGTTCACGGTGGCCGTGACGGATGGGGCGAGTGGCACCGCGACGCAGCCACTGACCTTGACGGTGCAAGCGGCGGCCACGCCGCCGCCCCCACCTCCGGTCTGGACTCCACCAGTGCTCACGCCGGAAACCGTGACGGTCGATGGCCACACACCACGCAGGTCATCGGCAACCTAGGCGGCAATGCGACCTCCGCCATTCAATACGGCAGCCTTGTGGGCTACGTGGAAGAACGGGCGGCGATCGTCGCGGGCGCATCGTTCGCCGGCGAGGGGAACGACTCCAGCTATCTGTCAGCGATCTTTGGCGGCTCGGGAGTCGGCCAGCAACAACACGTCTCGGCCGTGCAGCAAGGGCAGTTTGCCGCGCTCTATCAAAAACTGGGCATCATCCCGACCTGGACGGACAATCCGGTGAGCATCCTGCAGGGCGTAGCCACCTTGGTCAAAGCAAGCGCGCCGACGTTGGCCATCGAGAATTACCTGGTGCAATTGGACGGATTTTCGTGGCCGGCGGCGCAATTCCAAGCGGCGGCGGGCTTCCCCATAAAATCCGGCACGTAACGACTCGTGGCCAACCATGCCACGCGGAGGGGGGGCGGCACTGCGAACGCGCAGTGCCGCCCTCGTTTGTTGTCCGCGGAAGATCCGGTTCCCAGGCAGCCCTTGGGAACTCAGTTACTGCACGACGCGAATGACGCGCTATCCAGCCCGAATGTGCACCAGGTTGGCTGCCTACGACAGCCCCTGACCACTTGTTAGAGACCCCGTGACCGCTATTCGGAAGATACGGTCAGGAACCTGAAACTGTGTAGGACTCGTGCTGATTAGATGGAACGGAGAGGGCGTCCGGCGAAAGTTGAGAACAGCCGGAGGGCTTAGGTTGGAGTGAAACGCGAGCGTAGCGTTCGTTTGGGCAGGACCAGACGTTGAGATATTTGGCATCCAGCCAGACATAAGGATACGTGCTCTCCAAGGGTCGCTGCTTAAACCGGGTGACGCGCTCGTCGAGTCCCTGACACAGCGGCGACACCTGCGACTTACTGATCCCGGTCATCCCTAGCGACTGCACGAGCTGATCGACTTTGCGCGTGCTCACCCCGTGCACATAGGCCTCTTGAATGACCGCCACCAGCGCGTGCTCACTGCGCCGGCGGGGTTCCAGGAACTCCGGATAGTACGTCCCTTGCCGCAGCTTCGGAATCGCCAACTGGACGGCACCCACCCGGGTCTCCCAGGCTCGAGGCCGATGGCCGTTGCGGCTGGTTGTTCGGGCCCCGGTCCGCTCATGCGGACCGGCCCCAATCTGCTGGGTTACCTCCGCCTCCATCAGTTGCTGCAAAAACCATTCCACCGCCTCGCGCAGAAAATCGGTGTCTTCCACGCCCGCCTTGCGGAGTAAATCGAGTAATGGCACAGTAGGGGTAGTCATCCCATTCGGACCTCTTGTTCGATTTCGCCAATCTCTAGGAAACCGAATGGGATGGTCTCTTGTCCAGACAAAATCTGGCACCTCATCAATCCCTATTTACACCACTCAATTGGACATTAACCAACCCTCCGCGTGGCATAACAGCAACAGAAGAACTCCCGCCCTGCGTCAACAGAGCGGGAGGGATGGCAGAACTTCCGGAGGAACGGAAGGAGACCCTGCCGAACGGCGATGATTTAACGCACGATAACCATCTCCTCATGGGAGGTGGTTATTCCTTGTTGCGTGGGACCGCGAACACCAGCAACGACGGCAATAGCCAGAGAGTCCTAGTGCATAGGCGCGGCCCCCTTCCCGACGCGAGAGTTCGGGCCTCCGCTCCTAATCGGCACCAGAACCCCTCCGCTGAGAGACGCTCCTCATCAGATGTGCGATAATCGCCGATAAAAGGAGTCACGCCATGAATCCGATTCTTTTCGATTTTCCGCATGAATTTCAAACTGATCGGCTGCTGATCCGGTGTCCATTGCCAGGAGACGGCCCAATGGTCCATGAGGCCATCGTCGAATCGCAAGAGGCTCTGAAGAAATGGTTGCCATTCGCTGTCAACCTGCCGTCCGTCGAGGAGTCAGAAGAAAATGTCCGCCGTGCCCATGCTAAGTTTCTGCTTCGTGAGGATTTGCGCCTCCACATGTTCCTGAAGTCGTCGGGACGTTTTGTTGGGAGCACAGGGCTTCACCGGATGAATTGGGCTGTGGGACGGTTTGAAATTGGGTACTGGATTCGCACCTCGGAGTCCGGCCAGGGGTTAATGACTGAAGCCGTCCATGGCATCGTGCAATGGGCTTCAGACCATTTGAGTGCGCGACGAATCGAAATCCGTTGTGATGCGCGCAATCTTCGGAGTGGCCAGGTGGCAGAACGGGCAGGCTTTTACCTCGAAGCGGTGCTTCGACAAAGCGTACCGGACGTTGAGGGCCTGCCGGCCGACAATTCCGTTTATGTGAAGTTGCGGATGCCTGATGGTTCATGGGGATATCCGTCCTAAGCGGGTTTAATGCAACAGCTATCAAGCGCGATGCCACTTTCCGGGACCGGCCACGATGGGTGTTCGATCACCTAGCAGTCTAACCTTCCGAGCCCGCGGGGGCCGCCCAATCGCCATTCGGCGCCATCGTTGCCAAAGTCATGAGCCGTGAGTACGTCCGCAATACGTTAAGTCGTTGTTCGCTCCAGGCATCACCCGGAAGATAATCGGCACCGATGAGTCCCCAAGGGGGGGTCCCAATGGGGCAGATGGCGACTGATTCCGGCGATCCCAATAGGCGGTTTAGATCCCCTGTCAGGCCATTCCGATGACTCTCGTCTCCGGACGATTGCCGAACTTCCATTCGACCGCTGACATACGCCGTGCGGGCCAGGGACGGGGTGCTCCACAGCATAAGTGACCGATGGGCATGGCCCAAGCTCACCCAAGGTTTCAGGCCTTCGTCTGTGGCCACGAGCACCGTGACCGAGTGGGGCTGGAGCGCTCGATAGAGAGCGGCTGCGATTAATTCGGCTCGTACATGGTTATCCGGACTTTCCAGCACGTCAGCCAGCAAGGAGGCATGGTATGCCCAATCGACTCGTTCGGGCGAGGGCATGGTCTGAGACCTCTGCATCCATTGGTAGTGCTTCAAGATGTGGGCCATGGCGGTTTCGTCAACTCGTGGCAGGTTATTCCATGGCAGGGGTCGGCAAAAATAGTATCCCTGTCCGAGCGTGGCGCCGCGCTTAACACAGATTTCCAGCTCTCCTTCCGTCTCAATGCCTTCTCCCAGCAGTTGAAATGACAGGATAGAGGCCAAGTGACCGACGGCTTCTATTACATTTTGCTTGACGCGACTGTGATCTGCTCCGCGGACTAGTCGCGCATCGAGTTTGACAAAGTCGGGACGCACGGACACGAGCTTCTCCAAGCCCGAATAACCGCTGCCAAAGTCGTCCAGCGCAAAGCTGCCGCCACGTTGTTGCCAGGAACGCAGAAAAGACCCCAGTTCCTCAAAGTCCCACTCGACCCGCTCGGTAACCTCAATGACGACTTTGCCAATCAAAGGGGCGACATGAGCCTGAATGGCCGCGTCCCTCAACGAATCGGGGTGCAGGTTGATAAAGACCGGGACGTTCACGGAAATCTCGTCCAAAAATGCGGACATTTGCGCAATAAGGTATCGGTCCACTGCGACAGCGGCACCTTGTTCGCTTGCGGTCTGAAAAAACGATTCGACAGGCAGTTCGGTTTGGCCCGCTAGAGGGCGGCTTAAGAGTTCGTATCCCACAATCTGTGCGCTGGATAAAGAGACAATGGGTTGCAAAACGAACCGAACATCTGGTGCACGGAGCCATTGCTCGATCAATTGGGCCACTTCCACTCATCTTATGCCCCGCTTGCAAACGACTTCACAGTCTTTCAAGGAGCACGTTGTTGTTGCCCACTATTGTACCGTCTCTACAGCGCTGTTGAAAATCCTGCACAAGGTTTTCTGAGAATATGTAGAGAGCCAAGATTATAAGAGCCGTCGGAGTTCAAACAGTTTATCAAAAGCTGTCTGAACTACCACGGATACTCGTGGCCGGTCGTTGTACGTCAGCCAATCCATTGCGGCAATTTCGGCTGCAGGTGTCAGCGTTCCTTCATATTCGGCCGTATAACAGGTCATTTTTACGAGGACACCATTCGATTTTCCGTGGGCTTGGTCTTCGAATGTCCCAAAATAGACGGCGGTGTGCGGTTTGATGTGCACCGACAGTTCCTCGTCTATCTCGCGTCCGAGAACCTCCACATCGGTTTCTCCGGGTTCCCGTTTACCGCCTGGCAAATAGTAGGTGTCTTTGCCCTTCGATCGGACGCATAGGATTTTTCCGTCCCGGATGTGTATCCAAGCCACTTTGTCGATTTCTGGGGGCATGGCGAATCTCCTTTAGGTTAGTGAGTCCATGGGGGCGTCGTCCACCCGCCATCACCATTAAACCCCGAGACCTCCCGCGGAGCAAACCTGCGGAGCAGGCCGACATGGCGGGTGTGCGGCTCCCTGCGCCATCGGAGCCCGTTGTCGATTACCGTGGGTTAAGGTGTTGGCAGGGCCACCCGATGCCACCCGGCATCACGGGTGGCGGGCCCTTCATACAGGTAAGGCCCGAAGGCAAGCCACACCGTATTCCCGTGTCCATAAACCCAAGGAGCGTACCCGTGCGCCGATATGTCCGGAAGGGGCACCCAAGACCATGACTGGCCGCCGTTGCGGGTATTGAACAGGGTCCAGACTTTATGCGACTGCGCCGCGATGGTGGCCGCAGTGGCTGAGGCCGCGCTAATCGCGGCGCCATTCGCCAGACTTAGGGGATGCGGAGAGGAGACGAGGGTGGAATGGGTGCCTGAGATGCGGGCAACCAGGGAAGTCGTGGGTGTGATGCCGCTAAGCACCCATCCCGTCGAGCCATTCCACGCCATGGCGCCCACGCCCATGGCCCAGTCCTTCAGGCCGCGGATGGGTTGAGGACGCAATCGGCCCTGGGTGGTCATGCGCCAGAGAAAGGGTCCGCCGGCGACATCCTCCGTGAAATATCCCCAACTGTTCGTGACCATCTGCAAGGAGATAGGATCTCCAGGCACTGGGAGGGTGGGCTGAATCGTGGTGGGCCACCACGGGGTGTAGTATTTGAAGAGCCCTGGACCGGAGCGAGCTTTCAGTTGCCACCGCGTGCTGTGCGGGGGTCGGTACCATAGCAGCTTCGACGATTGGGTGGTCGCTTCCGGCCCCCATGCCAGCAAGGCAAGAGAACCATCGGGCGCGGGCGCGATAGTCAGACCCTGCGGCCACTTGCGGTGCTGAGCCAACAACGGGGGCAAAGGCATGGTATGCCAGGTATGCCCGCCATCGTACGTGTCGAGAATTTGGTTGTCTTGGGCAACAATCCAGGCGTTCCTCGGTGAAGTGCGCACTACTTGGTCAGGAAGAAGACTCGACGGCCAGGAAAGTTGGTGCCAGGGCCTGTTGCCTTGGCGACTCCACAGGGTGACATGAGGTCCGCTTCGCTCCATCAGCCAGATGGAAGGGCCGGCGCCATCAAGCATCAGGACTTGCGGGGCGGAGATGCTCGCGCTGCGGTTAGAAACTCCATGGTCCCTACGGAGCGAGGCAGTCGTTGTTGTGTAGTGAGTGGCGGGGAGTCCTGACCGCGGTTGAAACGACCCACCTAACCCTCCACTGACCAACACCAGAAGTGCCGCACTTCCGGTGAGCACCGAGCCATAGTTCATGATTGAGCTCCTTCCGTCTTCTATGTATACACGCCTAACGCCGTTAGGATGGGGCAGGTTGCAGGTCTGCGATCGTGCAGTGTCTGTCTGCGGTTGCGTCGGATCGGCGGACACGGGACAATGGGGTGACGTCAATCGTTTGTTGACAGGCGCGCTGGTCCATAGGCATGGGGGAGAACTCGGTGAAAATCGAAGTGTGGTCCGATATTGTTTGTCCGTTTTGCTACATGGGCAAGCGACACGTGGAGTTGGCCAAGGCCCAGTTTCCGCAGAACTTGGACATTCAAATGGCGTATCGAAGCTTTGAACTCGATCCGAATGCAACCCCGTCGCAGCACGGCAACATCCACGAACTTCTGGCCCATAAATATGACACGAGTGTCGAGCAGGCCCAGGCTATGCATAACCAGGTCGCAGAACGGGCGTCTCAGGTCGGCCTGGTGTATCGATTTGACACCATGATTCCCGCCCATACGTTTGACGCGCATCGCTTGGCGCAGTTTGCCAAGACCCAGGGGAAGACGGCGGAACTGTCGGAGCGCCTATTTCGGGCGTATTTCACCGACTCGCTGGATATCGGGGATCGGACCACCTTAGCGGGCTTGGCGGGTGAAGTGGGCCTTTCCGCAAGGGACGCCATGACAGTGCTGGAAAGCGGCGCCTACGGGCAGGAGGTCCGGACCGACGAACGGGAGGCCGCAGAATTGGGCATAGACGGGGTGCCGTTCTTCGTGATTAACGAGAAGTATGGCATTTCAGGGGTGCAGCCGGTCGCGATCTTTTCAATCCGCTTTGCAGCGGATTGCCGCGGAGAGCTAGCCTTCCCGCTGCCCACATCGCACTTATGATTTGGTGCGAAACAGGTGGCGAAACACCAAAAGACCTATCACCACCAAAAATCCTCCCAGCAGGCCCAATACAAAAATCATTTTTGGCCGCCCTCCCTGGGCATACTGTGCCCTCAGCGGGTTGGTGGCATCCCTCACCAGCAGGAACCAGGCCTGCACGCGACGAACACCTGTAAAAGCATTCTGAGGGAGAGAGTCCTATTGGTCTTCAAACGCAGCGTCGTCATGTTAGGTGCGGTGCTCGGACTTGTCGGGGCTGCGGGTTGCGGCGCTTCGCCGACGGCCCAAACTACCATTGAACAAACCATGCCGTCCAACGCCGCCGTCGTCTTCTTTCCCTTTCATACCCGACTCGGCCATGGGAATACCGCCTATTTCTACACGCTTCAGGGATACGTCCAAATTTCTGTCGTGCGACGCCAGAGCCACCACTGGGAGATCGTCGATTCATCCAGCATTGCCACCACTTCTGGGTGCCCGAATCCAGAGACGGTCGACACGGCTCCCTTGATGATTCTACGGCCCACCGAGAACTTCGTATTTGGTCGGACGGTAGGTTCGAAACCGGTAACAGGAATGGTCTTTGCAATTAATGGCCATCGCTATCCGACGCACTTGTTGAAGGATGGCTTTTGGATGGCCAATGTCGGTCGCCGCATGCCGAGTGGTGTGGTGACCCTGCAAGTGTTGGGTGAGAACCAAAAACCCGTTCCGGCTTGCAGCTTTTAACGTCTGCATGAGTCACGCTTCCGCTGGGGGGTCTTCGTGAAACAGGGCGCATTGATGCGACATCGGGATTTTCTGAAATTATGGTTGGGCCAGACGGTGTCTGAATTTGGATCTCAAGTTACAACGGTGGCGTTGCCGTTAACGGCCGCCATATTTCTTCATGCGGATGCCGCTCAAATGGGGATCTTGGGCGCGTTGGCGACCGTCCCCTTTTTGGTGATGTCGCTTTTGGCGGGTGTCTATGTCGATCGTCTGCCGCGACGGCCGCTTCTCATTGCGGCAGACGTAATCCGCTTTGTTCTCATGGCCTTAATACCGCTCTTGTGGCTCACGCACCGCTTGTCGATTCCGGACCTTTACATCATCCAGTTTCTGATAGGATGCATGACTGTCCTTTTTGATCTCGCCTATCAGTCGTATTTGCCTTCTCTCATTTCCCGGGAAATGCTGGTCGAGGGAAATGGCAAGCTGGAGACTACCCGGGCCGCAAGTCAGGTGCTGGGGCCCGGGCTGGGGAGCGTTTTGGTGCAATTGTTGGCCGCCCCGGCTGCGTTGGCTGCTGACGCCCTCTCATACGGAGTTTCGGTTGTGTCCCTGCTTGCCATTGGAACCCGTGAGGAGCCGCAGCCTAAGGCAGGCGAGCGGCAGATGTGGCAGGAAATTGGCGAGGGCCTGCGCTTTGTGTTTGCCAATCGGCTGCTGTGGTCGTTGGCAGGGTGTACGGGGACGGCCAACTTTTTCAGCAGCCTCACGGGTGCGGTCTACGTCCTATACTTCATCCATGGACTTCACTTTCGAGGGGCCCTGGTCGGTGTGGTGTTCGGTGTCGGTGCGATCGGGGGACTGGTGGGGGCGGTTGCTGCGCCCCGGATTACCAGGAAACTGGGGCTCGGCACCGCGTTGGTTGTTGCCATTATGATATCGGCTGTGTTTCAACTGTTAGTGCCGCTGGCACCGGTCCATTCACCAGTGGCCATGGGAATGCTGATGTTGGCCGAGTGGTCGACCTTTTTCGGGTCGGTGGTGTATAACATCAACCAAGTCAGTCTGCGCCAAGCGATTACGCCTAACCGCCTGTTGGGCCGCATGAACGCCAGTATCCGATTCCTCATCTGGGGCACGATGCCGTTGGGATCACTGGCGGGTGGCCTGCTTGGCTCTCTGGTTGGACTGCATATGACGCTGTGGGTGGGGGTTGTAGGCGGGCTCGGATCGGTGGTGTGGCTGGTGACCTCGCCGGTGCGTCAACTGTCGGAAGCGCCGCCTGCCCTGGAAGCAGGCGCATGACAGGGGAAGGCGGGCGCCCTCAATATCACGCCGACCTGGTCGTCACGCCGGAATTGGCGCGCCAACTCATTTCGGAGCAGTTTCCAGCTCTCCGCCCGAAGGCCGTCGAGGCGTTCGGCGAGGGGTGGGATAATTGGATTTACCGGGCGGATGACTGGCTCTTCCGGTTTCCCCGCCGTCGCATCGCGGTACCTTTGATAGAGCGCGAAATGGCGATCCTGCCCTCTCTGGCACCGCGCTTGCCGCGGCCTATTCCACACCCAGTCTTTTTCGGGAAGCCCACATCCACGTATCCTTGGCCGTTTTTTGGATATCGGCCCGTTCAGGGCACCCCTGTGGCCGAGGTGCCATCGGACCATGGCCCACGATCGGAGTCCGCTCAGGCATTAGCTGAATTTCTGCAGGCACTGCAGGGTGTGCCCGCCGCCGAGGCAAGCGCATGGGGCGCGGGCGAAGCAACCTTAGGGAGGATGGACCTGGGACGATTAAGGCCGCGTTTCGAGACATGGCTGTCCGCAGCCGTTAACCGCGGATTGGCCGATCCCGATGCCCCCTGGGCGACGGAGTTTCGAGAGGCAAAAGCGCCGCCGATGTCTTTGGATTCCCCTGTGCTGGTGCATGGTGATTTAAACTTCAAAAATGTGCTCCTCGATGTTCGCGGGCAATTGGCGGGTGTAGTGGATTGGGGAGACCTGCACCTGGGTCATCCGGCGGAAGATTGGATGTTCGCGGCAGGATATTTGCCGCGGGCTGGGCAAGAGCTGTTTCGCCGCTTGGTGGGGGCGTCCGATGACGGTCTTTGGCAGGCTGCCCGAGCCGTGTCGATATACGTCAACCTCATTGTCTTAGTCTCTGCCAGTGACATGGGGAGGCCTTGCGATGTTGCCGAAGCCCAAAGGCAGTTGGCCAACCTGGATGAGACCGGGGAAAGCTAACGCGCCAATATTTCAGCCAAGCTAAGCCAATTTATGGGGGTTGGGACGGTGCCATGGGCGACTTCTTCAAAAGAGAGGTCGGTTATAGAACCGTCCCGCAGGGCGACCATCCGGCCATGTTGTCCTTGGTCCAATAACTCCACCGCCTTCGACGCCAAGAGCGCCGCCATGAGGCGGTCCTGAGCAGTGGGCGGGCCTCCCCGTTGAATGTGGCCCAGCACGACCCACTTGGCTTCATGGCCCGTGAGTCGAGCCAAGGCCCCCGCGGTACTTCGGGCGTCGCCAGCGCCTTCGGCCACGATGATAAAGCTGTGCTTCTTGCCGCGTGCGAAGGTGGCCTGCAACTGGCTGGCGATATGGCCGTAATCGGTTGGCCGCTCGGGGATGATGATGGCTTCCGCCCCACAGGCCAGCCCTGCCGCGATCGCTAAATGGCCGCTTCGGTTGCCCATCACCTCGACCACGAAGATGCGCTCATGAGCAGACGCGGTGTCGCGGATTTTGTCCACGGACCCCACGATGTTGTTCATGGCCGTATCAAATCCTAGACAGTAATCGGTTCCGGGCATGTCGTTGTCAATGCTGGCGGGGATAGCCACGATGGGGAACCCTTGGCGGCTCAGTTGCCCGGCTCCCGCCAAGGATCCGTTTCCGCCCATGACGGCCAGCCCGTCGACAGCGTGTGCCCTTAGGCGCTCGAGGGCTTGTTCCTGAACCGTCTGGTGGGTGAAGTCCGGAAATCGAGAGGTTCGCAGGATAGTACCGCCGGTCATCAGGATGTTCGCCACCGACGCGGCGTTTAGTGGAACGGGGTTCCCGTGAACGAGCCCATCGAATCCGCGTGGGATGCCCCACACCTGATGTCCCAAAGCGATGCCGCGGCGGACGAAGGCGCGAATGGCGGCGTTCATACCTGGCGCGTCGCCGCCGGACGTCAGAATGGCGAAGTTCATGGCAGGCTTCCTTTCAACTTGCGAAACGACCAATCTATTTCTTCAGGTGTATTCTCCGATGATGGGGTTGTTGCCTGACCGGGCACCCGGCTATCGGTGAGACTTCTCAGCCAGGAGTTCGATAACCTTGGCGGCCGCCACCAGGAGAGCGCCTTGACCGATGGACGAGACGATGGTGACCGGATAGATGCCCGTGTTATTGTTCCATTGGCCTCCGCTGAGCGCCAGCGATTGAATAAAGTCATAGGATACCAATCCAAAAAATTATTTTTGCTGTTTTCATGGCAATCCCTCCATATCAATTGTGATGCTTTTCCACGGGTGATGGAACTTCCTGATCGAAATTATGGGCAATTGCCTATCATAGAAGAACCCACCCCGGCGGTGGGCCGAGGTGGGTCTCCTTTGCGTCGTTCTATTCTGCGCTGGTGCGAATGTGTGGTACCCGGGCTTCCTGGGCCAGATGATTAAGCGGTTCCACCTCGTCGGCGAATACGCGCTCCAGTTTGCTCAGTTGCTCGTCCGCGGCTTCTTTCAGACTTTGGAACGCAGCCTTAACCTGAGCCGTCGGAGCGTAGTCACCCGATTCCGCCACCTCTGCCAAATAGGCGATCTTGGCGTTGAGCTTGGGTGGATACTGCAGGTCATCATCCCGTCCCGTGGCACGGGTTTGGATGAGCTCGTCCTCGATCGCTTTCAAAGATTCGAGGACCTTGTCGGCGGATTCTGAGAGCGCCTGGTTGCTGCCAGCGTGTTCCTTTAAGGCATCCACGTCGCTCTTGGCCCGGCGGATGCGATTGATGCCTTGGTTTACGCGCGACAGTTCGTCCCGGATTTCGACCATGAAGTGATACTGGGCCACGAGGTCTTCGTCTGTGGCTTGCGTTCGGGGGTCGCGCAGGATGGTGATGGGTTGGGAGACTTCGCCATGAGTAGTCTTCAGAACGGCTTGATAGGTACCCGGAGCGGCAAACGGCGCGACGGTGTTCCAGCGGCCCTCGGTGTCGCCGGCGAGAGTCACGCCTTTGGGGTAGTGCATATCCCAAATAAGCCGATGGGTGCCCTTGGTGGTTTTGACCTTGGGCTCAGCCTTGTCGGTCTCGTCGGACCGGAAGGTTCGCACCAGGTTGCCCTCCTGGTCACGGATTTCCAAGCTGACCGCGTCGGTCTGGTCCTCATCGAAGCCATAGTGAATAACCACACCATAAGGCGGGTTCTGGCCCGCGTCCAAGAACCGCGGACGCTCACCCGGTTCAGGGGCTTCGGATACATAGAACGACGACCCGGTCGGCCACTCCATCACGGGGACGGGAAAGCGCTCCTCGTTGGGCGAAAGCCAGATGGAGCCGCCCGGCGCCGTACGGACCACTGGAGCCGGCTCAAATAGATGGACGGGTCCTTCCATGCCTTTAATAAGTTGGCGCAGGGGATGAATCTGGTCCAACACCCAGAACGCCCGCCCGTGCGTGGCGGCCACGAGATCGTCGCGGTGCACCTTGATGTCGTGAATGGGGACCACGGGCAGGTTCAACCGGAGCGATGTCCAGTGGTCTCCGCTGTCGAATGAGACGAACATGCCGCGTTCGGTGCCGACGAACACGAGCCGCGGGTCCTCGGAGTCTTCGCGAATCACGCGGGTATAGGCATCTCCCGGGATCCCCTCGACGATTTTCTGCCAGGTCTTGCCGTAGTCACGGGTGCGCCATAATGACGGCCGGGTGTCATCGATTTTGTATCGGGTGGCCGCGATGTAGGCGGTGCCGGCGTCAAATCGTGATGGCTCGATGATGCTGATGAGACTCCATTCCGGCATGTCCGGCGGGGTACAGGCCTGCCAGTTGGCGCCGCCGTCATGGGAAATGTGCACCAGCCCGTCGTCGCTGCCGACCCAGAGCAAGCCTGGGGTGACGGGCGACTCGGCGACCGCAAAAATGGTGCCGTAGACCTCCACGCCGGTATGGTCCTTGGTCAGAGGGCCTCCCGAGGGGCCCATGGTGGAGGGTTCGTGGCGCGACAAATCGGGGCTAATCATGTCCCAACTGCGGCCTTCGTTGGTGCTCTTGAAGAGCCGGTTGCCCGCCACGTACAAGATGTTGGGGTCATGCGGCGACAGCACTATCGGTGAGGTCCACTGGAAGCGGAAGGTGTAGTCCTCCGAGGCCATCCCGGCCGTCTTTTCCGGCCACGGCGAGATGTCCCGCTGCTCCCGGGTGCGGTGGTCATAGCGAGTAATGCGCCCGCCTTCGCCGCCGCCTGAACTGCCTGCATAAACGATGTTGGAGTCGTCGGGACGCACCGCGATGTAGCCGCTCTCGGCGCCGCCGATGTCGTACCAGTCGCGCTCTGAAATGGCGGCGTGGCGGGTGCGGCTGGGCACGGAGATGGTGGTGTTGTCTTGCTGCGCGCCGTAGAGGCGGTATGGCACTTGATGGTCGACTTCCACGTGATAGAACTCGGCGGTGGGCTGGTTGTAGATCGAGGACCAGCTGTGGCCGCCGTCGAAGCTGACGGAAGCGCCGCCGTCTGCCCCGTGGATTTGGCGGAGCGGGTTCGCGGGATCGACCCAGAGGTCGTGGTGGTCGCCGTGCGGAGTGGCCACCTGGCTGAAGTGCTTGCCGCCGTCATGCGATCGCCAGAAGGTCATGGCCAGCACATTGACGGTTTCCGGATCGACCGGGTCGGCGAAGACGTGGGTGTAATACCAAGGCCGGGTCCGTGGCCCGCTCTCGCTGTTGATCAGCTGCCAGGTTTCGCCGTAGTCATCCGAACGGTACAAACCGCCTTTTTCGGCCTCAATCATGGCGTAAATGCGACTGGGGCGGGCAGCGGAAATGCTGACTCCGACACGGCCCCACACACCTTCTGGCAATCCTGGGAACCGTGTAATCTCTTCCCAGGTGTCACCGCCGTCGTGCGAGCGGAACAGGCCGGAACCCGGACCGCCGGATGTCATGCTCCAGGGGCCGCGGCGGGCTTGCCACATCGAGGCGTAGAGAATGCGGGGATTCTTCGGATCCATGGCCAAGTCGATGGCGCCGGTGTTTTCGTCCCGATACAAGACTTTTTCGAAGGTCTTGCCGCCGTCCACTGAGCGGTAGACGCCGCGCTCTTCATTGGGCCCGAAGGCATGTCCCAGGGCTGCGACATAAATCCGATCGGGGTCGTTCGGATGAATACGGATACGAGCGATATGGCGCGTTTCCTCGAGCCCCAAGGACTGCCAATGGCGTCCGCCGTCAGTCGTCTTGTAGACGCCGTCGCCGAAGGACACATTGCCTCGTATGCAGCATTCACCCATCCCCACATATATGACTTCAGGATCGCTGGGTGCAATCTGGATAGCTCCGACCGAGGCTGTTTTGAAGTAGCCGTCAGATATGTTGTCCCACGTCACGCCGCCGTTGGTGGTCTTCCAGATGCCGCCGCCCGCGCTGCCCATGTAAAAGGTCGTGGCATCCGTGGGATGGCCCGCCACAGCGACCGAACGGCCGCCGCGATGGGGTCCTGCCAACCGCCAGCGGAGCGCGGTGGATTCCGGTGTCAATTGCTTGTCGGACATGATGTACCCCCTTTTGAAATGAAGCGGAAAGTAAAGTCTCTCCTAGGACTTCGTGAGGGGGACAAGGAAATCCTCTCAGTTTTCAGACACGGGAATGAAATCATCCCGAGGGGAATACAAAGCCGCTACCGCATCCAAGGCGTGTAGGTCAGACCGACCAACAAGCCGTCGGAGGCGAGAAACCGGGAACCCCCTGGCCCCAAGGCTCCATCCGGTTGGAGACCAACAACTGGTATCCGGCGGCTTCCAATTCTTCCGTGGCCTCCTGCAGATTTTCCACGTCGAACTCCATCCAGGCCGCAGGCACGGGAAGGTCATCCGGCCATTCGGGCTTTCCAAAACAGGATTCGGCTGCTTGGTCCAACGGCCACAAAGCAAAATGCTTGACGCCTTCGATGGCGCCTGTGTGCAGGTATGTGCCTTCACGCTCAAATGGCAGCCCAAGCGTGCTGTCGTACAGAGCTTCTTCCTCGGACTGGCGGCCCGGCGGGACGATGGGGCCGAATCCTGCCATAAAGAGAACCTTCATTGAGGACTCTCCTAAAGGATTCGTTTTTCCCAGCTTACCGAGTTCCCGCAGGTTTGGCTACGCGTTCCGGACATCGAAGGAGGTTCCCTGTGAGCACATCATGCCGTTGCTGAGGACGCAGCGCGGTTGGATTGCGTTGGCGGCCATTATGGTCGTTCCGCTCCTGTACCGCGGTTTTTATTTGGGAGCCTTTTGGAATCCCTATGGACATATGCGGAAGATGACGGCGGCCGTCGTGGGCAGCACAGTTGTCATCACTGGCCATGGGCGGTCAACCTCATCCGTTACAGGGTGTCCTCGGGACTCGGCCGCGGCGGACGATGGTGTGTGGGGTACTGATGCGCTGTATGCCCGGCCACGCCCGCTTCGAAACGCCCCCACTGTAGTCGTGGCAGGAAAACTGCCGCGTTGAAGCCCGGTCGATTTTCCGGAAGCCGAGAGCGTTTCGGTCGGGCGTTATGCTGGGTCCCAGGGATTAGACGGGGGCTTCTTCCAGCACCGCTACCGTTTGGGAGAGCCCAATGCGCGTCGCACCGGCCTCAATCATGGCGATGGCGTCTTGATAGGTGCGGATGCCGCCGGAAGCTTTCACGCCGATGTTTGGGCCGACAGCCTGTCGGAGAGTCGCCACCGCTTTAAGGGTTGCGCCGGGAAACCCGAAACCGGTGGACGTTTTCACTGTGTGAGCCCCAGCCTCGACCGCCAACCGGGCGCCCTCCGCCATTTGCCGCTCGTCCAGGCGGGCTGTTTCCAGGATGACTTTCACCGGCACCGATCCGGCTGCTTTTACCACCGCGCGGATGTCATCCGTGACCGCATCCCATTCGTCTGACAGAAAGCGCCCGAGGTTCCAGACCATGTCAATTTCGTCTGCTCCCGCCTGGATGGCGGCCCGGGTTTCGGCTGCCTTAGCGTCCGTGCTGGCCTGGCCCAAGGGAAAGCCCACCGTGGCGGCGATGTGGAGACTCTCGACGGCGCCGCGCAGACGGTGCACCTGCGCGACATAGCCGCTGTTGACGCAGACCGCATAGGTATTCCATTGGAGCGCTTCCGCGACCAGGCGATCGACATCGGCCGTTGTCGCATCTGCTTTCAAGAGGGTATGATCCAGGTATCGAGCCAAATCGTGGCGTTTCATTCGCCATCGCCTCCTCGAGGGTTTGTAGGACATTATACCCGTAGCTGGTCGTCCACCCTCCGTTCGCATGGTAAAATACTGGGTATTGATGCGCATGAGGGGGTTAAATTATGCCAAGGCTCGAGGTGCCCGAACGACTGTTGTTGGGTCCCGGCCCGTCGCCGGTGTCTGAACGGGTGCGTCAAGCGATGGCACAACCATTGCTGGGTCATATGGATCCAGCTTTTTTGGCCATTGTGGATAGAGTCCAGGAACAGCTTCGGTTGGTATTCGGCACGTCCAATCCCTTGACGTTCCCGGTCTCTGGAACGGGCAGTGCCGGCATGGAAATGAGCCTGGTGACGTTGATTGAGCCCGGTGATGTGGTCGTGGTCGTGCAACAAGGCGTTTTTGGTCAACGGTTGGCCGACGCAGCCGCCCGTTTAGGCGCAGAAGTGGTGCCCATTGCGATCCCCTTTGGGGGCATTTGCAGCATAAAAACGTTGACGGAAACCCTCGATCAGCACCCCCAAGTTCGACTCGTGGCGGTGGTAAAAGCTGAGACGTCGACCGGCGTCCTCCAGCCCCTTGACGGGTGGGCAGAAGTAGTCCACGATCGGGGGGCTCTTTTGTTGGTTGACACGGTGACAGCATTGGGCGGCTTGCCCGTCCACGCGGATGCGATGGGATTTGATGTATCGTTCTCAGGAACCCAGAAGTGTCTCGCAGCCCCTCCAGGACTAGCGCCCATGACAGTGGGAACACGGGCTTTGGAGAGGATTCAGGCCCGAGAGCACCAAGCACCAAGCTGGTACTTTGACCTGTCGGCGATTAGCCAGTACTTGGGCAAATCCCGGGCGTATCACCACACCGCACCCATCAGTATGATTTATGCATTGGCGGAAGCCTTGAATATGATATTGGACGAAGGATTGGAGAATGTGTGGACGCGTCATCGACAGGTGGCGGAGAGCTTGTGGGCTGGTTTGGAAGCCATGGGTCTTGAAATGATGGTGCCGCGAGAACACCGCTTGCCCACGGTCGCCACGGTGCGTATCCCAGACGGCGTGGACGACAAGCGTGTGCGTCAGCGGCTCTTGGACCAATATCAAATCGAAATAGCGGGAGGTTTGGGTCCCTGGGCGGGCAAAATTTTGCGCATTGGCGTTATGGGCCAGGGTGCTAAGATATCGCATATGATGACATTGTTGAACGCTCTGAGAGAGGTGCTGCACGCCGAGGGTTTTGCAGTTCCGTCGGGATTGACGGCGCTTGAAGAAACCTATCAGAAGGCGGGGCAGAGATAGCCGATGGCACGGTGGCTTGTGATTTTGGCAGGGGGACGTGGGGAGAGATTCTGGCCCTTGTCCCGCGTTATGCATCCTAAACAGTTTCTGACCCTTATCGGTGAAAAGAGCATGCTGGAGGCCACTCGCGAGCGGGTGGGGGCACTGATTGATGATAATCACACCTTTGTGGTGACCGGCGTCGACTACGTGGAAAAGGTGTCGGCTGCCCTTCCCCACGTGCCGCGAGAACAGATTTTGGGAGAGCCGGAAGGACGCAACACCGCGCCGTCTATCGCTTGGGCAGCTCGAACGATTGCCGAGCGCGATCCTGAGGCGGTGCTTTTGGTTTTGCCCTCAGACCATGCGATTCAGCGGACTCAGAGATTTTTGGTGCTCGCTGAACGCGCGCTGACGTTAGCCAAAGAGCATGGCGGGTTTTATACCTTCGGCATTGTCCCGACGCATCCCGAAACCGGGTATGGATACATCGAGCGGGACGGCCAAGCCTTTGGCGATGCCGAAGTTCTGACCGTGCGGCGATTCGTCGAGAAGCCGCCTCTGTCTGTCGCCGAAGAGATGGTCGAGAGCGGAGACTTCTTCTGGAATTCTGGGATGTTTGCATTTCGCGTGACGGAATTCTTGTCGGCAGTGCGGGAATTTTTGCCCGACCTATTCGATGGCATTGAGTCGCTGGCGCAGAACCCGGAACAGGTGGCCGAAATTTTTCCCAGCCTGCCGTCGATTTCTATTGACCACGGGGTGATGGAAAAGGCTCACGAGGTCTTTGTTTTGCCAGCTGACATTGGCTGGGACGATGTCGGAACCTTTGCATCTCTGGCACGGCTTTTGCCGCGCGATCCGCAAGGAAACGCCGCCCGGGGTCCAGCAATTTTTGTGGAGTCCCGCAATGTAACCGCTATCAGTGATGGTCCCGCCGTGTCGTTCATCGGTGTCGAGGACTTGTATGTGGTTGCGACGCCGGATGCCGTGCTGATCTTGTCGCCTGACCGAAGCCAGGATGTGCGCAAGGTTGTGCAAGCTCTCAAGGACGGCGGCGAGCACGGTCATTTGCTGTAGGAATGGACACACCATGAGGAGGGATATCGTGGGAGTGCGCAAAGCGGTCATACCGGCTGCCGGACTGGGCACGCGGTTTCTCCCGGCCACCAAGGCGCAGCCTAAAGAAATGATTCCGATTATTGACACACCGACTATTCAACTGGTGGTGGAAGAAGCGGTGCAGTCGGGCGTCGATGATTTTCTGGTCGTGATTGGTCGTGATAAGGGATCGATCGAGGACCACTTCGACCGGGCCCCAGAACTCGAAGAGTTCTTGCGTGAACGAGGCAAGACCGACCTCTTGGAAATCGTACACCACGTGAGCCACATGGCGAACTTGCACTTTATACGTCAAAAGGCGCCCAAGGGCTTGGGCCATGCCGTGTTGGCGGCGCGGAGCCATGTTGGGGATGAGCCGTTTGCCGTCTTGCTGGGGGACGATGTCATGGTGGGAAACCCTCCCGTGCTCGACCAGCTGATTGCCCATTGGCGTCCTGGTCTGTCGGTGGTGGCGGTCCAACCCGTTCCGCGTGAGGAAGCCAGCCGGTATGGCATCGTGTTTGGGCAGCCGCAAGCGGACGGCACCCTGCGGGTGAGCCATTTGGTGGAGAAGCCGCCCGTGTCTGAAGCACCGGCCGAACCCATGGCGATCATGGGACGGTATATACTGGACCCGGCTGTGTTCCCGCTGCTGGAGGACTTGCCGCTGGGGACCGGAGGGGAGATTCAACTGACCGATGCACTGGATTTGCTCGCGCGGGAAGACGGGCTCATTGCCGTGCCCTATGTGGGTAAGCGCTACGATGTTGGCGAAAAGCTGGGATTTGTGAAGGCCACCATCGATGCAGCACTGGACCGATCCGATATGCGAGACGAGATCATTGCGTATCTCACACAAGTGCTGGACAGCGTGCGCGTGGGCGACTTATAACCCTCGCCGGCTTAAAGCCCCCCAAAGTGGGGGTTTTTTTGCGTCTCCAATGCGCAGGACGCCGAGATCATGGGAGGTGCTGTCGAGAGCTTCTCAACGCGCAGTTACAGATTGTGCCAATTTCGTCCGTTGTTGGCTGGTAAATTAAGGATACATCGAAACCGGCAGCAGGAGGATATCCATGGCGGGCGAGGTCGTGCCAATGAAGGATGGAATGTGGTCAAAGAGAAACTCGACGAACGGTGCGGTGTCCCGTTGGAAAGAATGGCTGGGGGTGGGGCTGGGGAGTGCCATACTGGGGCAGGCGATTGTGTACCATCATGCCGCGCCGTTCGTGGTGATTTTCTCTTTGATGGTGTGGGAAAAGCGGCGCTCGTGGTATGCCCCGTTCATGGCCGGTGGTCTTATTGGAACCGCCCTGGGAGTGGGGATTCTTCCTGCGCTGGTGCTGTTGGGCTGGTCGCTGATCGTACCTATGCCGTGGCATTGGCCGCGCGGGCAATTCTTGAAATGGCCCATGCTGGCGTTGGGTGCGGCTGGGGTTTTTGCCGTAGGACAAGCTTGGACCAATTATTTGGCCATCATTGCGGCTTTGTTGGCAGCAGGTTCTATTATTTTATTTTGGCTTTTGTCGCGGGAACTCGACCGAGTCCTCGCCGGAGACGTGGATCGCCGCACGTGGGTGTTGGCTTTGACGTCCCTGGGCTGCCTCATTGCGGGATTGGCGGGATACCAGGTTCTGGAGGTCAATCCCAGTCTGTTCTTGGGGGCTTTGGTGATGCTGGCCGCCACGGCTTTGCAGGGACCAGCCGGCGGGGCCGTGGCTGGGGCCACGCTGGGCGTGACATTGTCTATTCGGGGCGGCACCTACACTGATTTGGTCGGCATTATGGTCGCGGGAGGTTTCCTGTCTGGGTGGCTGGAGTCTCGCCATTGGCGGCTTGCTTCCGTCGGGCTGGTGCTGGGCGTCCTCTTGTACGCCATCTTTATCCGCATGCCAGCCCCCCTGGAGCCATTTTGGGTGTCGTTGGCGGCGGCTGGGGTTCTCTTCCAAGCATTGCCTGATCGGACCGTGGCTGCCGCTAGACAATGGGCGGAATCCTTGAATGGAGCGTCGGCTCGGGACATGCTGGGCGATCGCATGGAACGGATTTCGGCCGTGATGAAAGAGATGGCTCGGGCTTTTCGCGTCGAGGAAGAGGTGGCGACACCTGAGACCCATTTGGTGCAGTCGGTGGTCGATTCGGTTTGCAAAAAGTGTTCTCTGTACCGCAACTGCTGGGAAGACGAATTTTATCGTTCCTATCGCGGGCTCATCGATCTGAGCGCCAAGGCCGAGGAGGGTGTGGTCACCGCAGAGGACTTGGCGGGTGATCTGGCACGCCGCTGCATCCGACCGGATGCCGTGACCCATGCGGCGAACTTGGCCATGAATCGGGAAAAGGAGCGCGCCAACTTTGCTCTTCGCATCAAGGAGAGCCGAGCCTTGGCTGAGTTGCAGCTGACCGGGCTGGCTCAACTGGTGTCAGAAATGGCGCAGGACGTGCAGAAGGAACCCGAACGCCGTTCTGCCAAGTGGCGCGTAGATCCCCTGCCCTATCAGGTGGGAGTGGCCAAGCGTCCGCGCCAAGGGGGCGTGGTGAGCGGTGACAGTGAGCTTATCGCCGAATTGTCGGGTGATCGAGTGGTATTTGGCATTTCCGACGGCATGGGCGTGGGACCCCGCGCTGCGTGGGAGAGTGGAACGGCCATGTCGCTCCTGGAGCGGCTTCTGATGGCGGGGTTTTCGCAGCCTCTAGCGGTGCGGGCTGTCAATACCACGTTGCTGTTGCGCTCCGTAGACGACCACTTTGCCACCTTGGACTTGGCCCTGTTGGACCGCCAAGCCCGCTTCATGGAGGTAGTCAAGGTGGCCGCTTCGCCCACGTTTGTGCGCCGGCGGGGACGGGTATTTGCCATCCAAGGGCACAGCCTGCCGGTGGGGATCGTGCAGGAAGTGTCCATTGAGCCCATGACCTATGCTGTGGAGCCGGGGGATGTGGTGGTCATGGTGACAGATGGGGTCATGGAGGTTGACCAGGACCACGGGGAGGAACGGTTGAAGCGACTGTTGGAGCAGATGCCCACCACCGACGCAGAAACGATGGCGGAAACGATCCTGAGCTTCATGTTGGGAAATAGTCAGGACGGTCGCGATGACGCCCTGGTGATGGTGATTGTGTTGGGAGCTTCCAACACCGTGCCCGCTTATGATCGGCAGGCAGAGAGCCCAGTCCGGGAATGGCAGCGCGTGACCCCTGTTTCCCTGGGCGGCCGTGCCCCAGGCCGCCCATGATGAGTTTTCGAGCCCAATCCGCTACACTGAGCCCATGAAAAAGGACGCGTTGGAACGAGCATTTCTTCACCAAGCGCGCACGCTGTGGGAGCCCGGCACGCCTCTCGTGGCGGCGCTGAGCGGCGGCATCGATTCGATGGCGCTCTGGGCTCTTTTGTCTTCCATTCAGGGGGAGTGGCCATGCCCCATCACAGCAGTCCATGTGGACCACGGATTGAGGTCGAACTCGGGCACCCAGGCCAAACAGTTGGCGGTCATTCTCGATCAGCATTTTCGCGCACCCCTCGCCGTGACGCGGGTCGATGCGGCGCCTCACGAGGGGGAAAGCATGGAAATGGCTGCCCGTCGGGCGAGATACCAGGCTTTGCTGGAAGCTGTGCGGGCGCAGGGACCTGTTGCGAAGCTGGTGGTCGCGCATCAGCAGGACGACCAGGCCGAAACGGTGCTGATGCGGGTGCTGGCGGGAACAGGGGTGAAGGGCTTGGCCGCCATGCGCCCACGGCATGGACGCATCGTGCGGCCGCTGCTCACGTTCCCGCGTTCTGCTCTCTCGGCCTATCTGCAGGCCCGTGAGATTCCTTGGATTGAAGATCCCACCAACACGGATCCCCGCATTTTGAGGAACCGCATTCGGCGAGACGTGCTGCCCTTCTTGGCCGATACGGTCAATGCCCAGGCGGTGCGGCATTTGGCGACGTTGGCAAAGCGGGCGCAAGAGCATGATCAGGCCATCGAATATATGCTGACTCAGTGGATGCCGTCGGGGGCTCTGCGGGATACGGCGGAGGGGCTTCGTTTGGATCCAGGGTGGCGCGAATGGCCGGACGAGGTGTCGACCCGCGTGCTGCGCACGTTCGCGGAAAGCCGCGGGGTACGGGTCACGGAGCGTCATTTGAAAGACGCGTTGGCGGGAGCCTCTGACTGGCCCGACGGCTGGCGGGTTCGGATGGGAGCCGATGGCGGCCTGACGGTGAAACAACGGACTGCGGCCGCCGGGAATCCGGCTCCGGGGGCGCTGCGAGTGGATCGCGCCGGCAGCGTTTCATGGGGCGGGAAGACCCTTCTCATTCGGGAGGCGGTGTTCGACGGCCGGGTTGAGCCGGGATGGCTGGTGATCGCTCAACAGCGGTGGCCTGCGTTTTGGGTGCGGTCCTGGCAGAACGGCGATCGCATTCGTCCCTTGGGTCTCCGAGGCCACTCCAAAAAGCTTCAGGATGTCTTAACAGACGCCAAGGTACCCGGGGAGGAGCGCCGCCATCTTCCGATTCTGGCTGAGAGACCCGAGGGCGGCGTGGTGCTGGGAATTCCGGGCCTGATTTCGAGCTTTGATGCCTGGGCGGAGCACGGGACGAAAACTTGGTTGGTGCGGGTTCTTTGATTCAGGTGAAAATCTACGAAAAAATGGCGTATGCTATAATGTAGATCCGAATTTGGAACAAATTTTTAGCAGAGGAGAACCCCATGACCAACCGGTGGGTGCGGGGCATTCTGACCGCCATTTTTGCACTACTGTTGATTTCAACGTTTTGGGACTTGACGACCGGCCCGGGCGCTGGCACGGTCCAGGAGACGTATTCGCGGCTGATGTCGATGGCGAGCCAGGGCGAAATCTCCAAGGCGGTGTTGGATCCGCAAACGCACATGGTTACAGCTGAGACCGTCACCGGGAAGCGCTTTCAGACGGTGTATGCAGCCGGCGGTTCATCGTCGCTCGCCGACACCTTGACGCAGGACCATGTGACGGTCAGCATTCAGCATCCGACGGCAACGTCCTTCTGGCTCACGTTGATTTCCAACCTGTTCCCGATTCTCGCCATTATGGTCATGTTCTACTTCTTCTTCAGCCAGACCCAAGGGGGCGGCGGCCGTGTGATGCAGTTCGGCAAGTCGCGGGCGCGACTGCATACGGCCGATGAGCGGAGACGGGTCACATTTGAGGATGTAGCGGGTGTCGAGGAAGAAAAGCAGGAGCTGGCCGAAGTGGTGGACTTCCTGCGATATCCCAAGAAGTATTTGGAGTTGGGGGCAAAGATCCCCAAGGGCCTCCTGCTGTCGGGAGCACCGGGAACCGGCAAGACGCTCTTGGCCCGGGCTGTGGCCGGTGAAGCCGGTGTGCCCTTCTTCTCGGACAGCGGCTCAGATTTTGTCGAGATGTTTGTGGGTGTGGGGGCTTCTCGCGTGCGGGATCTGTTTGATCAGGCCAAGAAGAATGCGCCCTGCATTATATTTATTGATGAGATTGACGCTGTGGGACGCATGCGCGGCGCCGGCTATGGAGGCGGGCATGATGAGCGGGAGCAAACCCTGAATCAGCTGCTCGTGGAAATGGACGGTTTCGGTCCTAATGAAGGGATTATCGTTATTGCGGCGACCAACCGACCGGACGTGCTGGATCCGGCGCTCCTGCGCCCTGGCCGGTTCGACCGGCAAATTGTGGTGCACCGGCCGGATGTCAAGGGCCGTTCCGAAATCTTAAAGGTCCACACCCGGGGCAAACCGCTGGACAATGACGTGGATGTGGAGACGATCGCCCGCCGCACTCCCGGCTATACCGGAGCAGACTTGGCCAACTTGGCCAACGAGGCGGCACTTTTGGCTGCCCGTGCCCATCAGCGCACCATTCACATGCATGACTTTGAAGAGGCGGCTGAGCGGGTTATGGCAGGTCCGCAGAAGCGCACTCGAGTCATCTCGGAGAAGGAAAAGCGGGCAGTGGCCTTCCACGAATCCGGCCACACCCTGGTTGGGATGTTAGTGGAGCATGGCGATCCGGTGCACAAGGTCACCATTATCCCTCGCGGCATGGCCATGGGCTATACGCTGCCACTGCCGGAAGAGGACCGCTATTTAGTGACTCGCTCGCAAATATTAGATCAGGTGGCCATGGCACTGGGGGGTCGAGCAGCCGAAGAACTCGTGTTTGGCGAAGTGTCCACAGGGGCCCAGAACGACCTGGAAAAATCGACCGCTATGGTCCGGCAGATGATTACGGAGTATGGCATGTCCGATGAACTGGGTCCCATGACCTATGGGCAGCGCCAAGATCAGGTGTTTTTGGGACGCGACATCGCCCGTGAACCGGACTACAGCGAAGAGGTGGCCTCCGCCATCGACCGCGAGGTGCGAGATATTGTGACGGAGCAATATCAGCGCGCCAAGGAACTGCTGAATCACCGCCGCGTGACTTTAAACCGGTTGGCGTTGGCACTCATGGAGAAGGAAACGCTCTTGGCGGATGAACTCAAAGCGATTGTCTGGGGCGCCGGGCTGCCGGTGTAGTAAGAGAGCGTCGCCGGGGGAACAGTAGCCAAGGAGGCGATGTTGTGACCTGGTCAGATGAAACTGATCGATTTGTCGGTTCGTGGGAAGACGGCATTGGATTTTACGTCTATCCAACCCAACGGTTTAAGACGGTGACAATCTATGCCGCCTGGATTCGTGATTTGTCCCCTTCGGACCGGGCCTTGGGCGCTTTATTGCCGGCCGTTCTCAAACGCGGAACCCAACGCTGGCCAAACCGTGTGTTGATGGAGCAGCAACTGGAAAGCTTGTATGGGGCCAACTTTCGCGCGGATGTGGGAAAACTGGGCGACAAGCAGTTGCTGTCTTTTCATGTCAGTGTGGTAAACGGGCAATTTTTGCCGGGCCGGCCGGACACCGTCGGAGCAGCGCTCGATTTTCTCACAGAAGTGCTGGAGCGGCCGCAACTGGTCGGAGGGACGTTTCCCCAGGATGTTGTGGAGCAGGAAAAAACTCTCGTCAAACGCCAAATATCCGCTCTGATTAATGATAAAGGGCAGTATGCCTTTTCCCGGTTGATAGAGCTGGTGGCCGATGGCCAACGCTTTGGGCTGAAAAAGCTGGGAACTGCTGAGGAAGTGGATCGCGTGACGTCGCCAGCGTTAGTTGACTTCTTAGGGCAGGTTCGGGACGAGAGCCCGTTTGTGTTCGTGGTGGTGGGAGACGTGGACCCCAATGCCATACGGAATCACGTGGCGAAACGCTGGTCCGGCGCCAAGAAGCCCTTAACGACCATCGAACCATATCAGGGCAAGCACCAGAACCAAACTGTGATCGAATCCCAGGACGTGCGGCAGGGCAAGCTGAATTTAGCCTATCGTACGGGATTGACCGGCAAGGATGCGCATTATCCGGCCTTGGTGATGTATTCCGGCATCCTTGGGGCCTTTTCGCATTCCAAGCTATTTATCAATGTGCGGGAAAAGGCTAGTCTGGCCTATTATGCGTATTCCCGCATTGACCCGGCTTTAGCTCTCATGATTATCGGTGCCGGCATCGAGTTCCAAGATTATGAGGCAGCTCGGGGCATTATCGAAGAACAGGTCGAAGCGATGCGTCAGGGCCGCATTAGCGACGAAGAAATGTCCTTCACGCTGAAGGCCTACATTAACGACATTCTTTCGGAAGAGGATAACCCGGGCCAGCTTATCGGCCGCCAACTAGAGCACCTCTTAATCGGCGGCGGACTGTCCGGCCCTGCCCTCATCGAGGCTTTGCAGGCAGTCTCGAAAGACGACGTGGTGCAGGTGGCACAGCAGGTGGAATTGGACACGGTCTACTTTTTGACGGCGGAGGGAGATGGCCAGCATGGGGCGTAACCAAACAATGTGGGAGCAACTGGGCGAGCTGCCGGTCCGTGAAACCTTAGATTCGGGCTTAGAGATTGTGGTGTTGCCCAAGCCTGGACTAAAAAAGACCTATGCAACCTACGCCACCCATTACGGCTCTATTGACAGCCACTTCACCCGCCCCGATACCGGGGAGAAAGTGGACGTGCCCGATGGCATTGCTCATTTTCTCGAGCACAAGATGTATGAAAAGCCCGAGGGGCGCGATGTGTTCGAAAGGTTCGCCGAGTTGGGCGCTTACACCAACGCCTACACCGAATACACGTCTACGACGTTTCTTTTTTCGGCTACGAGTGAGATTGAAGCCTGTCTGGATACTCTCATGCGGCTCGTGGAAGAGCCGCATTTCACGCCTGAGAACGTCGAAAAGGAAAAAGGCATCATCGAGCAAGAAATTCGCATGTACCTCGACATGCCCGGCGATCGGGTGCGGTCCAACCTAATGCATGCCCTATACCAAAAGAATCCGGTTCGGTTGGATATCGCCGGCAGCGTCGAATCTATCCGCACCATTACGCCCGACAACCTATATGTCTGCTACAACACCTTTTACCATCCCAGCAACATGGTGATGTTTGTCGCAGGGGACGTGGAAACGGCCCGCATTATCGACTATGTGGCCAACGTGGAGAAGGCGCGCCATTTGAAGCCATCCGGGCGCATCGGCCGGATCTTCCCCGAAGAGCCGCATGATGTCGCACAAAAGCGGATCGAGCAAGTGATGCCCGTGTCCGCCCCACTGTGGTTGATGGGCTATAAAGACCAGAAAGTCGGTTTCACAGGGGTCGACTTGCTCCGTCATGACATGATTCGCGGCATGATGTGGAGCCTCTTGTTGGGCCCCGCCTCAAAGCTTTATAACGACCTCTACCAGTCCGGACTCATTAGTGAGCGGTTCTATGCGCACTATACGTCCGCGGCGACCTATGGTCTGAGCATGCTCGGCGGAGAGACGCCCGATCCGGCGAAGCTTGAGGCGGTGCTGTTGGAGCGTCTGCCGCACGAGCCATTTAAGCGCGAGGATTTAGAGCGGCTCCAGAAAAAAGAGATCGGCGAATTTGTCAGTTTGTTCGAGAACCTGGAGGATTTGGCCTATGCTTTCAATGCTTTTCATTTTCGCGGCATTGATTTGGCCTTGATTCCAGAACTTTTGCACCAGATTACTGTGGACGACTTGGAAAAAGCGCGGCAGGAGCATTTGAAAGAATCGACGCGGGCCGTATCCGTGATCTTGCCGCCGCGTGAGGGAGGAGCAGCGCATGCAGCCCATAGCCATTGATGGCCAGCATCTAAGCATCGACCAGGTATACCGTACGGCCGTCCATCATCAACCCACAACACTCCCTCGAGAGGTCGCCACTAGACTGGCGGCCTCTCGTGCTATGGTGACGCGTTACTTCGATGAAGCGGAAGTGGTTTACGGCGTGACCACCGGGTTCGGCCGTTTCGCGGATGTGGTCATTCCCGAAGGGGATCGCCGCCAACTGCAGCTGAACCTCATCCGAAGCCATGCCGCGGGAGTGGGCGAGCCGTTTTTGCCTGAGGTTGCTCGAGCTATGGTGCTTCTGCGAGCCAACGCGCTGGCCAAAGGGTACTCCGCGGTGCGCCCGATCGTGGTGGAGCGTCTCTTGGATCTCTTGAATCACGGGATTACGCCAATGATTCCTTCACAAGGGTCGGTCGGCGCCAGCGGCGATTTGGCTCCTTTGGCGCATTTGGCCCTGGTGTTGGTGGGGGAAGGCCGGGCGTGGTTGCAAGGCGAGGTCATGTCAGGCGGAGAAGCCTTGCGGCGTGCCGGACTTGAACCTGTGGTACTGGAGGCTAAGGAAGGTCTGGCGCTCATCAACGGCACCCAAGCCATGACGGCTCTAGGGTCGCTGGGGGTTCACCAGGCTCGGGTCCTAGGGGACTGGGCGGACATCGCCGGCTCGTTAACCTTTCAAGTACTGCGGGGGATCCCGGACGCGTTTCGTCCCGAGGTGTTTCTGGTCCGGCCGCATCCGGGGTTAATCCAGAGTGCCGCCCATCTTCGGCATTTGCTGGCGGGTAGTCAGTTGACCACGGCTCCCGGCGTGCTGCGGGTGCAGGATGCTTATACGCTTCGGTGCATGCCGCAAATTCATGGGGCGAGTCGTGAGGCGCTGACGCACGTGGCGGAGGTGGTGGGTCGGGAAATCAACAGTGCAACTGACAATCCGCTGTTTTTCCCCGACGCCGGGGAAGTGGTGTCGGCTGGCAACTTCCACGGACAGCCGGTGGCACTGGCACTCGATTACTTGGGAATCTTACTGGCGGAGTGGGCCAATGTCAGCGAACGGCGCATCGAGCGGATGGTGAACCCAGCCTTGTCGGGTCTGCCGCCGTTTTTGGTGGAACAGGGCGGCCTGAATTCGGGCCTCATGCTAGCCCAATACACCGCCGCCAGTCTCGTGTCGGAAAACAAGGTCTGGGCCCACCCCAGCAGTGTGGATTCCATTCCCACGTCGGCCAACCAGGAAGATCATGTCTCGATGGGAACGACGGCGGGCCGCAAGGCGCATACCATTCTGCACAATACAGCCCAGGTGCTGGGCATCGAACTCATTTGCGGAGCTCAAGCGGCAGACCTGGTGGGGCCGGAAAAGCTGTCGGCCGCCGGCCGCACCGTCTATCAATTTGTGCGTGACCGGGTAGCCTCTTGGGATGCCGACCGTGTGTTGAGTCCTGATTTGGAAACGATGGCTGCCGCCATTCTCAGTGCCGAAGGCGAAGCGTTGGTTCAGACGCTCTTGGCGGGAGCCGAGAGCGTGTAATGGGGAAAGGCCCAAGCTAGTCCTTCCAACACGGGTTCCGGGTGACCGGGGGTGGTCACGAAGTCCGCTGCTTGCCGCGCTAAGGGGTGACCGTCGCCGATGGCCACGCTGCGGCCGGCCCATTGCAGCATCTCGACATCATTGAGGCCATCGCCGAGAGCCAGGATTTCATCACGCCGAATGCCCCAGAGTCGCACTAATTGTTCCAGGGCCTCCACCTTGTCGACCCCCGGTGCGCAGATGTTGACTTCCCGATAGCCGACATGGGGCAAGATGGTAAACTCGTAGTCGGTGTCTCGGAGCCCAAATGTCTCGGTCAACTTGTCGACCGCATCGAGGCCCGTGAGAAACAGCTCCAGTGGATCGGCGTCCAAGGTGCGGGTCAGGTCGGGCACCACGCGATCCTCCGGTTTCAGCCAGCAGAGCTGATGTGCGAGGTCAAAATGGTTAAACAGCACCGGTTGGTCCACGCCCAGGTAGCAACGCATCATGACCGCGTTGTGGTCAGCCCAGTCCAGCAGTTGTCGGGCGCGCTTCGCGGGTACGGCGCGACGGTGCCATTCCTGACGCAGTGCGGTGTCATACCCATAGGCGCCGTTATGGGCGACGATAGGACCGCGGACGCCGAGTTTCTTTTGGATCGACACGACCGTTCTGTAGCTTCGGCCGCTGGCTAGAATCACCATGATGCCTTCCATGGAGAGGTGCAGGAGCGCCCGGGCAGAAGCGGGTCGAATGTGCGCAGCCCGATCCAATAGAGTGCCATCCAAATCACAGCTGATTGCTCGTATCATGACCCACCTCCGGCAGGTAAAACGTCCATAGCCGCGAATTCCTCCAATGGAGGTCAAAACTTTGTCAATTATCGTTTACACCGGATCGCCATCGGCTGTCCATAGGCATTGGGCAGCTCGCTTGGAATCCTTGGCGCCGCGCGAGCGGAACGCTGCGATGGTGATGACGCCCAGCCGGCGCCTTGCCTCTCTGCTAGCGCGCTTGCCACATACGCCGCCCGCGCTGGCCGTCGATGACTGGTTGACCGAGATGCTCCCTCAGAATATCATGCCATTGCCCAGCGCTAGCTGGTACATATTGTCGCAATATATGCCGAAACTTCCAGCTCCGTGGCACGAAACCCCGGGACTTCCATTGGCAGTGGCCGAACTGGTGAAGGAAGGCCGCAGTGCGGGCGTCGCTGCTATTTCCCCGGAAGCATCGGGACAGTTGCCATGGGATCGGATCTGGCAATGGTTCGATGAGAAGTTGAACCGGGGCGGGGCGGACGCACTCCGCATGTATGACTATGCGCTTAAGACGGGGAAAGTGCCCGCAAAATCCGGTGGATTTGTTTTCGTTTACGGATTTTCCGATGTGACGGCTCCGTTCATTGAGTTGATGCGGCAGTGGGGAGAGAAGGGGCCCGTGGAGGCATGGTTCTTCACAAACACGGTGGACGCGGGAACATTGCGTCGCTGGCGTGCTCGCCAAGTGAGTCTCCCAGAACCTCAGGGAGCCGGGGAGACGTTGGGCATCCGATCCGCTCTCGAGGGGCTCGACAGTTTGGATGTCCTGGCGCGGTGGGTCGCGCCGCAAATTCATGACCACGGGTGGGTTGCCGTCAGCCCCGACGAGCGCGATGCGCGACGCTTGCACCGAGCGTTGGCTCGATGCGGTCTTCCCGTGGATGTTGAGCGGTCGACGGAGGAGGCGCTATGGCCGCTGTTTTTGGAAACTAGCCGGGGACATTCCGGCGCAGCGGTGCAGCGACATTGGCACCAGGCGGTCAGGGGGCGCGTCTCCGTCGACTGGGCCCGCCAATGGTGGGAGCGCGCCATGCAAGCGCCCTCATGGGCGATCTTAGGACGGTTGGTGGAGGAAGCGCGGATCGCACATCAGGTCGAGTGGCCGCACTTGTCGCGTTGGGCGCAGGACATTCAGATCTGGGATGCGTGGTTTCCACCCCAGCCAGAATCCACCGCCCAGGTGTTGCCCCAGATCCCGGCTGTGTCGCCAGAGCAGCCCCCGAGCTCTCTACTGCCCGTTTTACCGCTGCATGAGGCAGCCTGGATTCCCAATGCCCAGGTTCTTTTTATGGCTCACGGGCGGTCGACCCGATCGCCCCGGACTAGCCCCTTCGATCAGGATGGGGCTATTCGCCCCTGGGTGCGGCGCGCCCGTGGGTACGCGACGGATGCCGTCATTCTCCAGCAGATGTTGAACGATGCCGGTCTGAAGCGGTGGGCGACCGCGGACGTCGAGGATGTGGAGGCCGCAGGCTGGGAGGACGCGGCGCCTTCAGAAGCGCCGCCCGTTGATGCAAGCGACCTGGATCGCCTGCAAGGCTGGTATCGGCAGTGGCGCGAGTCACCAAGCTATTCGGCCTATACGGGAGATCTCACCCCAGAGACGGCATCGGCCCTGATGCCACACCGCTTGTCCCCGTCAGCATTGGAAGACTTCGGGAAGTGTCCCTTGAGCTTTTTATTGGGGCGTCTCTTGCGCATTTCGCCGGTTGACGACGAACCTCGCGAGGTCGATGCCGCCATGGCAGGTCAGTGGGCGCACCGGGCTCTGGAGGTGATGGTGGAAGAACGTCGGATTCTCACGCCCGAAGCAGTCCAGGCGGCCGTGGAAACGGCGGTTCGGGATTTGCCAGCGCCGCCCAGTGTGGCCCGCTTCTTTATTCGGTATCAAGTCGATCGGCTGTCGGCGGAGCTCTATGAAGCCTTGTTGCGGGACGGCTGGGCACCAGGGCAAGCGGCCGACGTGGAAATGAACCTCACATGGGAGCGGATATGGCCCATGGCTGGACGGGTGGACCGTGTCGACCAGATGCCGGGCGGCGGGCTTCGGTTGATTGACTATAAGACCGGACATCTGGCGAATCCTGCCAAGCCGAGCCCCGGCAATCTGCAACTGCTGCTCTATCAAGACGCCTTGTACCACCGCTACCGCACTCCGGTGACCGCGGAATTGTACGGGGTCAGCCAACGGGCTCAATATGGACGCCGGCAGGTCACCCAGGCGGAAGCGGACGCACTGCGAAGTCAAGTCGATGAGATTTTGGCCGGCATTAAGGAGCGGATGGATCAGGGGCAATTCCGGCCTGTGCCGGATCCCCGGTCTGATGCTTGCCGCATGTGCGCTTTCAAGCCGGTATGTCCAGCACGGGTGACCGAATATGCAGGAGTCAAAGCGCGTCAAGATCCGGACTACCAGAGTTTGTGGATGGGAGAGGGGGGTGAGGACAATGCGGATGCCGATTGACCAGGCGGCCCGTGACGAGGCGCTCGAGGCCCGCGTTAACCTCCTGATTGAGGCAGGCGCTGGCACCGGCAAAACCACGCTGTTGGTGGAGCGGGTGGTCGAAACGGTGGTGCACCGTCAGGTGCCGTTGTCCCGCATTTTGCTCATTACCTTTATGGATAAGGCCCAGGAGGAAATGCGCCACCGTCTTCAGGCTCGTCTGCAAGAGCGGCTGGAATCGGCCGAGGAGTGGGCGCGACCCCTGCTGGAAGCGGCCCTGGCGTCTTTGCCGGACGCTCACATCACGACCATCCACGGATATTGCCAACGCCTGTTGAGGGAGTTTGGATCGGCCTATGGGATCCCCTTGGGATTTCAGGTGATGGATGCCGTCGACACGGATCGGCTCTGGGAGGAAACCTTTCGGGACTGGGTGCAGGATCCGGAACGCGAACCGGTAGTCTTGGATTTGCTGCACGCGGGGATTGGCTGGCCGCACTTGCGACGTTGGGCCAAGCAAATCTGCGAATGGTGGGACGTGCCCGACTTGAATGCCGATTTTCCGAACCTCTGGGGATTTGTCGCCGAGTTTCGGGACGCCGCTGCTGAGTTGGCTGAGCGAGCCCGCCTCGACGCGTCGCCCGCCGACCCAGGACGGACCCAAATTCAGGACATCAATCGGCAAATCGAGTGGCTGGCGGAGATGCCCCGGCGGGAATGGCCGCGCATGCTGGCACAATGGACGCGGGGGCTTGCGCCTAAGGGCAACAAGAAAAACTGGGCGCATCCGGACTGGCTGACTGAACAAAAGGAATGGGTTCAGTCGCTGCGCGAAGCGTTGGCTCAAATCCGCCAGCAGATGGCGGACGCCTATTTGGCTGAGTGGGTTTCCCTCATTGGCCGGGAGTTTCGTCCCCTGTGGCGCCGTCAGAGGTTTGGGGCGCTCTCCCTCACTTTCGACGACTTGCTGATCGAGGCGGAGCGGATAACCCGCAGGCCGGAGGTCCGCCAGGCGCTGGCCAACCGTTTCGACCTGGTGATGGTGGACGAGTTTCAGGATACTGATGCCCTTCAAGCAGCGGTCATCCGCCGACTGGTGTCTCCTATCGGGGAGGATCACTTGCACCCCCACGACCAGGGGCGCTTGTTTCTGGTCGGAGACCCTAAACAGTCGATTTATCGCTTCCGGGGGGCAGACGTCGAAACGTACGCTTCCGTGCGGCGGGAGGTGGAGGAGACGGGCGGGCGGCTCATCCCGATTACGCAAAACTTCCGGTCGGTCCCGGCGGTGCTGGATTTTGTCAATCAGTTGTTCGAAGCGCGTTGGCCGCTCGAGCCGAATCCCGAGGTGCCGTACATTCCGCCTTTTAGGGCCCTCGATCCCCACTTCCCCGACGACGATCGGACGCGGCTTCGAGTCGAACAGCTTTGCCCCGCGGGCAGTGCGGCCGAAAAGCGCCGTGCCGAAGCCGAGGATATCGCCGACGTGATTGAAAGAGCGCTTGGGGAGGGCTGGCCAGTCCGGGACGGGCGCGGCGAGCGGCCTATCCTGCCGGAGGATATTGCCCTCATCATACCCCAGCGCACCGGGCTCGACATCTATCGCCAAACGCTGGAGTCGCGCCATATCCCCGTGGCGGCCCAGGCCGGTCGGAACTTTTTTCAGCAAGATGAAATTCGGGGCCTCTTTCACCTGTTTCAGGCTCTGGCGAATCCCGAAGACGCGCTGGCAGCAGCAGGTTGGTTATTGTCGCCTTGGGTGGGTCTGACCCATCAGGAGTTGGCGGACCATCGCCTAAAAGGCGGCAGTTGGCGGTACGGAGAGACCGATCACGGCCATCCTGCGGTCCTCAAGTGGTGGCACCGGCTAAAATCATGGCACGACAAGTTTTGGCGGGTTGACGCGGAGACGGTGCTCGACTGGGCCATGGCGGCCAGCGCCTTGCCGGCCGTCCTGGAACGGGGGGAGGACCGAGCAGCCTTAGCCAACCTTCGGCAGATGCGGGAGTTATGCCGAGATTTCGGGGACCGCTGGGGCATATTCGAGTTTGCCCGGTGGTTCAGCGGCCAGGTGCTGGACGAGGTGCCCTTCGACGAAGCGCGAGTCCCGGGACGCGAATCGGAAGTCGCGGTGTCCACGGTCCATCAAGCGAAAGGCTTGGAGTGGCCGTTTGTGATTGTCGCCAACTGGAAGCCGAAAAGAACGGCCCTAGACTCTGGCATTCACTACAACCCGCGGCTCGGAGCCGTGGCGCTCCGACAAGAGCCTTGGCTGAGCCGTGAGTGGGCTCGATTGGAAGATGACCATCGCCGCCGGGAAGAAGCGGAGGGCGATCGGCTGCTCTACGTTGCATTGACGCGGGCACGGGACTATCTCTGGTTTTATGCCTCATTTCTAGACGAGAGGTTTCCATCGGAATCCCCGGTGGAGGGCGAGTGACGCTTGGACCTGCATGCTACACTGAAGAGAATTGACGAGAAGGGATGGGTACGTGTGTCGGTGTCTGAACCCCTCCAAACGAACGAGGAGATGCAGCGGGCCGTTGATGCCCTCCCGGAGGGCTATTGGGACTTTGCATCAGTTGATACCAAGGAATGGACTCACGGCTATCACGCCTATCCAGCGATGATGATTCCACAGGTCGCACGAAGCCTTATTCAGTTTGTACGCGACCGCCATCCCGACATCCGGACTCTGTTTGATCCCTTTATGGGCAGCGGGACCAGCTTAGTGGAGGGAATCTTGGCCGGTCTTGCCGTGACCGGGTCTGACCTCAATCCGCTCTCACGGCTCTTGGCACGAGCCAAGACGACGGCTTGGGAGCCGGAGGTGCTCCACCGCACGGCAGCCGCGCTGACACGCCAGGTTTCTGGGCTGCATGTGGATGAGAGGGATTGGCCGGACTTTAAGAATCTCACGTTTTGGTTTAAGCCGGCTGTCATTAACGACTTGGTCCGGCTTAAGCGGGTTATCCAAGAGGGCGTGCCAGACAGCCAAAAGCCGTTTTTTTGGGTTGCCTTCTCCGACACCGTGCGCTGGGTCTCCAACAGCCGGAATGCGGAGTTTAAGCTGTATCGGCTGGATGACCGCCGGCTCGAGTCTTGGAATCCCGACACGCTGGGGGTGTTTCACAAGACCTTGGAGCGAAACTTGCGGGGCAATGCGCGCTTTTATGAGCGCCCCCGAACCAGGGCGGACATCCAGGCGTTTGATGCCCGCCAACTGGGATTCGAAGAGGGCGTCTTTGACTTGATGGTGACCTCCCCGCCGTATGGGGACAGCCGCACCACTGTGGCATATGGCCAGTTTTCGCGATTGTCTCTGGAGTGGTTGGACTTGGCGGAACCCGTGGATCCGTTGCCCCGGCACTTGGACCAGGCCATGCTGGGCGGCAAGCCGCAGCAGGGTGGGGGCAGGGAGTTGGCCTCGCCGGTCTTAACGCGAGCGCTGACCGATATTGGAGACCGAGATCCGGTTCGAGCCCGCGAGGTGTGGACCTTCTACCAGGACCTCGACCGCTCCTTGGTCGAATTGGCCCGGGTGCTGCGCCCCGGCGGATTTCAGTGTTGGGTGGTGGGAAACCGCACGGTGAAAGGGGTTCAGTTAGCCACGGACCGCATTATTATGGAGCTTTCGGAGCCTTATGGCTTGGAACCTCAAGCGGTTTTTTCGCGCATCATTCCCGCCAAGCGGATGCCCAAAGAAAACAGTCCCACCAATGAGACCGGGAAAAAAGGCTCGACCATGAATGGCGAGCAAATCTTCATTCTCCGGAAGCGAGGCTCATAAACGGGATGCCGGATAGCGGCTCGGCGGCGCCGTCGCAAAGCGGGCGCCCAAACCGGCGATGACCAAAGCGGAATAACGAAATAACAGACCCAGGTTGAATATCTCGCGGGTATACCAGGACAACGCCGACGACTGTGTGTAAATAAAGTGAATTTCAGTAAATGAGTTGATGTAGTCCGCAATGCCGGAAAGGGTTAGCAGCAGCAAGGTCCAGACCGGCCAGTCGGCTAACAGAGCGAAGGCCATCAGCCAAATGGTGTACTGCGGTGAATACACCTTGTTGACGAAGAGAAAGATGGTGAACGCGTAAGCGGTCGCCTCCGGGACTCGCCCGCCCTGATAGACCCGCAGAGCAAGCCAAACGACGGCGATGACCGTGACCAAGAGGGAGAACAGGTTGGCGGTCGAGATGGGAATGCCGTGGATCCAGCGATTGGAATAAATGTCGGCGCCCAAGGCCCGACCGGCGTTAAAGGTGTAAAAAAGCGCCCAATTGGGGAAGTTGGCGATCATGAAGGGAACGTTCATGACGACCGATGCCGCCCCGAAAGCCCATACCATGCGCCCTAGCTGCCGAGTGCGGCCTTGGCGCCAGAGTTCTGCGGCAATGAAGGGCAGGAAGAACACCGGAAACAACTTGGTGAACACCGCAACGGCGAACCAGACCCCGCTTCGCCGCCAATGTTGAACCTGATAGCTGCGCCACGCCACGACCATGAAAGCGATCCCCAATAAGTCCCAATTGAGGAGCCCATACACGACCAACAGCGGCAGCACGGCCCAATATACAGCCTTTTGGGGGACCAAGTGATGCAGCATAAAATAGGTGACCAGCGCCATGGCGTACAGCACCACGGACGTGATGATGAAATATGGCAAAAGACCATGCGGCAGCGATGTCAGCCACATGAATATCCCCATGATGACGGGATACTCGATGCGGTTGTGGATATAGGGCAAGGTGTGCTGATAAAGAAACCGCGTCCGATAGAGGGCGATAATGTCGGAATACGCCAGGTGCTGCGCGGAATCAGGGATGTATGCGGCCGGCACGTGACCGTCTGACACCACTGACCAGATTCGCTGAAAGGCCCAGCCCATCCACAGGGTGATCGCTGCGATCGATATCACATGCTTTAGCCTATTGCCTTCAGATGACGAACTCACCCGACATCTCCTCTCCACTCATTGCTAGTCTAACCCATCATTGCCATTCTACGTCTAATTAGGGCATGGACGAATACCTTCTCTTAGGGGAGGGGTCAAGGTGTCAAGCCGCGCTAAGTTTCTCGTGATGGGGTCGTTGTTGCTCGCGATTCTGTTGGGAATCTCCGGGTTCCGGCGGGTCCCGGTGACCGCCTATGAAAGCCAAGGAGTGGTCGTAAAACTGCCCTTCGGCAATAGCGCCGACAGTGCGGGCCGAGCCATGGGCATTGACGGTCGGCTCTACGGTCCTCTGACATTTGCCGTCAATGCCCACATGGTTGTCGTGGCAGATTCCTATCACGAACGGCTGTTAGTCTTTCGCAAGGGCCGCATGACCGAAATTCCCGCGCTCGGTAAAATGATTGAAGACATCGCCCTGAGTCCCAACAACCAAATCGTGGCCGCGGACAACCGCCAACTCACCGTGTGGTCCTTTGAGAAGAACCGAGCGCGGTCTATTGTTCGATTTTCCGGCCCCAAAGGCTATACCGATGCCTTGTGGCACATTGCCTTGGCCCCGAGACAGCGCATCTTGGTGGAACGTTTGCGTTTTGGGCACGGCACCTTTCAAGCGCGCATCGATGAATACTCCATGAAGGGCCAGTTGATTCGATCCCTGGCAGAAGCCCGAGCGGGTCGGCACGGCGTGTTGAACCCGCTCGGCAGCGGCAACATTTCCCTGCCCGTCCAAAATCTCCAAGTGGCTCCGGATGGCCACCTGTATCTTGAGCCGATGCCGCTGGGGGCGTCTTCGCGCTCCCTGCGCATCTATCAGCAGGACGGCATGCCGTTGGGACAACTCATCATCCAAAGCCCGGAGAAAATTTTGCGCAGCGACTTCTTGGGAGTGGATTCCCGAGGACGAGTCTACATGGTGATAAACATGGACGTGCCGCATAAGGCTCGTGTGTTGGTCGCGGAGCCCAATGGCCGCCTGATAGCGGACATTCCTGTGCCAGCCGTTCCGGTCTACGCTGCCAACTATGGACGGGTTCTGCCCTCTGGGGAATTTTATTTGGATGCCTCCACTGCCTCAACCTATCAACTTCGCTCTTATCGGCCTGTCACGCGTCGGGTCTGGCGTTGGATGGGATTCTGACCGGTCTCCTCACCGCAGCTTTTTGCGCGCGTCCGTCCACACAAACCAGTAGAGTGCCACCACAACCACGGCGAACGTAGCCAGGACCAGGCCAACGATAAGCCACATCGAAGTCTCCCTCCTCAGGAGTTTTCTCTAGTGTTGCCCGGAATGGCCGCGCCGAACCCTTGAGGCAGTATTCCCTATTTCGTCGAACTAAGCGTTTGACACGCGTCGAACGACTCAATACACTATGGGCATGCGAGACGTGGGAGGGGAAGCGGATGGGCGAGGTTTTGCCAGGGGTGTTCATAGTTCGGTCGCCGGTGTTCGAATTACTGGCGTCGATGTTCCGCCTGCAGTCCCATGAGCGCCTGTCCCGCTCCGATTCCGCGCTGGCGCTGGATGATTTTGACTTGGGCCTGTGGGTCGATCGGGTTCGTAAGGTCTTGGACGTGGATACCCGGGAGGCATTGCGGGTCTTTTTTGATTACGAGAGCTATCTGGGGTTAGCCATGATCCGCTACGCCTGGGTGAACAACGCATGGGACACGGTTGATCACTTCGTCGCGCGTCTCGAGGAGTCATCGCCCGACACGCTGTTTGCTGCGCTTGTTCAGACCGGCTACGTTGCATCGGATCTTGATGATGCAGCCGATGCAGAACAAGTTCGCCGGTATATTCAGCGTGCCAGCCTGCCGACGTTGGAGAAGTGGAAGTTGGCCTACCTGTATTTGAGCATGGACGACACCAAAGCGCAGTTTATCCGACTGGTCCGCGCTTGCTATGATAGTTACTTTGCCGACGAATGGGACCGGCTGCGTCTCTTGCAGGAGGCCAGCATTCAACAATTGGGCACCATCCAAAACCGCCGTGGGGTTCTGCAGCGCTTTCCGTACTTGACGGGAACGTTCGTGGAGGATGTGGGAACCACCCTGGTGGCAGCTCCGTCGGTCTTTTACCACGTGGACACATTCTCCTCCTATCATGATCAGGCGAATCCGCTCGTTATCACCGTCTATGGCACCCATTACGCCGATCGCAGCCAGCCCGATATGGCTGAGGCGCTGAAAATCTTGGCCGACGAAACACGCATCAAAATCATTAAAACGCTCAGCGCGGGCCCGTGTTTCGGGTTTGAGTTGGCGCAACGCCTAAACCTGAGCAGCTCCACCATCTCACACCATGTGGCGCTTCTGTCCAGCGTGGGGGTGGTGACGCCTACGCGCCAGGAAAACCGGGTTTCCTACGAACTCAATCGATCAGAACTGTCCCGGCTGATGGCTTCCTTGGCCAGCGCTTTGGGCAGCTAAAATTTTTTCGCTTGAAGTTCGATCACGATGAAACGAATAAATAGATGAATATAGAACAAAATTGGAGGAGGGGCTGTCACATGAAGGCCGATGCATTCTGGCGTGTCGTCCGGACCTATCCGGATGTTCGGAGACTGTGGCTGGGTGAAACAACGGCCGCCTTTGGGAGCTATTTCTTCCGAATTGCGCTGATGTGGTATGTATACGTGCGAACAGGGTCGGGAACGGCCATAGGTCTGGTGGTGGTCGTAGGTTTTCTTCCGGAGGTGGTGTTGGCGCCTTGGTTCGGGGTGTTGGCGGATCGCCTCAATCGCCGGCGCATGATGGTCGCGTCCAACGCCGCGTCCGCTATGGTGGCCGGGCTATTGGCCAGCGCCGTAGCGCTCCATGTGGCAAGCCTTTCAGTGATTGCGAGCGGGATGTTGCTCATGGGGGCCGCGTCCGCGTTCTACGACCCTGCCCGCTCCGGCCTCTTTCCGGACATTGTCCAGCGCCAGGACCTTCTTACGGCACATGCTCTGTTTCACACATCGCGCCAAGCTGCCCGGCTGGTCGGATCGTCCCTTGCAGGCGTGATCGTGGCCCTGGCGGGGGCGGTACCGACTATGGCGGCGGATGTCGTGACTTTTTTGGTTTCCGCTCTATGGGTGGCCCACATCTCGTACCAGCACGGCCGATCACCGGCTGGTCCAGGTCAGCCGTCGCCGTCCGCTGTCGCGAGTGCGCGGGCCGCATGGGAGTGGATGCGCAGACGTCCCGTGATATTGGCCATGAGTGGGATTGGCATGGTCAGCAACATTGCTCTAGGTCCCAGCAATGTCCTGCCTCCCATGTTGATTCGGCACACGTTTCACGCCGGATCCGCCGCCCTCGGGGTTTTTGACGCGGCCATCGGGCTCGGGATTATGGCCGGAGGCATCGTGATTGGGATGATTACTATTAATCGGATGGGCTTGTCGATGGCGGCCGCGCTGGGAATTGAAACGCTGGGTCTTTTGGCCGTAGCGCTGTCTCCGAGTCCCTTGGGCGCCGATGTCGGCAATCTGCTTCTAGGTATCGGATTGGTGGCAGCCAACGCGCCAGGCGGCGCCATGATGCAGACCATCGTGCCGTCGGAACTACTGGGACGCGTGTCATCGTTCTCCACAGTCCTCAACGGATTTGCCATTCCTATTACCTATGGCGGCGTGGGTGCGTTGGGGGACGCGATCGGAGCCCAAGGCAGCTACGGGCTGGCGGCGGGATTGATGGCTGCGTGTTTGGCGGCCGCGCTGCTGGTGCCGGGGATTCGCAGTTTCCGCCTGACGGAAGCGGGGCGTGACGCAGTGTCGGAATCTAACCCAAGCTCGGAAGCCAAATCCCTGTAACGCGTGGTCGTGATACGGAACCGTACACGTCTAGCGTCCCTGCATGCGAATGTGGGGACTTTTGCTTATCTTGCGTGCGCTCACGTCCCCCGATTTTGGCCCAGTTTGTCATGACAGGCTGACTGTCCAACATAAGTAAGAATAGTCAGCTTGTGCCCTGCAGCGTCAATCGGTAACGAGGAGGTATGCGCATGAAGCGTTACGCAATCGGGATTGCCAGCGCGGCCGCACTGGCGGTGGCGTTGGCCGGCTGCGGCTCCGGTCCCAGTAAGACCACATCGTCCAGCGGCGCGACATTTACCACGGTAAACGAGTCCCATCCCATCAGCGAGGGAGCGCCCTACAATCCCTATAATCCCAACGGCAACACCTGGATTGGGTATGACCAGTGGCAGTTGGCGTGGTTTACGAACTCGGTCAAGAACCCGAACAGCTTCATTCCCGGCCTCGCCCAGTCGTGGACGGTCAACCCGGCCGGCACTGTGGTGACGGTGCATCTTGAGCCCAATGCCAAATGGTCCAATGGCAAACCCGTGACGGCGTCCGATGTCAAAGCCTCCTTCGCCTTGGCCTTTGCTGTGGGCAATGCGCAAGCGTTTGACTTAGGATCCGTGAAGATTATCGATAGTCATACGGTGCAGTTCAGTCAGCTGCCAGGCGATCATTTCCACTTGTTCTTAAACCAACTCCTGCAGCAGACCATCGTGCCGGCTTCGGAGTTCGCGCCCGTCCTGCCCAAGAACATTTGGTCAATCATTAACACCGCGCAGTATGCGGGCAACAATTCCGCCCAGTTGGCCACCGCCAAGAGCGCGGCTGCCAAGCTGACGGCGTTGGGCAAAAAAGTCACAGCGTATGCCCCGCCACGAAGCCAAGACTTGTCTGCGGGAGCGTTCAAACTGAAGAGTCTCAACCCTGGTGAGGCTATCCTGGTCAAGAACCCAGATTTCTACGCGGCCAACAAGGTGCATGTACAACAGGTGGAGATGCGGAATTACACCGGAAACCAGCAGATTTGGAACTACTTGGAGTCCGGGCAGCTAGACTTCGGTCCGTACACAGCCATGCCGACCAACATCCTGTCCCAAATCCTCAAGACGAAGGGCAATCAGGAAGTGATTACCCCGGCTGTGATTGCCGCGGCCTTGGCGATCAACGAGCACATCTATCCCTACAACATGACCCCGGTGCGCCAGGCTTTGGCCTACATTATCAACCGCCAGGAGGTTCAGAAGATCGGGGAGGGGGTGAGCGGCATACCCGACAAGTATGAGACGGGAATGATTAATGCGGCCACACAACAATGGTTGACGCCCTCCCAGCTCGCCAAGCTCAACCCCTACGCCCCGAGCACGGCCAAGGCTTCCCACCTCTTGACGCAAGCCGGATTTAAAAAGGTGAACGGCAAGTGGATGATGCCGAACGGCAAGCCTTGGACCATCACTATCTACACCGTCAACGGGTTTAGCGACTGGATTGCCGCTTCCAAGGTGATTGCCAGCGAACTGACTAACTTCGGCATACCTGCCTCACCGAGCATCGTGTCGAGCTACTCGCAAGAGATTTCGAATCAAGAGGCGGGACAATACGCCTTGTCCTTCTATCTAGACGCCGAGGGTCCCACGCCGCAGAACGCCTACGGTCTGATTTACGGAGTCAATGACGGGTATCACCTCGTGGGCACCCACTTGGAGCGTTACCCGGCCGGCAACAAGAATCAGGACAATTTCTTCGACACCGCGGCTCAGGTCACGTTGCCGGGCGGTCAAAGCATTCAGCCGGGCGTGCTGACGCACAACCTCACGGAGTTGTCGTCGGTCTCGCAAGAGAAGCCCCTTGTTCAACAGTTGGCCCTGGCTACTAATGAAACCCTGCCCGCCATCGAGTTGTGGGACTATGCGCTGGTGCAGTTCGTCAATACCTCACGCTTTTCCAACTTCCCCGTGCACAACGCCGGACTCATGTACAACCCGGCTGGGGTGTGGATGTCCGAAGGTTATCTGACACCCAAGAAATAAGAGCAGAGGGGGCTGGCCCATGACCAGCCCCGGGGGAGGGATATCGTGCGCGAAGCGATTCGCCTAATACGGCGGCTCCTCGGTGGTGCCGTCATGGTGTTCATCGTCGCATCCTTTACCTTCTTCCTGGTACGCCTGATGCCGGGGAATCCCGTGCAGGCGGAATACAACACTTTAATCACGCGCGGCATGACGCCCGTTCAAGCCGCGGACGAGGTGCGGGTGATGTACGGGTTTATCCCTCACCAGCCTCTGGGCATACAGTACCTGCATTATTTAGTCCAACTGATGCATTTCAATCTGGGCCAGTCTATTTCCTATGAGGGTGTGAGTGTGCTTCACATCGTGTTAAGCGCCGCGCCTTGGACCATCATCCTGGTATTGTCGGGGGTGGTGGCGAGCTTCATCCTCGGCGTTGCCGCCGGCGTCATCTCGGCCGTGAAACGGTCCAGCGGCGTCGGCAACTTCTTGACGGTGAGCGGATCGTTGCTGCACGGGGTGCCACAGTTCGTGATGGCGTTGCTGCTGGCGTTCCTGTTCACCACCCTGTGGCCTATTTTCCCGTTCGGGGCACCGTACGACGGGGCGCTGAGCCCGGGATTCAATCTGCCATTTATCGGATCTCTGGCGTTTCATGCCGTACTGCCGGTGGCGGCGTATGCCTTG
>JAJZAN010000100.1 GCA_021799435.1 Bacillota bacterium | reverse complement strand
TCTTCGATATAGCTGGAGATGCTGGCTTCATCGGTTCCGATGGGCAGTACCTTCACTTCGACGACTGACATAGATCGGCCTCCCCTTCTGAAGAGTGCGATGCCCGCCTTTAGACTCTCCGGAAGGCAGGCACATCACTCGCCGTCGGGGCCAAAGCTGAAGGGCTCCTCACCAGCCATAACTTGGGTTATGTGATTTTTTTCGTTGACGAATACGACCCGGGGCTTTAATCCGGCGCGAATTTCGTCATCCGAATACTGTCCATAAGCCATCACAATGACCAGATCCCCAGGATGAAAGTGACGTGCTGCGGTGCCGTTGAGGCAGAGCGAATCCGGGTTTTCTCGGTCCTCGATCACGTAGGTCACCCAATGGTCGCCGTTCATGATGTTGGTGATATGAACGAACTCGTTAGGCATAATATCGGCGGCTTCGCACAAAGCGTGGCCCAGGGTCAGGCTGCCCACATAGTGCAAGTTGGCCTCAGTCACGGTGGCTCGGTGGATCTTGCTTTTCAACATTTGTCGGTACACGAGAAAGCTCCTTTCGAGTCGCGGCGCCTCGGTTAGAGTTTCCTTTCAACCCTGCCACATGGCGTCGTCTCTATTTTATGATACCGGACGAGGAAGTTGACCGGGCTGGGTATAGGATGGCACGGATCGAGAAAGCCTAGGCATGTAAATTTGATGCCAAAAGAGGGGACATCATGGACGAACGCAACGAATCCCAGCAACTCAAAAAGACGCACGCGGCGAAACCGCTCCGGGAACATCCCAAACCCGACGTCGGTTCCGTGAATTCGCTGAATCAAGCCGTGCGTCAGGAATTATGGTATGTGGATACGATGGTGGCCTCACCTTTTCGGACGGTCCGTCGGCAGTTGCAAAACCAAAAGGGGGCCTGGGCACAAGGCGTGGACGAAGCCGTGTGGGCCATGGAGGGGATGGCGCGCCTGCCTATTAAGCTTTTGCAGTCCGCCTTCGGGGAACCCCTGGGTCCAAAGTCTCCAGGAACCAACGGTGCGGGGCCGAATTCGGATACCCCGTAAGGCCACGTTTTCTCGCAAAGGCTCTCCGAACCCTCGGGAAGCCCGGCATTACATGTTTTTCACGAGGGCGGCTCGGAAAGGCATGACGCCAGCTTCCGGTCCCGATATAATGAACCTCATGAACGATATCCCAGAAAATTCCGGCCCGCGTTACCGTTTGGGTCAAAGTGATACATGGCTCTCGCCGATCGGACTTGGCACGTGGCAATTTAGCCAAGGGCAGGGCATGGTCGGTAAGTTTTGGCCGCGCCTGGCTCCTGCCCTCATGATGTCCATCGTCGAAGAGGCCCTTCGCCACGGCATAAACTGGTTTGATACAGCGGAAGTGTATGGCAAGGGCAAGTCGGAGGAGGCTTTGGCCGACGCTCTGGAAGCGTTTGGGGCCTCGCCGGAGAACGCGCTCATTGCCACCAAGTGGTGGCCGGTGATGCGATCAGCGGGCAATTTGTCGCGCACCATTGATGAGCGTCTGCGCCGTCTGCACGGCCGCCGGATTACGCTGTATCAGATTCACCAGCCCTACTCTCGCTCCTCGATATCTCAGCAAATGGAGGCTATGGCTCGCCTGATTGATGCCGGCCACATTCAGCATGCGGGTGTCAGCAATTTCTCGGCGGCGCAGATGACGGAAGCTCATCGGGCGTTAAAGAGTCACGGTCATGCGCTCGTTTCCAACCAAGTGCGCTACCACCTGCTGGACCGACGCATTGAGGACAACGGTCTTTTGTCCAAAGCGGAAGAACTGGGCATCAGCATTATTGCCTATTCGCCTTTGGCGCAAGGCATCCTGACCGGCAAATTTCACGAGCCCGGCACCTCAGTCTCGGGTATGCGGCGCATGGACCCGCACTTTCGGCCCAGTGCCCTCAAGGGGTCAGAGCCCCTGATCGCGGCCCTGAAAGCCATGGCCGGGAAGTATCATGTGACACCGGGCCAGGTGGCACTGAACTGGCTTATCACCACACCCGGTGATCGGGTATTTGCTATCCCGGGCGCGACCCGGGTGAGTCAGGCGGCGCAAAACGGCGGTGCCATGGGCTGGCGGCTTTCGGAGAGCGATCGGGATGCCTTGAGCGCCGTCAGCCGAGAGGTCTTGAAGAGCCGCTCGCGCTAAGTTTGGGTTGCTGGTACGCACTCATCGCAGAAACGCGGGCCCGCGATCCCATGCCATGGGGATGGCTCAATCCGGTCGAGCCGCCCCCGTGCAAATGCGCACACGGATCCGGTCATCAGTTCCTGGAGTCGCGGAACTCTAACCCTTTCAGCCCCATCAGAAGAGGCGCCCACACCTAATCCGGTGTCGTCCGGTATCCATCCTGATCGAACGATGCGGTTATCGTTTGGTCCGGGCATGGCCCCAATCACAGGGCGCAGCATCTCGACGTATCGTGCAAGGTGAATACGGTCACAAATGCCGGCATCCATGGGATACTGTCGTCGCTTGATAAGACACCACGCACGCGATGAGGTGAGGCCCGTGAGTGATTTGCCGTATCTGGCCATGGCCCCCGCCAGTACCGTACCGACGAGGCGCTGCAGATTCGCCTGGAGACGCACCGGACGTATGGCACCTGTAGCCGGGAGGTTATCTTTGGTCCCATCACACGCGCCATGCGCGACGTCGCGCCGCGCCCTGAGGCTGTCTTGGACGTGGGATCCGGCACCGGGAATTGGTGCCGGGCAATCCGCCGGGAGCTAGGCCCCGACGCCTGGTACACAGGCCTCGACGAGTCCCCAGGCATGGTGAGCGCATTGACCCGTACCCTGAACGGGGATGCCCGCGCGCAGGCGTTGGCTGGCGACGCCGAGGAGTTGCCCTTCGCCGATGGGGCGTTCCAATGGGTGGGCATGCATATGATGCTCAACCATGTTCCCCATATCGCGGAGGCGCTCGCGGAGGGATGGCGTGTGCTGCAGTCGGGTGGGGTGCTCACCGCGGCGAACAATGCCCCCAAGCCCTATCGCGAGCTCTGGGACCTCGGCAACGCTGTAGCTCGCGTTGTCCGGACTGAATGACCCGCTCTCCTTCAATCTTGCCAATGGGGCCCAATTTTTCCCGACGCCGCCGCTAGCCCACACCTTTCCGGGCGGATTCCGCTTTCCTTCGGCATCTCCCGCTGTCCGATACATGGCGTCCGGGCCCTTGTGGGACCATCTGGGTGACGCGGCGAACGATCCCGCCACGCGCAGTCGCGCGTTGGAGTTGCTGCATGCCCGGATTGACGCCGTCATTCAGCGCGAAGGCACTTTCGAGGTCCATTCGGAAATGGGGTTTTTTCTCGCAGTTAAGCAGTAACGGGCGCCTGCAGGTTCACCTCCTACGTCCACGACGAATGACCCTCCGCGCTGGGGCATGGTGTTTTCCCCCAAGGGTGAACCTCCGTCGGTGCCCACGCGCGCGATTCTCGAAACTCCTGTATCGGGGACGCGTGTCGGATGCCCTCAATGCCTAGATGACGGGATTCACGTGGGCTGACTCTTTCCGCTTGGGTCGGCAGACCCTTGGGCCTACCCTGGCTGGTTCGCCTTACCGGGCTGGCCCTGGGAATCGTGAGAATGCCCAAAAGAAGTGCCGGCGCAGCACCATCCTGGGAGGCAAATGCTCCCCAGCAGGCTAGCATGTCTAATTCCATGGGCTCGGACGTAGGATGGAGAAGAGGATTCCGCCTCCCCTTGCGAGAATTGATTGCCATTCTCTTTGGGAGGTTCACAAATGAAGGTATGGCTGGCGCTCTTCTGGGGCTTTTTTAAGGTTGGAATCTTGGGCTATGGGGGTGGACCGGGCTCCATCGGCATCATTCAGGCGGTGACCGTGGACGGCAACCACTGGATGACCAACCAGCAGTTCGCGGAGATGCTAGCGGTCGGGAACGCGTTGCCGGGTCCCATCGCCACCAAGCTGGCCGCGTCTATCGGGTACCAGACGGGTGGCACCATGGGGGCGGTGGCGGCTTTGCTGGGAGTGGTTTTGCCATCGCTGGTGCTGATGCTGGGGCTCTATCGGCTGCTGTTGGTGTATAAGTCCAATCCGTATGTGGCGGGACTGATTCGTGGTGTCAAACCCATCGTGATTGTCCTGTTGCTCTTGCTCATCATCGACCTGATTCCGTCCTCGTTTCCGAAGGAACATTGGGTGATTCCGGCAGTCTTTTTCGCTGGAGGATTTGCTGCAATGTATTTCCTGAAGGTGCCAGCGGTATGGGTGATTTTGGCCTCAATGGCTGGAGGAGCGTGGTTTTTGCGTTGAACAAGCGGCTCGGCATGACCCCGGATCTTTGGTGGATGACGACGGCGCAGGGGCTTTGGGGATTGGGATTCGGCCTCTACGGGCTCTTGTTCCCCCTCTATATCGAAAAGCTGGGTGGCGGGCCGGTTATCATCGGGTTACTGACGACCTTGGCCGGGATTATGACCGCGTTTGTCGTGTTTCCAGGCGGTTGGCTGTCGGACCGCATGGATCGGCGCAGGATTCTTCTGTGGGGCTGGATTGTGGCGATCCCAGTCCCCTTTATGTTTGCGGCAGCGCCTCACTGGGAGTTTCTCATCCCCGGGGTGATCCTGTATTTTGGATCCGCGTTCTCAACGCCAGCTATGCAGGCGGTCATCGTAGAGGAAGCTCCTCCAGAGCAGCTCTCGACCGCCTACAACGTGGTGATGAGCGTGTTCGGAGCCGGAATGGTGGTGGGCCCCGCTCTGGGTGGCTACCTGACATCACATTACTCCTACTCGGTGGTGTTTTTTATTTCCGGGACCATCTACGCCGTGTCGACAATCTTTATGCTGCGCATTAAGCCGCATCCCCCAGCGCCCCGCCCCAAAATCCGCACGGAATGGCGGCCGCGCAATCGTCCGCGTTTCTTCCAGTGGCTGTTCTTTTCCGCGGTGCTGGCTATAGTCCAGGGTATCGCATGGCCTTTTGTGGTACCCTATTGGAAAAGTGTGGGACATCTGTCGGTGGAGTCCATTGGGATTCTTGGTTCGGTCGCGATTTTGATGGCCACCCTTACCGGTCCGCTGTGGGGCCGGCTGGCCGAGCGCACGGGGATCCCTCGAGCTCTGGGGGCGGGATTGGGGCTCCTGGTAGTGGGCTGGATGGCGCTTTTGTGGGCTCCTGAAAGCATGGGCTGGGGTTTCTTTTCCGGTTTGGTCCGTGGCGTCGGGGAAGGCTCTCGAGGGCTGCAGGGCGTGGCGGTGGGACGCATAGCCAGGCCGGGTGAGACAGGCACAGCCTATGGGCTGTTCAATTTGGTGACCGAACTCGCCGGCGCGCTGGCGCCATTGCCGGGGGGGATTCTATTCCGGCATTGGGCGTACGGCCCATTGGTCTTGGCCACGTTTTGCACCGCCCTGATTGCCTGGTGGCTGTGGAACGGTCTGCCGGGCCGTCCAGAGCCGGCACCTCCAGTCACACCATAGGGGGAGCCATCGTGTTAAAGCGGATGTTTATCGCGTTTTTAGTGGTTCCACTGGTGGAACTGGTGTTAATTTTTGTGCTGGCCCACTATTTGGGCTGGCTGTTTACCCTGGGGCTGACCATTGCCTCTTCCCTCGTGGGCGCCTATTTGGCGCGTCGCAGCTGGCGAAGTTGGTGGCACACCGTACGGGACGAGTGGGGCCGGGAAGGGTTTCCCGTCCACCGCATGGGCGAGGGCGCCATCCTCGTGACCGCTATGGCGTTTATGATTACCCCCGGTCCCTTGACCGGTATTTTGGGCATTCTCTTTACCATCCGACCTATTCGCGAGAGAATCTCCCGCGTACTGGTGCGTTGGGCCGGGAATCGCCTCCTCGGACATTTCTGGCGTTAACCGTCCTCGGCGTTATGACGTTCATCGAGCGAACCGACGCAACGACCCTGTCTCATAAGAAGGTACGACCAAGACGATCGATTTCGAGCCGTCGGTGCGTTTTCACTTCCAAGTCTCTTTGAAGGTCTTTTTCCAACATGCTCGGCCTATGCAAGGAGTACAGCTTTTTCCGCCGGCGGGCATACTAAGCCCGGTCTTGCGGGCGGGGGTTCCTGGATGCTGTCAGGGACACCTTCTTTCCCAAGCGACGGGCGTCGCCGCACTGTGGAGACTGCCGGAAGGGGTGTCACGATGGCTGAGACGGCAGGAGTCCAAACAACAAACCAAATTACCGGCCGTTTGAGGTGGTGGGCCTTTGCCACCGTTTTGCTGACGCTGTTTTTCTCATCGATGGATCAGACTGTCGTCTCGACGGCCATGCCGACCATTATTGGCGACCTGCGCGGGTTTAATCTCTATGCATGGGTGTTTACAGCCTACATGATGACGTCCGCCGTGACCGTGCCTATTTACGGGAAACTGTCCGACGTGTTCGGACGAAAGCCCTTTTACCTGTTTGGTCTGGTGCTGTTCGGCATTGGGTCTGCTATTTCGGGTCAAGCTCACTCCATGATGGAGCTGGTATGGGCCCGGGCCTTTCAGGGTATTGGCGCCGGCGCCATGATGAGTATGCCGCGCGCCACCGTGGGGGACATCTTCGCACCTAAAGAACGTGCTCGTTGGATGGGTGTGATGATGGCGGTGTTTGGCATTTCCAGCATCGTGGGCCCGGCTTTGGGGGGCTGGATTACGGACTCGTTCTCCTGGCGGTGGGTGTTCTATATCAACCTGCCTTTTGCTGTGCTGGCCATCATTGGCGTGATTCTCACGTTGCCCCGAGTCCGCGCGGAACACCAGGTCAAGGTGGATTGGCCGGGTTCGGTGATTTTGGTGATCGGGCTGGTGCCCGTGTTGTTGGGGTTCACCTGGGCCGGTACCAAATATGCCTGGGGATCGCCGGCGGAACTGGGACTCTTTATGGGGGGCGCGATTGTTCTGGCGCTCTTCGTCGTGTGGGAACGCCGCGCTCCTGACCCGGTGTTGACACCCAGTCTGTTCCAAAACCGCATTTTCACCACCTCCCTGATTCTCGGCGTTTTGATTGGGATGACCATGTTCGGGAGCTTGATGTTCTTGCCGATTTTTGTGCAGGGGGTTATTGGCCTCAATGCGCAGAGCAGTGGCTGGGTCATGGCGCCGATGATGGTGGGATTCATTGTGGGCAGCATGGTATCCGGCCAGATGATGTCCCGCACTGGTCGTTATAAGCATCTCGCCTGGGTGAGCGGAGCCATTATCGTGGTGGGATCGGTGCTCTTGAACCAGATGAATGTTCACACCGGATGGACCACGGTGATGGTGGATATGGTGGTGCTCGGAATCGGCATTGGAGCCTTGATGCCGCTGATGAACATGGTGGTCCAGAACGTCTTTCCCTATAAGATGATGGGGACCGTGAACTCTACCCAGCAGTTTGTAAGCTCCCTCGGCGGCGTGATTGCGGCTCCCATATTCGGATCCATTCTGGATAAAGGTTTCCAGCACAAACTGCACCAGACCTTGCCGGCCTCTCTCAAGCACTTGGAAGGGAAGCTGGCCGGCATCAATCCCCAGGCTATGTTGACGGCCCGAGCCCAACAGGCCATCTCGACCGAGTTTAACAAGTACGGCCCTGCTGGACACCGGATGTACCTGCAGTTGATGGATGCTGTCAAAGCGTCGCTCACATATGGGATTCAACACCTGTTCCGAGTCAGCCTGGTGTTTGCCATTCTGACCTTCATCGGGACGTTCTTCCTGCCGGAAGTAAAGTTGAAGGGTAAAGAGTACTATAAGGAGAGCGGGGCTGCCGGCGACAACACTTGAGCACTGTCTGTGTTTGGCCAATTGATGACCGCCACCACCGGACGAAAATCATCCCGAGTTACTGCACCAAACTCAGCAATCCGTCCAGGGGGACGGAATTGAGGACAGCGTTTTTTAACGGGTGTCGATTTGGCAAAGGTTTTGCTCACGACGACTTCATGATGACGGTTTTGGATGCCATGGATCTGACCGGCGCGGATGTCAGCCTGGCCAGGATTTCATTCACAGCACAGCTTTGGGGTCAGGCAACAAACGGAGGCGAAACGCCTTTTTAGATTCACCGGCGCAAACTACCCGCAGGACTAGGGGGAACTGGAGCGCAACGCGGGTAGGCCGACCGTGTGATCGGTGGGACCAGTGGTGCGGCCACAACCAGATGTTGATGACCCCCGATGTTAAATCTCGGCTGTGATGGGGAATCCGGCCGCCGCCTGTGCTTGCGCGGCGGACCATGAGAAGCCATCCAGCTGCACCAGGTAGTTTTCGATGGCCAGACTCGATGCCCCTGCGTCCCGCAGGGCACTTACCCCCGCAGCGATACTCACCGTGTTGTCCGGCGGAGTTGGAATAATGCCTAACTGCTGGTACAGCGCTGCGAACTGCCCTTGTTGCACCGCCGAGACAGCCCCTCCGAAGCCCACGCCAGATCCGTCCATAATCGCGACGAGATAGGGGGAGTCGGATCCTTCACCGGTTAGGGAGACGCCGGAAACGATAGCGGCTCGCTCCTCGGCGAATCCGCCAAAAGCGCCTCGTTGAATAGCGGTGACCGGGTTATAGCCGAGGTTGCCGATGACCTGTGTCGTAACGCTACCCACGGTGACGGGCTCAGGCGTCACTCCCGGAGGATCCCCGAAGCCGCTATGTCCGGCACCCCCAGCACCTCCGAACCCGGCCCCGCCGTTGCCGCCGCTGACCCCCGTACCTCCGGAACCGCCGGCCCCGCCATTGCCGCCGGTACCTGCGATACCTCCAGAACCGCCAGTACTACTGGCGAACGCGGCAGGTGCTGCCGCAAGGAGGACGGCAGTCATCAGCAACAGGGCCGCGGCCCCTGCGACATGGGGGAGCAGTACGTTCGTTGTTCGCATGATATTCTCCCGATTCCGTGATGATGGTCCGAGCTATGTAGAAACCAGACGGACGAAGAATGCCTGGAATTTCCTGCTCCGGAGCAACTGACGAGCGCACGAATGACGAGACTGGCGCTGGGCGACGGCAGTCCCTGGCGATGCCGGATTCAGTCCGTCGAAAGGCGCTGGCCAACCGGTGGCCTGCAGAGTACGCAACCGAGGTCCCAAATATTTCAAGGAGTGAAGCAGTTGCTCTCTCGGGCGTCAGTCCCAGGTTACGCTTTAGCGACGTACTTTCGGCCGAGCTATTGGTATAGAGAGGCATCCGTGGCGGCGACGTGAGCATCATTCTGGTTTGGGTCCGTGGTCCATTAATTGATGAGGTCCACACTTTGAAAGAGTTCTCTCCAATGGCCCGGCAATCCGGGGGTATTTGTTGCATGTTAAGCCGTGCATCCTCATTGCCCTCCCGACTGTGTTGGAATGCGCTGCGAAATTTGTGCCCTTAAAAGAGGAGAACTCTGCCAATGGCATGAATTCTCCGAAAAAGTTTGTCGAGGGAGAGCGAATAAATTGCCGAATTTTGACAACAAGGACAAGCGCAGTCTAGTTACGGCTGTGATTGAGGCGTGGCCTTATACAATAAGCGAGATTGAGAATGCGGTTTATTCGGCTTCCAACGTGGCCGAGCAGGTGCTGATTGTGGCACCGGAAGGCCTTTGCCCCTACGAGCCCAAAGACCTGGCCGACTTGCCGGCCGACGTCTTGCGTGTGCCGTTCTGGGGGAACTTCGCCACCATGCGCAACGAGGTGCTGACCCGGATTAGTACCCCTTGGGCCTTTCTTCTGTTCGGCAACGAATCCTTTGTGACCGAGGATCGCACCCGCCTGCTTGAGGCGCTCGATCCCGACAACCCCGAAGTATTTCGCGTCGTGGTGGCCACTGGACTCCGGGGTCAGATTTTAGCGGAGCCTGTTCGCTTGGTGCCCCGCGATCCGAACATTCGCTTTACGGGCCGCATTTGGCCGCAACTGCAAGGAAGTCTTATGGAGTACGGCTATGCGGTCCGGCCTATCGACGCGCATGTGTTTCGCCTCGAAGACCGAGCCAGCACATTCTTGGCTACTCAGCGGCTTCGCCGGGCGCTGGAAGAGGCCGCTCAAGTGGAGGCTCGGCATTGGCCCCACCATCTGCGGCTGGCCCATCTCTATTGGGCCTTGGGCCGCCACCAGGACATGCGAGGACACCTTCATCGCGTGCCGCCCCACCTTCCTCCCGTCGTGCGGCGCATGGGGTCCGGCTTGGAGATGATGGCGCGATTGGATGAAGTGCACTACCAAGGTGCCCGTGAAGCCGCTTTGCGTGTCCTCGAGGACCACCCCAACTGGGCCGACGCCCAGGTTATCCGGGGGCGTGCGGCCATGGGATTGGGTCACTACGACGAAGCTCTGCAAGCGTTCTTGGCCGCGCAGGCATGCGATGAGCCTCTTGTGACCTATCTCGATCCCGGCTACGCCTCGTATCAGGCCCGGCTGCACTATGGACAGGCCCTCTTTATGGCGGGTGATAAGCGACGAGCCCTGGCAAGCCTGTTGGCTTTAATCCAGGAGGTGCCGGGCTATCGTCCAGCCTGGCAGCAGGTGTTGGCCTCCTTGCGCGGGGTTCCTCCAGAGGAGATTTTCGGCACCATGGCGACCGTGGTGGCACCTTCAAAGATTCGACATTTTTTTGGCCTTCTGGCTCAGCCGACGGCAGACGAAAGCCCAATGAAACAGTGGCTTTTTGCCCACCAATTTAATTAGTAAATTCTTCATCCAAAAGAAGGAAATGGATGGGCGCTGTCGAAAGGTGAAATATCGGAAAAACAAATTCCGACATGGGGAGGGTAAATCATGTCGAGCAAATCGCTGGCTTTCTTCCAAGACGGACAAGCTGTCGAAATGTCGTCGCCGATTTTTACCCGGCCGCGCAGCAAGCGGCGTGGGCGGCGGAGTGAGTCGGATCGTTATTTCCCCAACGGAATGATGAAACCGACCCGCGATGAGTTGCTGCAATTCATCCTAACCCATGTGCTGTACCAGGTCGACGCGACCGTGGGAGGACCTATCTTCTGCAAGCACATCATGAAACCGAATCGGGAACGCAACCGTGAAAGCATGTATCACGTTGTGTTGGGACCCCATACTTGGACGGGCGTATGGGAAGTGGTAGGGAACCGGCGGATGTTTGATATCCGGGCCGAGTACCTGCCCAGCGACAGCACCTGGGTTCCGCAAATTCAATTATCCCCCGGCAACTACATTGGAGTAGACAATTTAAATGGTATTGAACTAGATCCCATTCGGTTGCGACGGGAGATTATCCGACGGGGGTTTGCCACTCCGGAGGAATATGACCTTTTCACAGGCGGCTTAACGAATCGTTACCGGGCTGTGCCCTTTGCAGAACGAGGAATCTGGATGTAGGGGGTACCGGAATGCGGTTGGACGTCAGCGCCTTAGGCGGCATTATATTTGGTGTCATCGCCCTGGTCGGCGGTTTCGTCCTTGAAGGCGGAAAAGCGGGAGCTCTGATGCAGGGCACCGCCGCGCTGATTGTGTTTGGCGGGACCATCGGAGCCACCTCCGTCGGCTTCTCATTAGACGAACTCAAACAGGTGCCGCGGTTGTTTCGGATGGGACTCACGCGCTCGACCTTCGATCCGGTCCAACTCATTGAGCAGTTGGTTCGCTACACCGACATCGCCCGCCGTCAGCAAGCGCTGGCACTGGAACCAGAAATCGCGCTGGCCAACGACCCCTTCCTTGGGAAGGGGTTGCAATTGATCGTCGACAATGCCGACCCCACCTTTATGCGGCAGATGCTGGAGACGGATATTTACGCCCAGTCCAGCCAGCAGAAGATTGGGGCGTCCATTTTTGAGGCGGCCGGAGGCTACGCTCCGACCATGGGGATTGTGGGGACCATCATGGGGCTGGTCCACGTGTTGGGCGAGCTGACCGGCAATCCCAACCAGCTGGCATCCGCCATTGGTCTGGCCTTTATTGCTACCCTGTATGGCGTGGCTAGTGCCAACTTGGTGTGGCTGCCGCTGGCCGGGAACCTAAAAAACAAGGCCAAGCATGGTACCTTGATGCGCCAGATTGCGCTCGAGGGACTTTTGTCCATTCAGCAGGGGATGGCTCCTTCTATGCTGCGGGACAAGCTGATGAGCTTTATTCGACCGTCGGGTGGACCCGGAACCGGAAACAGCACCAACAATGACACCGTGGCTCCTGTCGAGGAGGTCCAAGTCTCATGATCGAGGAGGAGCACGAAGAAGAAGGTGGTGGCGAAGGCGGCGGCATGATGCGCTGGCTCATTACCTACGCTGACCTGATTACGCTCTTGTTGGCCTTTTTCATT
>JAJZAN010000099.1 GCA_021799435.1 Bacillota bacterium | reverse complement strand
TGCGTCGTAATATCCAACTTGATCGCGACCGGTCGAACCAACGATTTACTCATGTCGACCTCCGCAGTATGACTTGGTTATACCCTATTATATCCGACCGACTTCGGAATTTCCCTGCGTTGACATCGAATTCACGCATGAACGACATTCTTGCAGGACCGGCCCGTCCGCATTAGAGACCCTCAACTCAGGCGGGTAGTTCAACCAGGTTTTGCACAAAACAGGCCGCACTACTGGCGATGAGCCAGGAGACCATCCAAACCTAGATTGCAAATAGCCGTTTCAATGTTCTTGGCGGGCCCGGTGCTCCGACAAGTGTCTAGGATCCGGCGAAAGCAAAATAGGGCTACCCGTAAGCAAGGAGCCTTTTCCTACGGGACTAACGCCCCCAATAGGTACTGATTAACTTGGCGAAGGATTTGCCGGCAAAATCCCAACTTCCCGACTAGCCTGACGACCGGGGGTCTAAGATTGGATCGTTTCCCGGTCGTCTACTCCACGTCCTGCGCATATCGCCTATCGTCTCCGGGATCAAAAGGGCGGGGCAATGGCCCCCAGACTGGAGGCCCGGATATAGGTCTCGCCCTGAAGCGACTGCAATGAGGTGGGCGTTCCCGTAACCACCACTCCGCTGATTTTGACATCCGACGCCGTGGGCTTTCCTGTCCCGTGGGCCAACGTCTTCAGAATCTGCTGGTCCTGCGCTCGCCATAATGTAGGCCCGTTCAAACCCGATTTCAGCATCGCCAGAAAGTCAGCGGGGGTTTGACTCGGAGCCGACGGGTCGGCATACGCCAAACGGGGGAATCCGAAAATAGTTCCGATGGCGGACGTAAATGGGAAGGGATTCTTCATCCGTCGCTCTGATGCTGAATACGTGTCCACCCAATACCACGAGGGATGCATCCCGGCGGGGAGCATGGCGTTGACCTGTTGAAAGCTGTAATCCCGATTGAAGGAGAGCGCCATCTCGACGTGGTCTTGAGCGGGGATTTGCTTCAGTTTCGACAGATCGTTGAAGTGCTGGGCGTAGGTCACGCCGGGCAGGTAAAACTCCATAATGGGTTGTTCGGTTTGGTCGTTAAACATGCGGGTTCCGTCTGGAGTCCCGAACTGCGGTGCCGGACTCATGTCCCCTCCTCCCCCCGGATAGGAAAGCCCGCCAAACACGCTGTACTGAAACTGCCAGGTCGGCCCGGGTGTGGGGGTCCCGTCCACAAGATCAAAGGTCCCGATATCCAGATTCCCACCGAGTACCCCCAGGGAAAAGTGGTACGTGCCCATGTAGAGGTCGGGATATTGCAGCGAGAGCTGCTGCCCCACCTCGAAGGGCAGGCGACTCGCGACGCCACCAGTCCATTCACCGTTTATGACTAAGCCCGCGACGGCCAAGACGCCCACCGCCAACACGGAGAGGCTGACGTTGCGTACCGTCGCGCGGCGACGGGCTTTGTCCAAGACTTTACGCAGGGTTTGCGGATTGAGATCGTCCGGCGTGTCCTCCCCACGGTCAACCGGGTGTTGCGTGTCATCATGCGTGTCCATCATCATCCTCCTCATACACTGTCCGGTATTTGGCCCGGGCTCGATAAAGATAGGTCGACACGGTGGCGGGGGGATACCCCATCAATGCGCCGATGGTGGCGGCCGAGAGCCCCTCGCCGTATTTCAAGATCAAGAGATGCTGCTGCGTCATCGAGAGCGATGCCAGTGCTCGCCGGATCCGGCCGCGCTCTTCTTGCGACAGCACCGCCGCCTCGGGCGTCTGCTCGTCGACCAAGAGATTCTCGTCAAAGGTCACGTACGCCAATCGTTTGTGCTTGCGGCAGAGGTCATAGTAGAGATTGAGTGTGACCCGAAAGAGCCAAGCCGTCGCGTGATCCCGATCCATCGCCTCGACATGGAGCAGCCATTTGTAAAAGGCCTCCTGGACGATTTCTTGGGCATCATCGCGGTTCGCCCCGATCTTGACGAGATGGCGTAAGAGGATACGGGACACGTCCCGGATCCAGGCATCCATCGGATCGTGATCCTGCGTCATGGCATCCTCCCTTCCTACGACCTAACGCCTGAACACGCGAAATCTGTACAGTCGCCGGCAAAGTATCGTAAACCCGTGGAAAAAGAAGCAAGTGGGCCACGCGGAGCTGCCCACCTATCCTGCGGCGTATCATTCTGTGTGTACAAAAGGAACTCCTTGCTCATTAGCCCCGTAGGCATCGGGAAGCGAAAGTGTGCCATCTGCTGTTGACGCTACGCAAGCATCGACGCGAAGCGCGGTTAAGACCGGACGATCCTTTTGGTGTTGTGTTGTAACCCGATGTAGACTCCTACGTTTTTACTGTTGAGAGTAAGATCGTCAATTGGCATGCAGGAGGTTCGGCGGATGACATGGAAAAGCATGGTGCCCATAATCGTATTGGGAAGCGCTGTGGTTTTCGTGGTCGGCAGTCACCCGTGGGCCACCACCGCGCATCACCGTTGGGCCCCGCGTTATCAGTTATTTGCGCCGCTTCCCGCCGGGAGTGGCGTGGGGTTTCAAGTCGGTCCGACCAAACCAGGGCCGGCCACGTATGACCGAGCTGACTTTCGCCGCGTACACTTTGCCCGAAATGGTACCGTATTCGACTTTACATTTCTCAACGCGCGGGTCGTCCTCCACCCTAATCCGCCATTGACGGCCGCAGCTGGCTATCCAAAAATCGTTCTTAATCGACCGATTCCGGTGGGCACCTCATGGGTTCGCACGGTGGTGCTTCATCAAGTCGGCCATAACATCGTGGTGACGTGCAACCTCGCGCGTTCCGCAAAACAGGTCAGTCTTTACACGTCGCCGCCTGAATTTGATTGGGAGTTTAAATCCAAATGATCACATGGGTGAACTCTCGTCAGCAATTTTGACCAAGGCTGGAATATGCGGTTCGTACTTGACGCCATGCTGCCCGTGCGCTGGTTGGAATCCTCAGACGACGGGTCACTATCAGTGCCGGTCAAGGGCAGATGCTACTGCGCTCTCGCCCCCGTTACCCGGCTATTGATCATGCAAACTGTTGCAGGATACATCTATTGGGTCGCTGGACCAGGGCATCCTCGGGCGTAAAAGCGGGGCGATGACTGACATCGCGATTTTGTTAATCCAATTAGTGGCTCACAACATCACAACACCCGGGCCCAGCGAACCCCCGCATCCTCCGTGTGATAGATCGCGGTGCGGCCATTCTGCTGCATGAGTAGAAATCCGGCCGCCGCGGACACGCGGTTGAAGTTCACCACCGTACCGGCGGGCAACGGGCTTGTCGCCCAGGCGTGACCGCCATCCGACGTGCGATACAGGTGCGATCCAAGCACGACCCACCCATTCTGCGGCGTAATCCACCCCTGAAAGATGACCCCGGGCTGTTGTGGCAAAATGGCATCGGGTGTATGGGGTAACATCTGCCACGTCTGCCCCCCGTTGGTACTCCGCTCCAACCGCCACCACGCTTTCGTCGGGGAGCTCTTCGACGGAAACGCCGGCTGCATCACCACCGGCACGACCATCTCCCGGGTATGGGCGACAATCGCCGGGTCCATGACAATGGTCGACCAATTGCCCGCCAGTAAGGGCAACGGCGAGCGGGGCGAGGACCACCGATCCCCTCCGTCGGCCGTCACAATGAGGGATGCGCTATGGGGTCCGTCGGCAAGGTTTCTCCCGCCTGCCAAAACGCCGATCGAGCCGTTGGAAAAGGCGAGTCCCGCCGTCGCACTCAGTGCGCCGTCAAAGACGGCATGCCATCCCGGGCGCTGTACGCTGGTGCGCCACACCCGGATATCAACATGGCCGGCCAAGCCTTGAGACGCGGCGGCTATCCAGGCATCGCGATTACCGACGGCCGCCATATGGGTGAGTCCCAAGCCCACAGGGACGGCCGGATGGAGCAGCGTCTCCGTCCAATGGTGTCCGCCGGTGGCCGTGTGCCAAACTTGGATGGTATTGTTTCCATGGGGTACGGTCAGCCACGCCGTCCACGCATTGGGGAAGGCGACCGCGGTGCCGGAGTCCACGAGGTACCCTGCAACCACCGGACCGCCGCCCGCCATCGGCATTAACGCGCGCGTCAGGGCACGGCTCGCCACATTGCGCCACCGGTGTCCACCGTCCGTGGTGTGGAGGACTTGCCCCTTCCCATTGATGGCCCAGCCCTGCCGCGCGGACACCATATCCAGCGTAATCACTGTCGCAGGCGGTTGCACGCGCGAAGCGGTTGTCGACGGCGCGGCGGCGGTCGCTGCCGAAGAACGGACCGTCGATGGTGAATGCGACGCGGACGAGGGGTGCGCTGTCGCTCCACAGCCCGGCATCACAAAACTCCCCACCAACAAGCCAGATACGATCGCCAGATTGTTCATCCTGGGCACCTCCGGTGACAGATTTCACCAGGAAAACGTGCATCGGCCCACAAAGGTCACCATCCGGTCGTGGTTCACTACTTCTAGTGTTTCATTCAGGTAGGTAGGACTCTTTACCCAAAAGGGCCATTACTTACGGCGCATCCCCCCGTTAGGTCGGTAAGAGGGTCCATCGAAGGCACTACAATATTCCCCCAGTTACCTAAGCTCGCCTTGTGCCGTTGTTAACAACGATACGATGAAAGAAGGTCTGGGATATGAAAAGCGCTCGCGTTGCCGGCATCATGGGAGTGGTTGCGTTGGCTGGCGTGGTCTCGGCGGGTTGCGGAACGTCGAATTACCTCGCCACCGAACATCACAAGGCGGTGATTGCCCTGTCCGCCCAGCGAGCCTCACGGCGGGCGCTCACACTGCTTAAGACAGACGGCATTTCCATCCGCGTACCCAAGAGCTGGCATTTGGGGCAACAAGTCACCGTGTCCAAAAGCGGTGCAACCGGCCTGAATGCCGGATTCCTCGTACCCCAAGTGCCCAAAGACACGGTTGCGCTCACGCACGACCCGCGCAATCGGAGTCCCTACTTTACGGCGACTATTGAAATCGCAGGCCACACCGCTTACGGCGAAATTGACGAACTCAGCGGCGCCGGGAACTACTACAACATTCAACTGCAGGTTCCCCAATCCGCCAGGGATGCCTTACGCCGAGCGCTCCGGACCGTCACTTTGCCACCCGTGGCGACCGTGACGCAGGCCGTCAACCTCATCGAGCGCCGAGCGACGATCGGTGCCCAACTATGGCTGGCCAATACCGCGGCGGCGAACACCAACTGGGTGCTGGTCGGCGGAGCTGTCGCGACCGCACAACAACCGTTCTATTTGTTCCGGACGAGGGACGGGGGGAAGCACTGGTCCCTCATCAACTACACGTCAACGCCTCAGCACATTTTTCCCGAGGAGGCCGGCAGCCCAGATATGCTGTTCTGGTCCGCAGACGACGGCATCATTGCGGAAGTGACCGGATGGTCACACGACGTTTGGATATATGACACACGGAATAGCGGACAGACGTGGGCCTTGCAAAAGGTCGTGTTGCCGAGTCCGCCCAACGCCCAAAAGACGCCACAAATTGCGTGGACGACGACCGGAACGCTCACCATTTCCGTGACGCTCCAATCCGGTACAACGTACCGACTCACCAGCCAGGATTCCGGACGAACATGGACGGCATAGCGCCCCGCGAGAGGATTCAAATCTGGTCAACGACCAAGTCCACTAAATGCATTTACGCCCCCGAATCTTCCTGATCAACGGCATTAATAATTGCGCGCCGCTGCCCGTCGTTGGAAGCGGCTACTTCGCAACTCTAATCAACCTGGCGTTAGTAACCAATCCCCGACCGCGTGCGTTCCTGGGTTATCAGAGTTGAGTCAGGAGGGGATTAGTTTTGGCCACCAAACTACCTGCCGCGATTCTCGGAGCCCTGCTGATATCGGGAACCGGCCTCATCAACGCGCACGGCACCTTCGCGGCGCATACCAGCGCATCAAGAGAGCCTCTCCGGGAGGTAGCTGATCATTCAGTGGCAGCGATTCATCACCGCTATACGGCCGTTACGAAGATCGCTTCCATGACGACCGCAGCCCAAGACTGGCGCACGGTGCCGCCACTGGCCGCCGTCGTTTTTGTCTCCGCCACGACCGGGTTTGTCGCCGGAGCCGGAGCCATCTATCGCACCACGTCGGGTGGACATCGGTGGGAGCGGCAGTATGCCGGCCCAGACGCGATTGTGGGCCTGGACATGGTCACACCGAATGCGGGCTGGGCGTGGTCTCCCACTCATCTCTTACGAGATGCGGCAGGGCAGTGGGGCCCCGTCCCTGAACCCGCCGTCGGCCCCCTGCACGTGGTCGACTTCGTAAACACTCGAATCGGCTATGGCCTCGCGGGTCCTCTTACCGAACCGGCATTCCAAGACGGGCTTGCTCACCAGACCATAGGCGATGTGGTCGCCACCTACGATGGCGGCCGCCACTGGAGCACCGTACGAACGCCGTTTGGCCAAGCGGGCGCCCTCCTCTTTGTGTCCCCCACACGTGGGCTCGCCATTGCTCATCGGCAACTCTGGGCCACCACCAATGGCGGCCGCACATGGGAGCGGCGCGCCAAGCTCCCGATTGCCGGCAGCCTCCCCTGGTCGTATCAGTGGGCTCTTGGTCCCCACGACGTGGTGTGGATCTTGGCGCGCGGCGCCAATGCCGGACTCGGCAACCGCGCGTATACCGTCCTGCAGACCCATCTCGATGGAGATACCGTCAGACAAATCTTCAATGAAGGATACATGTATCCGGGGGACTATCCGGAGCTTGGTCCCGCCCAAAGCGTTAACTTTGGCGAGAGCGCCGGTTGGCTGGCAGTCAGCCCAAGTAGCGATGTCATGGGCTTTGTCGGCTGGCTGCCAAATCTTCGGATCACTGTGGCTTCGGCTACCACGCCCCAGCACTTTGTGCACCTCGTCCTCGCGACGGCGTCCCGAAATTGGCCACTTTTTGAGACCCCAATCGCGCTTGCCCTGATGCCCCACTTGATGGTGCTGGTCGGTCAGGGGAACCACCATGGGCGCCTCCTTTTGTCCACCAACATGGGGCAGACTTGGAGCGCGGTCGTGCCCTGACCAGATCGAAACCCGTGATGAAAGCCTTACGCCGATTTTCGCCGCCTCAGCTTGCCATCTGCGCTTCGGACGCGCTTGCCAAAGAAGTACCTCTACAACCCCGTGATGGCTTACGGCGCATACGCCCCCAATAACTCCTGATTAATGCCACGAACTAATGTAGTGCGCAATATTAATCTCCTTCAGAACTTGACAGCACGATTCTTCTGAGTCTGCGCTCCGTAACCCGATTCCTTCAACGTCGTTTATACAAGAGATGAGAGATGAACGACCGGCACACTCGAGCACGGGAGGGAGTATCCTGCACAAACGAGGGGGATGGACCGTCATCAGTGCATCTGTGGTCACAGGCATCCTACTGGCTGGGTGCGGCCCGGCGGGCCGTTCGGTCGCTTCGTCGTCAACATCCCATCCCGCGTCATCCTCCGATGCCCCGAGCCAGTCCGCAACGGTACCGATGACCTCGACTCGGCCTTCAAGCCCGCCCTCACACCGAGACTTTAACCAGATGGTGATGCTTAATGCTACCACAGGCTTCGTGTGGGGCTATGTTCAGGGCCACTTGTTCCTCTGGAAAACCACGGATGGCGGTCAGCACTGGCAGCGGTATCCGGTGGACGCCGCTCCCTTGCGTGATCCCGGCGTGAACACCCCCGTGGTCGATTTTCAGTCAAGACAAGTCGGCTGGATTGCGTGGGTTGACAACGGCAACCACGCGAGCACGCTCCACGTCTTGGGAACGGACGATGGTGGCCGCGACTGGACCCAATCTACGCAGAGGATGCCGCCAGTGGTCTTTCAGTTGGAACAGATGGACTTTCTGAACCAGCGAGACGGCTGGATTCGGGCCATGTCCTGGGTCGGTTCAATGTCGGGAGATCCTAGTATTCTGCAAACGACCAATGGGGGCCAAAGCTGGCACCTGGTCTCCGCCGCGACGGGTTATGTGCCCAACCCGCAGGCGACGCCGGACGCTTTGCCCGCAATCGCCGAGGCCATGCCGATCATCTTCACCAGCCCCCAGCAGGGGTGGGTGGCCGTGGGATCGTACGGGCCCAATGACCCGCAGCCTACCGTGTACGAGACGATCACCGGTGGGAAACGCTGGCTTCCACACCACCTCCCGGTCCCCCCGGCCTTCCGCAAGAAAAACTTTTCCAGCCAAGCGTATTCGCCCGTATTTTCCGGACCGGACGGCACGGTCTTAATCCAGTTCGTGGGCAGCACGACCGCGAAGGACAATACGGTGGTCGCCGAGCGCACCACCGATGGCGGCCATACGTGGAGGGCCGAGCCCCCGCTCGCGGCGCCCAGCCAGTCATGGGGGGACGTCGTGCCGTCCTTTATCAATCCGAATGAGGGCTGGGTCATCGGCACCAACGGGGCGCCCTTTGCCCAAACGACGAACGGCGGGCAGTCCTGGAGCCGGATTCCGCTCACGCAGAGTCTGAAGGCACTGCTCGCCTACCGATATCCGAACCGGCAACTGAACATCGTCGAGCACTATCGGATTAAGCAGCTGGCCATGGTGACGCCGAAGGTCGGTTGGATGATGCTACAACGCGGTCGGCCTGGCAGTCTGAACGGCGGAACGATCACGAAATTCTTCAAGACGACGGACGGTGGTCGGACCTGGACGGCCCAAAGAAATCCGATTGAGGTCACTGCCGCGGTCGACTCTGAACGCTGGAGTGCTGCGCAGAAACGATAGAGCCTTGCAGCTACTGCGCGCTCGCCCCCAATAATGCCGTAGAGGTTGAAGAAACGGCAACCACGATACCCCGGTTGCTCGACACGCCTATTCGGTGCGATTGACTTGATTGGCGAGCTACCACCTGTGACCGAGAAGAACAACCGCGGAGCCACCGCCAAAACGGGTGATGCCACGCTAAGGCGATGCTCCAGCGGGTATACTTTTGGTGAGGCGTTCAGACGGGGAAACGAGGAGGCAAGGCCGTTGACGCAGCGCAATCCCTGGGAGAAGACGTTACTAGCCGGATTACGTGATAGGCTTGTACCCCACGGATTTGAACCAAAGATCCACGGGCAAGCGTGTTGGGTGAAAACGGCCGATGGCCGGGCGTCTGTCCACTTGAACTTTGGACGATACGTCGACCACCTTAATGTGACGGTCGACGTCGGACTTCGGTTCGACGAACTCGAGTCGCTTAAAAACCGTTGCCGGTCTGATCTCAGCCCTAAAGAGAGCCAAGACACGTACACGCTCGGCGTCGACTATGGAAACTTGCTGCGGACGGGTTGGCATCCATGGGTTATCAGCAGCCAGGATGATCTTCCACCCGCCATCAAGGCGATCGGTCAAGCCGTTGCCAACACGCTCATCCCATGGATCCAAACCTATTCCAACCCGGACGTAGTATTTCAACTCATGCTAAACGACCACGAGGCGCAACATGTGTGTCTTCGCCACGTGGTGGCGATTAATGCTGTCGGATTGGCGATTCTCTTAGGAAAAGGCCAGATGGTCGATGACCTCATTGAGGCCAAGACCGAATATTTACAGTCGGTGCAAGACCGGGGGCTGCCATTATTTCGTCGATTTGTAGACTGTATAAAGAAACGGCAACTAATTTAGCTTGCGGTGCCCCGCCTTCAGGTCCCAGCGTCGTAACCATCTCAGCACCCTGTCGTCCGGCCCAATCGTACCGGATCCGTACGGCAGATTCGCCCCCGAATCACCATAACTGCACGTGCTATCTGCCGTTCTGCGGCCCCGTCTGTGCTATAATGAGGCAATCGTACAATTTTGTACAATTGGAGGATATGCCGGTGGGTGGTTACAAAGTACTAAAGGCGTCCGACGTCCGGCAACGCTGGAGCGAGGTAGTGAACGAGGTCGCCCGCGACAAGACCCGCGTCATCGTGGAAAAGAGCGGAGTTCCGGTGGCCGGGGTGGTCAGTCCCCAAGACCTCGAGTGGCTGCAAGAACGGGACCGGCGCATGGCGGAGCTGCGGGAGACGATGGAGGAGATGCGGCAGGCGTTCCACGATGTGCCCCCGGAAGAATTTAACCGTGCGGTGGATCGCGCCGTACAGGAGAGCCGGTCCCGTACCAACGGTCCCCCTCCCGCATGATCCGGGTCGTTCTGGATACCAACGTGCTCGTCTCGGCGGTGCGCGCGGATCGAGGACCGTTGGCGGTGATCCGCGAAGGCTGGCTGACCGGCCAATTTCAGGTATACGTGTCCCAGCCGCTCTTGGATGAAGTGGAGCGCACCCTCACGAAACCCTATTTTGCCGCGCGGCTCGGGCCGGAGCGGACGGACCGCTTTCTCACGCTCCTCAAGCGCACGGCCGTGCTACAGCCGATCATCGAGCCGGTCACCGGGGTGGCGACCCACCCGGAAGACGATTGGATTTTAGCCACGGCCCAAAATGCCCAGGCGCAATTCTTAGTGACGGGTGACAAGGCGTTACACGCCTTGGGATCCTTCGGGTCGACCCGCCTAATGGATCCGGCCGCTTTCGCCGATTACCTAGAGAGCACCGGATCCGAGTAACGGGAGTGCTGATGCACTTACGCCCCCATTAGTGCGGGTTGGGGCCTATTGAAGAGCGACAATCAGGGCGAGATAGTCCGAGGGCTTCTCCCTCACCTCTTTACAATTGATCCATGTCCGGACCCACTCGGCGGCCTGAGCATACGTAACAAGTCCCGCATTCAGTGACTGACGTATGAGGGGTTCTTCGGCGCCAAGACCAGGAGAACCGGACAGTCCGTCCGACGAATGCTCTGGAGTCCGCGTAACGCCGCGCCACCGTTTAACCGCCTATTCGTAAGGCTGAAGATGGCCGTTGGAAACCTCTGTTAAACGCGGGCCAGGGAAAGTGGATTCGGGTTTCCGCATGGCGCTTAGCGGGTATGTCACCGTCCCGCTGTCTAATTCTTAAGCATAAGCCAAGATCTCAAAACGACTGAGAGCTACTCAGCCCGTCGTCATTCGGGTGGGTAGCTCTCGGCCATCACGTCGGGAAGGCAATTACGGTCGGTCGGTTTACAATGAACCTTCCCTAGTGCCTACTCACCTCGTGACACCTGCACAAGGGGAACCCATGCATGATGACCGCTCTGTTCCGATGAAAATTCCATCGGCGTCAATGGTTCAATTCGATCACCGTTGAGTTGCAGATAGGGTGTCACATACCCCCACCCGTTAAACGCCTGAGAAAATGCCAATTGGGCGGAGACAAGTATCGTTTCGCCAGGCGATATCGATACACCCCGTTGCGGCCAGGCGACGGGGATTTGGTGCAATGGGACGTGATACCGCACATCGTTAAACCGATATACCGGCCCATCAACGGTCAATCGAACTAACGTCACCGACTTACGACCTTCGTTGCGCAACCGAACCAAATACGGGACCCAACGCGGCGTTGTTGCAGTAAAGAGTTCTCCAATCGGACTCTGCTGAACCGTCAAAGCCGTACTCATGCCTCGCACCACGCGAACTGTCCAAGCACCCGTTTCGTAGTTCACCGAAGCATGCCGCTTACCGTTTATGGTAAACCTGGTATGCACCAATCCGCGCGCGACTCTCCATAGCCCTGCATGATGCTCTACAACGGTTAAATAGACGGGGGTGTACACTACGCCACGCTCTACGCGCCCGTGAGTGGCAATTTGATACCCCACGGTCGTCAGTTGATTGGGTCGAAGGATACCGATGGCAAGCCCGACTCCCCCATTGGCCAACTGGGCTAGGGGACTGCTAGACGTGTGGACATCCCCCTGAATGCTCCACGGTAAGATGACAGACGAGGTCTGTCCTACGGCCACGACCTGTGTAATCGCGACCCCTCGTTGAGCCATCACAGTTCGAACCGTGACTGGGGCCCGCGCGGGGCGGTAATTTGACTGCCACGCTACGAATCCACCCATACCAAGAACCACCGCAGCGCCAATAGTTACCGCCACGCCCCTTGCCTGCATCTCATCGCCCCTTTGACATGCCGTTAGGTGGATCCCACCACATCAGAGAACAGTATGCCGTCATACTTTGTAGCGGTCGCATATGCATAGGTATTATCGGGCCATTTTTGCCGGGTTTCAATAAGCTCGGTGTACTCCTCAGGGTAACGTCAAAGTCGTGACGTAAGCCATAGTGATTTTCGGGAGTCGGGCCTTTGATAGAGAACCCAACGAGGTCAGCCGAGAACGGCCACCTGGCGCCCAAAATGGAAGTTAACCGGTCGTT
>JAJZAN010000098.1:11792-12333 GCA_021799435.1 Bacillota bacterium | reverse complement strand
CCATTTTTGACGCGACGAAAGAACGCTTGAAAGGCTTTGTCGAGCCGCTTGGCGACATCTTGCAGCACTTGCGAATGCACGGCGTGGAGCGCAGGAATCGCGTCCTTCCGCGCCGGAAAACTGTTCGCTTGCGCTACGTAGGACAGCGTATGGCCGAACTTTTCATAGGCTTCCTTGCGCTCGGCCAAGAGCCGATTGTACAACAGACGACAATGTTCCAGCGTCTCATCAATGATCCGTTGCTGTGTCTTATTGGGGTACAGACGGTATTTGAACGACTGGCGCATGGCTATTGTCCTTTCTGGTCTTCGATGTACCGCTTAACCACATCGAGCTGCACGGCGCCCACGGTAGCCACAAAGTACGAATTCGTCCACAGCGATGGGAGCTTGCGTTTCAGAGACGGGAATTCTTGACGAAGTACATGGGACGTGTAGCCTTTCAACTGCTTAACCACCCGATGAATCCCAAACTGCGGATCACACTGAATGAGGAGATGGACGTGATCCGGCATGACTTCCATTTCCACGATGTCGGTCCG
>JAJZAN010000098.1:0-11782 GCA_021799435.1 Bacillota bacterium | reverse complement strand
CTGTTCAGCAATTCCTTTAGCCGCGCATCGACTCCGTTGATCAGCACCTTCCGGCGATATTTAGGGCAGAACACGACATGGTATTTGCAGTCAAACGTGATATTGTGATTGCTTTCCGTCATGCGACCCATGTAACTTCACCTATTAAATTATACCACCAATGGATAGATTGCACCAAGCAATCTACTGCACGCTGGCATTACCCGGAGGGGAACCGATTGGGGTCTCCCCTCATCGAGCTAATCATTACCCACAACTGGACCAAATGGTCGGCAGCCCTACACAAAACAAAGTCCCGGACTCCAATGGAGGACCGGGGCTTCCTTTGTGACAACTGAGGCATGGACGAAGCCCGTTGCGGCCGCAACGGGTCAGCCCCGGAAACTCAATCCCGGAGTGAAGGCGCTTGGGCGATGCCCCACAAAATCCATTGTAGTTGGCGATATCCACGCCACAGGGTCTTGACGCCGGGGGCGCCATCGTGCCGGCGCCCGATGAACCCTCCGAGCTTGGCGATCGCGTGAAGCGCGTCGTGCAAGGTCAGGGGCGGCTCTTGGTCTCGAGGCGCCGCGCGTGGTCCCTGTTGGGGTCGTTGGTGCAGGACGAGGCGGCGCAAAACGGCGATTTCGAGCGGAGAAAAGACGCCGCTACAGTCGTGCTGGGGATCGAGCCGCACCTGGTACGTCAGCCAGAGGATATGCCACGCAATGATGGAATACAGCGTGATGGCGCGCGTCAGGCGATCCAATGTCGACAATTGCAGGCGCTCAACATGGCATCCGCCGGTTTTGAGGGTGTAATGAAAGCGCTCGATGCGCCACCGGTAGGTGTACCACCGCACTAGCCGGGCTGCATCCGTCGCCGAGGCGACGGGCAACGTGGTGAGCAAGAGCCACTCAATCGGCCGGGCATCCGTCGGCGCTTCCACTTCACGCGCCAGGACCACTTGCATTGGGATAGGGTCCCGTCCCGCGCGCCGCTTGCCGTGTGGGCGCATCAACGTCACCGTTGTCGCGCGGAGTTCAAGCGTTGCCGACCGGACGGATTGTCCCGGCTTCCGCGGGACTTCAATGACCGACGTCCCGATCACGGGAGCCTCTTCGGCTGCAGGCCAGAGCTGTCGCGCTGGGTGTTTGTAAAGATGACGATTCCACGACCCTCGCACCAAAATATGCCGATGTTCCTCGGTTGCCATGACAAACAACTCGTAAATGTCCGACTCCCGATCGCCGATGATGACGGCTTCACTGTCGGCAGGCAGGCCACCCATAGCGGCCCGGGCGGTTTCCAACCAACGATAGCTCTCCTTTTGCTCGATCGGCAACGTTTCCCGGCGGGCACTTTTACCATATTCTGCAAGGTCGCGCACCCAAACCTTTTGAGCTGCGATCCCCAAAGGAACCCCTTCCGCTGTCATCGCCAGCGCACTATGAACGAAGAGACCCCGGTCCCACCGATACTCAATCGGTCCCAGTCCCTCCGTCGACGGATGTCCTGTGAAGTTCAGCGTCGTCGTGTCTTGGGCGATGAGAATCCAGCTATGCGGGATCCGACGTGCCCACATCGCTTTCCGATGAGCGTCCAGCAGCGCCGCGGGGTCCACGGCGGGATTGTCGAAAAACCGATAGGCGGCTTTGAGCCCGGCCCAATCTCCTTGGTATGCGGAGGCAATTGACACGTCGGGTTGCGTGCATAACTGACTCGCCAACGCGACGGCGCGCGCGGTTAACCGCGCGTCCCCGAACTGCGCATCTCCCAAGTCCTGCAACACCCAAGGCTCAATTCCCTGCCCGCATCTCTCCATAGAGTGCTAATTCGCCGCATCGCAGCGAAAGTCCTTTGCGTCCCCGCAAAAGATTGGGAAGTCTCATCCGACGAATATGAGCTCCGTCGGATGAGACTTCGCGTGTGTTGGGATACACAAGATATGGGTAATGATTAGCTTTCTCGCGGGAGGCCTCAGAGCTGCATCGCATGTACTGCCCCCCGCACGATCAAACGCCCAAGTGGCGTTTCTATCTATAGTGCAGAAGGGGCACCGCCATTAGGAAGCGCGGATGGCGACCAAACGCTGGGGCTGGTGCAGGCGGTCCTGTGCGGCCTTCAAGACAGCGGGATCGATTAGAAGCGGCGTCGGCGCAGTAAAGTCCTCTTCCGTCACAACCGGATGATTTTGATAGTCAACCCACTGAAACCCGTTATCGAGCGCCCAGTGTCGCGCGGCCCGATCCGTGAGGAAGGCGCCCAGCCGCTGGACCTTGTCTCCGCCAACGTAGGCCCAGACGATCCAGGTGCGGTCGGCATAGTCGCCGGGTTCGGCAGAGCGCGTGGTGGGCTTGTAGGCGCCCCGCGTCAGATAGGCAATGCGCCCGAAGTGGAGCGCGACGTCGAGGTCGGGTTCGGATCCGCCGCGGCGCCGGTCGTCCCGCCCATCATCCGTTGGGGCGATCACGGGGTCCGTGTTTTCGGGAACGAGGCTCGTCTCGGCCAATGCGGGCTTCGCGGCCTGAATGGTTTCCACGATGGTCGCGCCGGAAATGACAATCGGGGCACCGAGGAGTCCGCCGTCGCGCTGCGCGTAATAGGCGCGATAGCGTTTCCGGTCGGCCGGGTTGCGGAAGTTGTAGCAGAAGAGCCGTCGGTCAAACCGCACGTGGGGCACGTGCGTCCGGTGCCAGCGCTGCATCCACGTTTTGATGGCGAACAGGCGACAGGCCTCCGGATCGTCGAAGTAGATCTTCTGGCGACCGTATGCCGTTCCGGGAATCACGGGGCAGTATGCCTTCCGCGCTGAATCCCATCGCATCGACGGTTCTGGAACGTACGGGAGCCGGCCTTCCACCAGCGCGCTCTTCGCATAGGTTTCGGCGGCATCGTGGGCCTCCGCGTCAGGTTCCTCCTGACTCGCCAGGGCCGTATCCTCCGTCTCTTCTGCGTCCGTTTCCGGTGCCACCTGCATCCACCATTCTGTAAAGGTCTCGTTCATCGTCCACGCGCTCCTCTCATGATTAGCCCCAGATGAGTTTGCTGATCAACCAAACCACCGACAGCCCCAGACAACTCCACAGACCGACTTCAATGAACCGGTCGACGTTGAGACGCCAGCGCCGCTTTTTGCGCGCGGCCCGAGGCGGAGCGGGCTGAACGACCTGTAAATACGGGACATTGTGGGATTTCATCGGTTCCCGCCATCCTTCCTGATTCAAGATGGCTCTCCCAGAGCCCGGGGCCGCCCAGCCGTCAAGGGGATCAGCGCAGCGACCCTTGACGGCCAGGGCAACACCGGGCAAAAAAATTCCCCGCTCCGGCCGGGACCGAAACGGGGAACAGGGCGATGAGCGGTTAGGACGCGGAAACGGCGGGGCGCGAATTCGCCGGAGAGAACTGCCGTGCGACCCGATACATGGTCTGCGCTTGGGCGTGCTCGAGACCCATGAGCATCATTTGCCGCATCTCCATGGTCGAGAGGTAGATGAGTACCTTTTGCGTCGGGGCTCCGCGTTTGGGCTCGAAGGCGCCCGTCGCGGTTTTGACCCCGGGGCCTTCCTCAACCGCGATAATCCACGGCGATTTCCGCTCGGGATCGGTGGCCAGCGTGACGGCCATGCGATTGGAAATGATCGCGCCGTCTTGTTCGCGGCCTTTGTAGTCGGTCCACGTGTAGCTCTTTTTTTCACCTAATTCCTTAGCCGTGGGCACACGCCCGGGGGCGGCCAATTCGAGAAAATGGCGTTGCGAGGTGCACACCGCATGGGCGAGGGCATGAAACTCAGGCGCGTCGATGTAATGTTTCAGTTCCATCTTGGGCTCCTGGCCGTGCTGATTGAGGACGATCATCAGCTTATCCTCCGGGACACTGAGATAGCCCCGCGGATCCGGTTTGGGAGGAATCACGACATAGGTGAGGTCGATCAGCACTTTGTTGGTCGACGATTTCCAAACGGGAAAGTATCGCCAGTCGCGTGCGGGCATGGAAGTCCGCTCCTTTCGAAGGCCTCCGCGCCGCCGTCGATTTGACGCCGACGCGAAGAACCGATATGATGAACGTAATAGATTGGGTGGTCATCCGCCAAGACAAGCCACCAACATTGCGAACGAACTAACTCCTGACTGCCGCGGCAGGGCGGGAGTTTTTTTGTGGGTGCCATCGAATGAACGTCCACCCGGCGCCGAGCACCGCGCCGCCAATCGCCACGCTCCAGTGCGGGACATAGGCGTGAACCACAACCGCGCCCCCGGCCCAAAACGCCAGGGCTTCAATGCGCCGTAATTGCTGTCGAACTGCGTGCATGTTGAACCTCCTTCTGTGGTCAGTCCGTCCACCGCCCGCCGGCGTTCCCCGGCTCGGGTCAAGGGTTTATCCCTTGACGCAGACGGGGCGTCGGCGCACTAAGCCCATTGTGCAAGAGCATCGAGATGGGGAATCTTCAAGACTTCGCGTTGAAGACGGCTCAAGGACTTCGCCTCAATTTGGCGGATGCGCTCCCGGGTGAGATGTAGAAGGTCGCCGATTTCCTGGAGGGTGTGGGGATGGTCGGTGTCGATCCCGTACCGGAGCCGCATCACCACGGCATCGCGAACGGGTAAGGTCGCCAACAGCTGGTCCACCAGGGCTCGGTCGGACGCGGCCCCCAAGTTGTCAAACACCGCCTGGGCGCTGTCGGGATCGGCAATCACATCCTCCAAGAGGTCACTCGAGTCACTCGGGTCGAGCGGTTGGTTTAGCGGAATCGCCGATTCCAGTTGCGGCAGCAAGGTGGCGATAAAGATAACTTTAGCGACCGGCCACCCCAGCCGGTGCACGAGGAGAGCCAGGGGCGGAGAGCCGCCCCCACTGAGCATCAAGGCGTGGTGCACCCGCCGATAGGTTTCGATGTCCTGCAGGACATGGACCGGGACGTGGAGTGACCACCGAAAGCGGTACCGGGCTCGGTGAACCCGCTGTCGTAGCCAATACGTGGCGTAGGTGGTGAAGCGGCCATAGGAGGGATTGAATAATTCAGCGGCATGCCAGAGACCCACGGTAGCCTCTTGGACCGTATCGGCCAAACTCCAGACCGGTTCATAATTCCAAAGGTCCGGGTCCTGGCGCCGCGCGAAGGCGGCCGCCCAGCGGAGATTGTGATAGACCAGCGTGAGTACGGCACGCCGATCGCCGGCCTGAATGCGGTGGCCGAGCGCCGTCTCTTCCGCTGCGGAGAGAAGGGGAATGCGCCGGATGGCGCGGAAGTAGGCGTCGAGCGGGGCCGGCGAACGCCGGGATGGTGTGTGAACCATGCCAGAGATCCCTCATTTCACAGGAAATAAAAAAGGCCGGGATGCGGGGGCATCACCGGCCACAGGAACCCGGGTCTAGAAGGGGAGATCGTCGGGCAAGGTGCCATCATCCATGGGCTCGCTGGATGCGGCGCCCTCAGCCCCCTTGGCTCGGTCCAAAAAGCGCACCGCATCACAGACCACTTCCGCGGCCCGGCGCTTGCTGCCATCGGAAGCCTCGTAACTCCGAATCTGAAGCCGCCCTTCCACCGCGACCAAGCGGCCTTTGGTGAGATGGTGGCCCACGGTTTCGCCGAGTTTACGCCATGCCACACAATCAATGAAGTCGGCTTCACGCTCGCCTTGCGCGTTCGCGAACGGGCGATCCACCGCGAGAGAAAAACTCGCGACCGGTACGGCCTGCGGGGTGTAGCGCATCTCGGGGTCCCGGGTGAGTCGGCCAATGAGAATAATGCGGTTCAACATATCAATCAGCTCCTTCAAGAGATTTGAGGGTGTGTGTGTGCCCCGCCCGCGCGCGGCCGTCAAACGGGTGGGGTTTGACGGTCCGCAGCGGGTGGGGTCATTCCGGGGTGTGCCCTGTTTAGGCGGCCGTGGCCGGGCGCTTCGAGAGGTACCGCACGCTGTTCACGACGATCTCGGCGCGGCGACGCGGGGAGCCATCCTGTGCGGTATACGAATCAATTTGCAATCGCCCTTCGACCGCGACTAAGCGGCCCTTAACGACCGATTTCGCGACGGATTCCGCGTACTTGCCAAACACGGCGCAGTCAATGAAATCCACAGGACGCGAGCCCTGGCTGTCGGTGTAATCCCGCTCGACGGCGAGCGAAAAACTGACGATGGTGGTGCCTTTCGCGGATGTGCGCACTACGGGATCTTGGGTCAATCGGCCAATGAGTGAAATTCCGTTCATGTTGAGTAAAACCTCCTTAGGGAATAGACGATGAATGGAAGCATGAAAAACCACAGGCCCGGCCGAGGCGGCCGTCAAGGGCTCGTCCCTTGACGCGACGGGCGAGGCTGGAGCCATGGGAAAAAAAGGGTATTCGGATTCTCGTGGGTAATCGGTTGCGTTGCGACTCGATACTATCTTCGGGAAATCGTGTGTTGTCGGAAAAGGAAGGGGATATACGCGAAATCGACCGATGCCTACCGCATGGATCTATGCCTCACGGATTCTACCCGCTAATCACTCGTTGTTTGCGACTGGTTGAGGAGTAGTATTCGCGTGCGAACTGCAAATAGGAAATTCCATGTATGATCCGTGTTACGAGTAAGGCCGTCCACTAATTCGATGGGGTAATCACCAAACTTCAAATTGACCTTTGCCCCTTGATGTATTACAATTGGGATATCCTAATCGATTAGGAGTTAATAATTCATTGGATGACATCCAACGTCAACTACGAGCGCTAGCCCATCCCTTGCGCCTCCAAGTGCTAAACGCATTAGAGGGTCAGCAACGGGCGACGGGCAAACAACTTGCCGATTTGTTACAGGTGCCGCCGGCCCGTCTGCACCACCATCTCAAAATGCTAGAACGGGCGGACTTAATTTACATCGACGAAGAAGTCCCGCGCGGTGGCGTCATCGAAAAGTATTATCGGTTGCGGAGCACCACGATGCGGCCGCCGCGACAACTCTTTGAAGATCCCGACCCTGCGGTACGCGCCGCAGCCTGGCAAGCGGCGGTTGCGGAGTTGCCGGCATTGTTTCACAGCGCCTTGCAGCGCCTCACGCATCTGTCCAAAGGAGTCGACAATCCTGTGAGCGGGGAGATCGCCGCGTGGGATACGTGGGACCTAACAAAAGAGCAGGCCGAGCGCATCGCGTTACTCCTCGAGACAGCATGGTATGAGATTTCACAAGTGGTCACGACGCCGGCAGACCCCAAGGCGCATAGCCTCCGCTTGTCCGTGTTTGTTGGCACGTTCTTGCGGGAACCCGAGAATGGAAGCGATGGGGTATGGAACTCATAAGAAGGGAGCGAAACTGGGATGATGGTGGTCGAGTCAATACTGCGAGAAGCGTGGGGATTCCGCACGTTTTATGAGGGCGGCACCCGAGCCGGATTTCTCTATGATCCGCCAATCATGGACAGTGCCGCAGGCCCCGTCTATGAATATGATGGTCGGCCCATAACAAATTTCTCCGGAATAAATTTTTTGAATTGGCACCAAGATCCCGACATGCTGGTCCATTTTTTTGACAACAGTCTTCGTTATGGGCTGGTCACCGGGGGATCGCGCATGACACAAGGCATTTCCCGACCCCATGCGCAACTCGAAGACCTCGTCTGTCAACTCACCGGGAAGGAACGCGGATTAACGTTCGCCTCCGGCCTATTGGCCAATATCGGGTTCGTACAGGCGATGTCGAGTGCGCTCCGCTTGGATAGCCACTGCCGCATCGATAATCGCGACGCCTGTTTTGTGCTCGACCGTGACAGCCATTGGAGTTTATGGAAGGCGGTTCAACATCTGCCGTATGGCAAGCAAGTCTTTTCCTTTCGGCACAACGATGTGGGTCACCTGCGTCAGGTCCTGAACAAGCTGCCATCCCGGAAAGCCGTGGTCATCGTCGAAAGCGTTTATTCGTCAGACGGGAGCGTGGGACCCCTTCCGGAGATTCTGGACGTCTGTCACGAATACGGAGTCTTGAGTTTTGTCGACGATGCCAATGGCTTCTTGGTCTACGGTCCCGAGAACCGGCCCTTCGCCGCCGAATTTGCGCGATTGTCCGATGCCACCTTCATCATGACATCCTTCTCGAAGGCGGTGGGGCTCGAAGGCGGCATTCTCTTAGGACCGCGGGATGTCCTCATGGCCTTCGAACTCTTGTCGGGCACGTCCATGTTTACCGCCGCGATTCAACCGCCGACAGCAGCGACCATCCATCGCATTATCCGGCTACTCCACGACAATCCGAGCATTATGGACGAGTACCTCCTGCGTGTCGCCGCGTTTCGGGAACGACTGTTAGAGGGTGGGTACCGCTTGAATTCCACCCCGAGTTACATTACGTCGATTATGATTGGGGCGGACACGAAGGCTGTCGCGATCCGGGAAGCGTTCCTAGCCGCGAACATGAATGTCCCCGTGTTCCGGTACCCGGCAGTCAAGCCGAATCAGGCGCTCATGCGCGTCATCTTAAACCGGTCGCATTCGGATGCACAAATCGACACCTTCTTCGAAACGCTTGAGCACATCCGCAGCCGGGTCAATTTTTAAGATGACGGTGAGATCATGGACCATTCAAACCTATGACCGTCTGGAGGATGTTCCAGAAGACGCTTGGGCCCCACTGGTCGACGCCACAGACGGATGGAGTGCGGAGTATCTCCGACAACTCCCCCAGGCGGGCCTGGATTGTCAGTGGCACTACTTTCTGGTGTGGGACGGGCCGGAGGCGTACGCCTTCACCTTCGGCTACACGATGGCGGTCGGGGCGGCGGCGCTGATGTTACTGGGCTCTCCGGTGAATACGGGCTGGCCCGTATTTTTGAGACAGGATGCGATGTCGGACGTGACCGCGTGGTGGCCGTCTACGGTGGCGATGATCGAGGAGGTCGCACGCCGGTCCGGCACCGACGCGATCATTATCCGCGATCTCTGGCGGAACGGTCCCTCGGCCACGTATGAACCTGTCCTTCTGCAGCAGGGCTATACGCGCCACGGAACGTTTCATGAAGCCTGGCTGCCGTTGCCATGGCCCTCGTTTGACGCGTATTGGGATGCATTGCGCTCAAAAATCCGCATCGCATGGAACCACGACTTGCGTCTTTTGGACGAGGCCGGATATACCTGGACCACGTTATCGCCCGAGTCGGTTGTGGCGAGTGCAGCGCATCTCGCGACGCTGTGGTGCGCGGTCTATGACCGGCACCAGGACCCGGACCAATTAATTCTTCCCGCGGCCTATTTTAAACGGTTCGGCAGCCTCTCGGACTGCCATGTCCTCGCACTGACGCACGGGACGACCCTCGTCGCCTATGCGTACCTATTTTCCCATGGGCGGTGGCTAGAAGCGTCATACTGTGGGGTGAACTACGCGCACGCTGAGGGCAAACCGGTTCAGCGATCGCTCGTCATGGCCATTGTGCGCTGGGCTCTCGACCATCACTACGAGGCAGTCAATCTCGGGATTTCCAATGAGTTGGTCAAGGCCCGCACGGGCGCCCAATTCCGCCCACTCTATGCGTACCTGAAGGGGCTGACGGCCACGGCGGGGGATCTCTTGGACCAATTCTGGGCCGAACCCCCCGTTGCCCCCACGGTGCGCGCGTTTCATGGAGAGCGTCCCCGATGACGGGGCCAGCCTCGTCGACCCGCATCGGCTGGATTGTGGCGCTGGCGAGCCTCGTTCTCGTGCTCGATGATTGGGCCCAAAATCTCTTGTTGCCACTCATTCCGATGTGGCGTCACGGGCTGGGATGGCAGGGGTGGCAGATCGGCACCGTCCTCGGAGCGGAATCTGCGGTGGTCGTGTGGGCCAGTCCGCTGGTCGGTCATTACCTGCGCGAGCCGCGCACCGCGCGGACCCTGGCGACCATCGCGTTAGGGATCTTTGGTGTGGCCTTAGTGGTCTATGGACACGCTCAGGCATACGGGTGGTGGGTGGCGGCGCGGCTCATGCAAGGGGCCGCCGTGGCAGCGAGTTTTCCCGCGATCTTTGTCTGGGCGAGTCATCTCCTCCCCGTGCCCGATCGCGAACGTCGCCTTCAGACCATCAACGTCGTCACGGCCGGCGGCGCGTTAGGGACGCCCTTGGTCAGCGGGGTCGTCCTGCAACTCTTGGGTCGCTCCGACGCCTTTTGGGTGATGGCGGGTCTCGTGGTGGGCCTGATGGGGGCATTCCTCCTCACTCCGATGGTTCAGGGTTCGGTCGCCCCTCCGACTTCGCGCCCCGTGGGAATCCCCCCACAGGTTGGGCTCATGTGGGGGATGGTCGCCTTGGTCATGCTCGGGGTGGGGCTATTGCAGACCGCCTTGCCGCTCGCGGTGGCTGTACCGCTGCAGTGGAGTCCCTTGGCTATTGGCCTTTTCTTTTTTGTCCTCGGGATTGTCTTTGTGGCCCCGCAAGCGTTTCTCCGCCAAGGCGGACGACGGCAGGCTCTGCTGGTGCTCGCCATGGGCGTCGCACTGATGACGGTTCTCGCTATTGTATCCGGTTGGGTGCGTGCGGGCGTGGCCGTCGGCACCACGTTCAGTTTTGTTCCGGCCTTCGCCTGGGCCCTGCGGGCGGCGAGCACCGGTTCGCGCGCAGGCGCCGGCTTTGGGTGGTTTGAGTCGGGAATTGCGACGGGTCTGCTCACCGGCACCACCATGGGTGGGGTGCTCTGGAGTTGGGGCGGTGCTCTCGCCACGTTCGGTATCGGGGCACTCATCTTAGCGGGCGGTATCGGCGTCTTGGCCGGATGGCCGAGCCGGACCACAAATGCGAAGAAGGAGACACAGATGCCATGACTCCTCCACGAAATCCTGTCGTCTGCATTACGGGGTCTTCCAGTGGCTTTGGGCTGGAAGCGGCGATAGCGTTTGCCCGTCGCGAGTACACGGTAGTGGCCACCATGCGCGATGTATCACGCCAGACCGCCTTAGTCAACCGTCTCACCACGTTAGGGCTGATGTCACGCGTCCTGATCGTGCCGTTGGACGTGACCGATGCGGCGAGTATTCGTGCGGCCGTGGACACCATCGACCAACGATACGGGCGCATTGATGTCTTGGTGAATAACGCAGGTATTGCGGTCGGTGGATTCCTGGAAGAAACATCGGACGATGCATGGCACCAACTGCTGGAGACGAACCTTCTGGGCGCGGTCACGGTGACCAATACCGTCCTTCCGATGATGCGCGCCCAACAGCAGGGCCGGATTATCTTTCTCTCGAGTCTCGGCGGCTTGGTACCGACGCCATTTTTGGGCGCGTACTGCACCGTCAAGTTTGCGCTTGAAGGCTATGCGGAAACGCTGCGTTTGGAGCTCGCGCCCTTTCACGTGGACGTCGTGCTGGTCGAGCCGGGAGCCTTTCAGACCTCCATCTGGCAAACACCGATGACGAATGAACGAACGATCTCGGCTTACGATCATATCCGTGGCCCGCTTCTGGCCTTGTATCAAGAGTCCTTACCAAACCACCTGGGAAATCCGCGCATTGTCGCTAGCCGCCTCGTCGCCATCGCGACGAGCCGACGTCCGCGGTTGCGGTATCCTGTGGGGCGTGATGCGTGGCAAGAAATTTACCTGCGCAAATTGTTGCCGTGGCGACTGTACGAGCGGCTCATCAGAAAAATCCTCAAGCTTGAGCGCCAAGATTCCGAAGGCAACAGGCGGCATAGTCGGTCATCGTCCGTGGGGAGAAGATAGCTGGCAGATCAATCATCTAAGAAGCATGGAGGCCACAAATGCTTGACCCCCTCAATCTTCCCGGCTGGATGGTAACCCATTGGGAACAAAATGCCTATGATTATCGATTGACCATTCGAAGTCTGGCACCATCGG
>JAJZAN010000097.1 GCA_021799435.1 Bacillota bacterium | reverse complement strand
CCGCCTGCCGTTCCTCACCGAGCCGGTACCGATCGACGGCCTATGTCCCGAATCTCTGGACTGCCAGGTGGTGAAATCCTGCGAATAGCAGAGCATGCGAGAGAAAATCGCTTAATGGGGAGGGATCCAGCCTCACGCCACGTGGATACCTGATCCCAGAGCGCTGGGTTGTCGATGATGGGCTGGCGCTCGGAGATTTCCAGCACAATGCGATGAACGAGGATGTCGGGATGTCTTGGGGCAGCCGGCATATCCGGGACCATTGCGTCGATGTTGACGAACAGTCGCTGATCGGAAGGCAAGTCGGACAACCGTTGAATCGCCAAGCGGCGTGCATTGGCCTCGAGAATGACCTGATGTCCTAGACGTGCTGCGGCGGCGAAGAGTGCGCCTGGGGACTCCCACGGGGTTCCTTGCGGCCCTCGCAACAAAGCTTCATGCGCTACGATGCGCCCGGTGTCGGTATCGACGATTGGTTGTAAGGCACTCCAGAGTTGTTCGCCCATGGTGTCACCACGTGAGTTATGTCGTTCTGTGACGATTTCGACGGCAATATGGGCACTCCTCTTTTGTGACGCCACAAATTGCTGGGCTGTCGTTTTAACCAGGCGCTTACCCGGTTGCACGACAGTTAGACCGTGGTATACTACAGATAAGAGTGCAGCCTCTCCCTGTCTGCGCCCGTCGCGATCCCGCGACGTAAGGCGCCCCGGCCCGCCGGGGTAACGCAAGGACCCACAGGTGATCGCTGCCCATTTTTTATTCCCGCACCGTGATAGCCCCCATGTGAAACATGATCGGCGTGATGATGCCCATCCGGCCTTCGTTGGGATCGCCGGCCAACGAGCGCCGCACGGTCCCTGCTACTAAGTCCGCCAGTTGGAGTGGCTTGTCCTGTTCGGAATTGCCAAACCGTACCGACCCCGTAAAACGCCCGGCATGCAGAGTTTGGAGCGTGGCGGCGAGCGTGCGCCCTTGTTGGAATTCATCGCATACCGCGACGACCTCCGTCACGTCGGGCGGAATGGCCCACAGGATGGCCTCAAACGCGGCGCGATACACGGCGAGGAGGCGCGGCATGGATAGCGCATGCTGGCGTTGTTCGGCTGGAGTCTTGGCGTAATAGGCCACGAGCAGGTGCACGTTGCCACGGGGTGCCGGACGGCGTCCCTTCCGCCGCGGCACTACGGCCAGGAGTTCCAAAGAGCGTGTGAGTAGCCGTGGACTGGCTCGGTACAGCGTGGATTCGTGGAATTCCGGCACCGGAATATGCCAGCGCCGAGCGGCTGAACGCATGTCTCCGACGATGTTCTGGAGCGTCAGCAGGTCCGGAGCCGCGACGGCCGCTAAGACAAAGTGCTGCGGATCCTGCGACTCATCGAGATACACTACCACACGCTCAGCCCCTTTCTTTGATCGTCTTCGACACCTAGGCAGTTAGTTCCTGCGGTGGTACCGATTCCATAATACAGAAAACCAAAATACAGAAATACAGGGACAGGGATATACAGGTAACCAGAAATGCAGGTATACTCGCGGCATAAGGAGGTGGCGCCACGTGGCGCGTGTGGTAACGATTGCAATGAACAAAGGGGGTACCGGCAAGACGGTCTCAACCGTGTCGTTAGCCGCAATTGCGGCTAAGCAGGGATGGCGCACGTTGATTGTGGACGCGGATCATCAGGGCAATGCGTTGATGTCGTTCGGCGACACGACCGATACTCTGTCGCAGACCATCTTCGAAGTGTTGATTGGACAAGCCCCGGCGGCGGCCGCTATCCGACCGCTCACGGAGAACTTGGATATTCTGCCGGCGGATGACCAGCTGGCCCTCATCGACTTTGAGGTACTGGGGGCCCAGCCGGGCCAGTATCCCGAGCCCTTCCGGCTGTTGCAACGAGCGTTGGCCCCGGTGCTGCCGCAGTATGACTACATTTTTGTAGATTCGCCGCCATCGCTCGGTCTCATGACGGGGAACGCGCTCATTGCGGCCGATGCGGTAATCGTGCCCGTGCAGACGGAGCATTTCGCGCTCCGTGGGCTGATCAAGGTGTTAGACGCGATTGAGGACATCCGCCAGCGCGAACATCCGCACCTCGAAATCCTCGGCATTCTGCCCACGATGGTGGATTCCCGGACGACGCTGGCCAGCGAGGTGATGCAGGAGATCCGCCGGTTCTACCAAGCGAAAGGCATCCGCGTCTTTGAATCGGTGATTCCGCGCAGTGTGCGCTTCGCCGCAGCCCCGGCCTATCAAGGCAAGCCGGCCGTGTTGGTGGACACCCATAATCCGTTGGTGAAGGCGTATTACGATTTGTTTGAGGAGGCGTTTGGCCATGTCACGGCGCACGACTAGCTTGGGCGGCATGTTGGACCGCATGAGTGGGAATGCAGGAATACAGGAACCTGTACAGGAAACCAGAAACCCAGTGCCGCCCGCGGCGAGCCCGCAGCCCTCGGGGGGGATCAAGAAGGTCACCTTCGACTTTCCTGCCGACTTTGCCCGGGAACTCAAAATGCAATGTGCGGCTGAGGGAATTACTATGCGGGACTACGTGTTGCGGGCTATTCGTCAGTATCAAACCACAGTGGCTACTGCCGACGCGCCCCACAATTCCTCGAGTGGTCGCTGAACGTTGAGCCTGTCGCATATGGTGCTGCCGGCGGGCGGATTGTCCCATTTGCGAACCCTCGGCGCCTTCCGCAACGAAATCGCAAGCACCGCAGTATGCCGCAACAGCGCGGTAGACCTCGCCCCGCTTCCAAACCAGAGCGTTGGGACGACTGGCACCACCGTCGCTGGCCCGGGGGTAATACTCCCGAGGTTAAAATCGTTCGTTTGGAAGAGGATGTCATGTTAGGTGGAGGTGTTTATCACGATACAGGGGCGTTATCCGGATAACCTGAGTTCCAAGGCCGCCATCGGCATTGTTGGGGACTATAATCCGCATTATGCTGTCCATCAGTTCACGAATGCTGCGTTTTCCGACATACCAGAGGCCCTAGAATTCGAATGGATTCCCACGGATGCGATCTCCGAGGCAGGAGTTGATCGTCTATCCGTCTATTCGGGGCTGTTGATTGCCCCCGGTAGTCCCTATCGCAGTATGGATGGTGCTCTGAGCGCGATTCGATTTGCCCGCGAACGCGGCGTCCCGCTACTCGGCACCTGAGGGGGATTTCAGCACATGGTCGTTGACTATGTACGCCATGTTCTCCGGGTTGAGGACGCTGATCATGGAGAATCTAGTCCCAACGCCCCACACCTGGCGATTACGGCTCTTGCGTGCTCCTTGGTGGGGCAAGAACATCCAGTTCGCCTCGTGCCGGGTTCGCGAGCTGAGGACCTCTACGGTGGTACAAGCCCTGTCGAGTCCTATTATTGTAATTACGGGTTGAATCCAGAGTACCGGGACCGACTCCATGCGGCAGGATTCCATGTGAGTGGTGTCGACGCTGACGGAGAGCCACGGATCATGGAACTGTCCAATCATCCGTTTTATATTGGCACGCTATTTGTGCCGCAGGCTCGCTCATCACGGGCGCATCCACATCCCATTATTCAAGGGTTTATTACCGCTGCAAAGGCCCACTTTACCAAGACCTAACTGGCGCTGGGATTTCGAAATCGTGGAAAAACAGATACCGTTCAGAGAAGGGGTTCCCCAAGTGGGCACCCCTTTTGGCTGTTCACGATGTCTTTTGTACAGTCCTTTTCCCAAATACCCGCTGCCAGAAGGATTGCGGTTGACTGCGCTCCTCCATCAGTCTGCGCATTGCGGCCACCAATGCTTGATCGCGTTCCTCTGCCCGCTGTTCCCGGGTTTCGTCGCGCGCGGCCAGTTGGCGCCTTAATTCAGCGACTTCTTGCGTCAAGGTTTCGATCGCGGCCGATTGATGTCCTATCGCCTCATACTGTTGCCGTAAGACCACCGCCAACTGCTCGCTGAGTTGCAGAGAGGGCTGCTGCTGCGCTACTGCGTCCTGCTGCTGCGATTCGCGGTCCGATGGCATCGCACGAGGAAACATGCGGCTTAGAGCCGACTCGACATCGCTTGCGGTTCCGTTGCTCCGCAACGTCTCCGCAATCACGCGGAAGACCTCCAGCGCTTCCGGCCGATACCGGCGTTGGCGACCTTCTCCCACGATGGGCAAAAAGGCTTCAAATCGGTCCCGATAGTATCGGATGGTGCTTTCGGGCAAGTCCAACTGGCGAGCAATGTCGGCGTTCGTCAGTACGTGGGCCATGGTCCCTCCCCCTTTGTCCATGCGATTCTCGACGTGGTTGCGGTTTTCCTGCTGCGGATTACTGCGATCAAGAACGAATTGAGGAATTGTGGGGCATTGAGAGACATGCGGAGAGAATTTCCATCGTCGGAAAATAAAGGGTGGACAGGCTCGCAAATCCAGGCGTATGATCCGATCAAAGTTCGTGGAGCGCAAAGAAATAGAGCGGTGCTTGCAACACCGCCCCGGCTCCTCGGCAGAGTCTCCGTCCAGACCCATGCCGCCTCCGCGCCTTAGGCATACGCTAGCACAGACTAGCCACCAAGGGCAAGAGGCCACCCGGATAAACGGCAAAAAATGGATCGTCTGGCGCGAAGACTCGCGGCAGATTTTTTTGTGCGCAAACACAGAGAAACGGCGCCAATGCTCCCCAGCACACGCCGTCTCTCGAAAGGAAATGATTCTATTGTCCAAGGCCCTCAAGAGGGGACCCTGTCCCTTGGCGCCTTTAACGGAGGTGCCACAGTGGAACCGATTGTAGCAAATGCGACCTCCGCACGCAAGCAGGGGATGTTGGTGACGCCCGAAGACCATGCGGCGGTCTTGCATCCCTACGTGGCCGGCAATATGGGCCTCATCACGATTGCACAGCGCGATCTGAACCGCTGGCACGAACAACGCGTGCCGATCAAGGAATTATCCTATGCCGTTCGAGCCCTAGCCGGAGCCCCAGCGAGTTACCTGTCGCAGCATCGCTTTCGCGGGCCGCGCCGGATTGCGCACTTGTGGCAGCTGGGGGCACTCTGGGCGGACTTAGACTATCACAAGGTGCCGGAATGGCAGGGGAAGGACCCGCGGTGGGTATTTGAGGCCGCCTTAGACCTGCTGGCGGACGCGCGGATTCCTAAGCCCACGTTCGCCGTCGCGACTGGCCGAGGGCTGGCCCTCGTCTGGACCCACCATGCGGCGCCGCGCGGCGCGTTACCCCGCTGGAATGCCTGTCAACGCGTGCTCTATCAAACCCTGAGGCCTCTGGGAGCAGACCGGGCCGCGCTCGATGCCGCGCGTGTCTTGCGCATCGTCGGGAGCGTGCATGAGCGCTCAGGACAGACGGTGGCCGCGATATCTCCGGTGGGGCACACGTGGGACTTTGATGTGCTGGCGGATGAAATCTTACCCCTGACGCGCGGAGAACTATTGGATCTCCGTGTCCAGCGCGCTACCAGACGCGCCAGAACGCCCCGAGACGGCGATAAATCTCCCCGGCCGGCATTCACGGCCGCCTCGTTGTGGGAAGGCCGCCTCACGGACCTCCAAACGCTTCTGGATCTTCGGTGGTGGGGTGAACTGCCGGCAGGGCAGCGGGATACGTGGCTCTTTCTGGCTATCACGGCCATGAGTTGGTTGGCGGAGCCTAAGGTTCTCCAGCGTGAGGCGTGGGCGTTGGCCAAGCAGGCTGGCGGATGGGATGAACGGGAAGCCTCGGTTCGTCTTCAGGCCATCTTCCAGCGCGCGCAGAAAGCCGCTCAGGGGCAAGAAATCGAGTGGCGGGGTCAACTCATCGATCCGCGCTATCGCTTCCGCAATCAGACCATGATTGAGTGGTTGGGGATCACGCCCGAAGAACAGCGCCACATGCGCGTCCTCATCGGGGCAGATGAAGCACGCCGGCGCGAACGCGAACAACGGCGCCAGCAGCGGCGAGAGGAAGGCATGCAGTCGCGTGACGCATATCTCGCGCAGGTTGCTGCGACCGATAAGCGTGAGCAAGCGTTGGCGCTAAAGGCGAAGGGCATGGCGACGGCGGCGATTGCCCGCGAGCTGGGTGTGTCGCGAACGCGTGTTCAACAGTACCTCAAGGATGGGTGCAAGGGGTCTGTCGCTTTGTATGGTGGTAATACCTCCGGAGGGACGTCCGGGACTGGTTGACCCGGGCGTCTCGAGGACCCGCGCGTGGTTTTCCCTGGGGTGCAAGGGGTCTGTCGCTTTGTAGCCTAGCCTCTGCTCCCTTGCCCTTGGGTCTTCTGTGAAGGTTGGCACCGAGACGTCGAACGAGCGCGTAATCGCGTACCGGGCCCAGTACAGCAAGCCCGCAGCAGTTACGTCCAACAAGCGGCGGAACGGCGTGCAGAAGCCCGGACCCTCCGCTCTCAAGGCGACTCATTGCGGCAGCTTGGGCAAGCGCTGGGAGTGAGCGCAGAAGCGGTTCGGAAGATGCTAGCCTATGTTGAGTCGTAGGGTGTCAACAGTCCGTGCGGTTGTATGGGTGGACATAGTCCTCCGCAGGGGGGGTCGTGGACTGGTTGACCACGGCCTCCCGAGGATTCTCCTTTCGTTTCTCTTTATCTTCAGGGCGGGCTTGGCTGTGTCTCCGAAATTTTTCTCTCCTTTGTCGATTTTCCTTCCCGTTTTCTGACAACTCCTGGACGCGTTGTCCCTCGGGGTTTTGGTGCGTTCCCTGTTGCATGGTAGTGCGTCATTGTAGCAAAGTATTGGGCTGACTAGGGGCTTCAAAGCGTTGCCTGGTAAGGGCTAGCGAATTCGGTCTTATTCTTCTACTAACAGCCCCAAAAATGTTCTAGGGTTGGGCCAGAGGTGGGGAAAATGGCGTCATCACGACGATTTCAGCCCTTATTTACCGGTCATTCGGAGTCCGTACCAGAGGCAACCGAACGGAGGACGCTGAATCAGGCTTTGCGGGATGCAGAAATGAAGCGGTTACGGCGTTCGAAGTATGGGGAGTTTGATCTGGCTTTAGTGCGGGCGCTGGGCTTACAGTTCCGGTATTTGCGGCGGGACCAGGCGGAATTGTTTTTCCCCGGGTTATCTTCTGAGGCGATTGGACGTCGATTGGGGCACTTGTGGCGTGCTCAATGGATTAATCGGGAATCGCAGGCGGGGACCGGCTTAAAGCACCCGCCCCAGGTGTACACGATCGGGGAGTTAGGGGCGGATTGGTTGCGGCGGTCGTTGCGTACGCCCCCGCGGTGGCCAGTGCGTGCCCAATGGGCAGGGGAGTTGGATGTCCGTCAACCGCATTGGTTGGGGATTGCGGATGTATGGGCGCAGTTAGTGCGGTTTACGCAGGAAGTACCGGGCCTGCGGTTGGCGCAGTTTGATACCGAGTTGGACTATAAGTGGCGTCGGGGTGATGGGTGGACGAGCTTTAAGCCGGACTTTATCTTCCAGCTGGTCTGGGGGCCGACGATTGATGACGTTCTCGTGGGGATTGGGGAGTTTGACCGGGGGACGGAGCCGCTGACGCGCTGGCAAGTCAATAAAATTGAAAATGCTCGGCATTTTGCTGGGAGCGATAAGTGGCCGTTCCCGAACGGGCGGGTCGATTACTGGGTTTTTGCTCCGGATGTGCAGCGGCTTGAAGGCATTGCTGGTCCGAAGCGCCACAACTTGATTTTGGGGCCATTTGGTAGTTATAGCGGGTGGGTCCTTGTCCCCTGGGAGGCGTGGTTGGAGACGGGGATGTGGAGTATGCGGCAGTGGATGATGCACCATCCGCAAAGCGCTGCGGAGGGTAACCGTTGGAATGCGTTCGCGGCCTTCGTCGCCCATAACAGAACAGGGCGTCAGTAGTTGCGGAACGGATTACAGAACGGGCATCCGCGATTACAGAACGTGCGATCGGAATTACGGAACGGTTCCAAATCCTCACGGTTGTGCGATTTGTAGGGCCGACTATAAGAAAAGGAGTGGGACGGGATTATGGGGATCGGTGGAGCAGAGAAACAGTTGGCGGAATGGAAAAGTCGAGGAGAGTGGACAGAGCGGGACGCAGCGATTTGTCGGTTGTTGAGCCAGTGGCCGTTGGGGACGACGAGTCAAATTGCGTGGGTGTTGTTTCATAGCGCGAGTGGGCTGGTGTTGGCGAGACGGGCGATGCGACGATTGCAGCGGATGGGCGTGGTAGAGCGGCAACGGTTGGCGTTACGGGTGGGCCGGCCGGAAGATGTGTATCGGGTGATTCCCGAATGGGCGCAAGCCTTGGGATTGCCTGTGCAAGCTCCCTTGGAGGGGGACTTGGCGCGGCATTGGATGCTGGCGGACGTGTTGGCGGACAGCTTGTGGCGCAAGGCCTCCGTAGTGGTAGCTCCGGCGGGCGACTCGCGTGCGGATTGGGTGGTTCGGCGCGACTTCTTTGATGAAGATTTTCCCGAAATGAATTTTTTGGTTGGGCACGAGCATGAATATGTTTTTTTGATTGACAGCCAGGACGATTTCGATCGGATGATGGCTGCTGCTCGAGCCTTTGAGCACCGTATGGCGCTCCATCCGAGATGGGGGATTCGCTGGTATCCGCCATGCAAAGATCTAGAGAAGATGGAGAAGAAGGCACAGCGTGATTTTGTGTGTGCGTCGCGCTTTACTGGGCTGGACGTGAGTTTGAGTGTCGAAACAATGGGGCTTAAACCCGCGGGCCACGAGAGCCAGTGGGAAAACCAATTGTGGGAGACGATGCCGGAACACTGGGCGGACGTTCACTGGGCTCCTCGAATTTGGCCCTATCATCCGGTACGTATTCCGCTGACGTACTGGAGCGCGTAGCACCGCGTCAAGCATGGTGCTTGTGCTGCAGAGTTGTGGTTGATGATAGCCTCTCGCTGCCGCGAGCGGCTGTGTCGGAGGGTTTTTAGCTCCATGGGGTGTAGCACCCCGCTGTTTGCGGGCTGCTGAGCGCTGGGTATCTCATGAAGGAGGTATCCCGGCCGGGATCGGCGGCATCGGCGAATGTATTGGCATCTGTCGTTGCAAGGGGGGTATTGTTCGCAGGCCTGTGTGAATCGGGCGCTCCAGAAACCGTGGTTGCACCGCCTAGCGGACCAGATTCCGCAGCCGTGGATTGACGCGTTGCTTGAGCGGGATCGCATTGCTGGCACCTATGGGATGGACTAGGTTGAGAGCGTTTTGGAGGTGCGCAAAAATGTCCCCGTTTGCAGCCAGCGTACCCCCCCTCAATGGCGCAATGCATTTGCGTTGAAATGCGACACTGCTGCGAATGATCGGAATCCCGCACGGCACCTTGTGTTCCGTGATTTGAAATACTGGGATTAAGGCGTAAATTCCGCAGCACGGAATGTGACACTGGATATTCTCGGCATTTGCAGGCTGCGTGCCTGTCGCATTAGGTCAAAAAATCCCGCAAAAATCTTCCTCGGATGGTAGGATTTTGGCTGTCGGTGTCGAAATATTGGATTAGGACGCAAACGAAAATGCGCCCACCAGGTGGATTGGAGCCCGACTGGTGAGCGGCATAGACAACTTTATCATGCTATGGCTGTACTCGTCTATGATCGCCTCTTACGGACTCCTCCCAACTCAAGGGAGGGTTTTTTGATGTCTTACCAAATTTCTGCTTTAGACGCTTACCCGATGATTGGGTGCCTTTTGGAGCTTCAAATCGGGAGGGCTCGCTGATGGCACCTACCCTGCAATCGGTGTGGGACAGCATTTTCCAGCACCATATGGAATTTTGCGATCAGCGGTTTGCGCTGACGCCGGATAGCGGTCAGCCTCTCGCGGAACTGGCCGACGCGATTGATGTCCTGGTGCAACAGGCACACCACTTTATGAACGAGGCACGGGCACAACTGGCCTCATGGATTCAGAACCCGCCCTCCGATGTGTACGGCGCGTTTGTGTTGCGGCAAGCCCAGACTACGTTGGATACGCTCCGGGGATACGTGGCTGAATGGTCCGCGCAGGCGCAGTGGTATCGCGACGGGTTCGACCGTTGGCGGCCAGACGTAGCTACATTATCGCCAGAACCGGTGCAACCGCCATTTCTGGGCGATGTGCAAGGGGCCAAGCAGGGATCTCGCCCGTCCCGAGAGGAGGTACTCGACCACGCGTACGCGTTTTTCCAGTCCCGCGTGGATGCCCTCCCAAAGCAGATCGCCTTCACCAGGGCGCGTTTGGAGCGCTTTCGAGCGGAGTATCAAGCCGGGCCCGTCGTGGACTTCCAGGGGGCGGCGGCAAACCGACAGCTTATTAAAACGCTGGAAGATACGTTGCAGATTCAGCAGGAGAGTCTGAAGGATGCCCGCCAGGTGTTGCGTGACCGCATCGCGGATCAGCAGACAGCGCGGGCAATGGCGCATCTGCCCAACCGTCGACGGGAACTGGATTCGGGATGGCACGTCATTCGGGCGGTGCGGGAAGGAGGGCGGTCTGGATGTCTGAGCGAGACGCACTGACGGTGTTGCCACCCACAGAGTTAGCCGCCGAGCGCCATGCCCGCGCCGAGCGGGTCCGCCAGAAAATGCATTCCCTCTTAAACGGGGAGTTAGACGGCTGGCTCTTCGCGGGGACCACGTTGGATCCCCAGTATCGCGCCGAATCGTCGCCGCTGAAGGTGATACGGAGTCGTAATCAGGCGGGAACACATTTCAAGAAGGATCGGTGATAACGATGGATACCCATGGCTCTGATTTTGAAGATATGGCCGTTACCGAACACCCAGACGGAAGTTGGAGTTTTGTGAGTGAGGAGGGCATCACGGTGACGGTGAACCGGCATCTCACGCCAGCGGAAAAAGAGCGGCTGACGTTGCGCCTGATCGACAGCCAGATTGCCGCGGCGGTGGCGCAAATCCGGGCCGAACAGCGAGGAACCCCGACTGCGGATGACCCGGGAGGTGTTAATGGACATTGAACGATAAAAACCCACAAGAAGCTGGTACACCGGATGACGAGATGCTTGACGTTCGTGCGCTCATCCAGTGGGCGTTGCGTGTTGTAAGGCGCCAGATGGCAGACGATCGCGTTAAACATCCGGAAATGACGGACGAGGAATTCCACGAATGGTACGCTGCGGAGCAGAACAAGCAGTATCCGTCGAACGCCGAATGATGCTCGCTTTCCTGAGACAGGATGAGGGCAAAATTCCCGTGAAGGAGGCCACCCATGACAGGCTACCAAGCCTTAAGGCGACTCATTGACGAGGTGGTTCGCGAACAACTTGCCAGGGAACGCGCCCAACTTACGGATGACGAGCGCCCTGATGCGGGACGTATATCGGAGCCAGAATAGACATCACCGAAGAGCAACAGCGGGTCGCTGAGCGAACCAACCGGGTATGGTAGTTATCCAGGCGGAACCTTCGCTCAGGGCCTTTATTTTGCGCATGCACGTTTGTGGGTGCAAGCCGTCTCTAATCGCTTGTGATAAGATGGCTTCGTATGCAGGGATGAATAAAGTCGACCTATCGTGAATAAGCTCCCCATCGAATGGGAGGTAATCAATGAATCGCCGAATGTGGTATGGATTCGTTGCGGGATTACTGCTGATGACTGCGGTTGGATGTGGTCCGAGTGCGCCGGCCACGAATCACGCGGCCCCCTCCATCAAAGCGCCATCTAACCCCTTTTCCGGTCTCAGCGCTGCATCCCTTGTCGAGTTGAAACGCGATATCACGGCCACACAACACGACACCGCCGTCATGGTCACCAATCAAAGCCTCTACTGGCAAGATGGCATGACAACCCAGACTCCCACCGTGCAAGCTCAAGAGACACAGTACAGTGCGATATACAATCAAGCGAGTGTCTTGGTTCCGACGAATGCACGACTAGTGCTCGCGGATTTATCCGGGTTGACTGCCGTTCATCAGCGCCGACTACATTATCTCGTGCCCGTCTTGAATAATGTCATTGCCGAAACACGGCAATTTGTAGCGACAGCCATGACGCCGTGGCAAGGGCCCGGCGCCCCTCCGGGCATTACCAAGGTCAAATTAACCGCCGAATTCAAAGCAGAGGATAAGGTCTTGATGAAGGATGAAGGCGTTCTTGAGAAAGCGGAGTTCAATATCCTCGAGGTGCTTCCGCATTAAGGCGCTGTTAGAGCGGGGAGTATAGTCCTCTCCCCACTCCAAGAGACGCGCATTACGGCCTCCAACTGAAGTTCCCGCGCCGCTTGACCTGCGACACGATCTCTTGCGCCACGATGCGTCCCAACTGTTGCGGGTCGTTGGTCATGGCTTGCACCGTCACGTTGATGATGGGCGCGCTGCCTGCACCGCCTGCGCCCTCGGTCCCGGTCATCGGCAAGATATACTCGGGGCCCGCCTCGCCAAAGAGGTACTGTTGGCCGGAGGAGAGGCCCAGACCCGCAATCGTCTCGCTGATGAGGCCGCCCGCGGCATAGCCTTTGTAATTCC
>JAJZAN010000096.1 GCA_021799435.1 Bacillota bacterium | reverse complement strand
CCCCATCCCCGTGTGTGCACCCTGCTAGGATCGACCCAATCTTCCCAACGGATAGACCCTGGCTCCCATTCGGTCCCATCTCAAACGAACATACCGTCGCTGAGGATGATCGTGCGTCAGCACTGGGCAAGCGGGTAGTATATTGATAATCGGGGCGACGCAAGATTATAATATCTGCGCCACGTTTTAGTGCCTCAAAATAACAAGCATCTTGATGGGCACCATAACCCAAATTGAGTTCATGGCGAATAATATATAGGCCCAAACGATTGGCTTCGGTTACGGTTCCATCAGTACTACCATCGTCAACCCAGAGAATATGTGCAACAGTGTTCCTGTCAATTTCCATGAGTGTCTGTCGCAAGGTTGTTTCTGCATTATACGTCGGCAAAGCCACGGCAATGCGCTTCTCATTCAACACGGTGCTTTCTCCTCCATCCGATAATCCCGCACTTCGCACACGGTATGGAAAGACTGCCGTCTCAGAAAAGGATTCTACAATGTGGTGCATTTACCGTGTTGTGGAAATATTCGATAGCGTGCTGTGCAAATCCTGCAAAAATTATGCAAAAATTGCACCGATGCCGCCTTGCGGTCGCCCTCCGCACACGATATTTGCCGAATCATTTAACACGCAGACGTTTGCTGAACAACTCCATTTTCACATCTCTAGGATTAGGTTATATCTGGGATTAGCACTGAGGATATATATTATCGTCCAATGGCATTCAGATACGGGGGAGCATTCGACTGACCACGAAACGGCAAATTCTGAAATGTTCCGCGAAAAGCACCTTGGAGCGGCAGACGAGATAAATACCTAAAGATGGCATTGTCATTTCTCTACCGCTCCATCTGTGGTGCTGGTGCTTCAATTGATGCAAGTCAGGCTTCGACGATGTTCGGCCCCACTCGCTCCCACCATACCTTTAAATCCGCAACCCGGCGCAGCTTTCGCGTCTTATTTGCGGGTGCAGCGCCCTGACGTTCTAAATACTTGCATCCACCAAATTTTTAATCTCACACCCACAAACCGGATTTCCTGTACATGGAAGCCGCAAGGCTATCATGATGCGCCGTAAACTCTGACTCACCGTGATTAAACCGGGAATGTCATTCCCTACTTTTGGTGGTTAGCCAAATTTGGCTAACCACAGGCGGCAACCTAGACCGAACACAGGCGAATTACGGATCCGTCGACGTACGCAGCCAGGATTGCTGCTGTCACGGTGTCATTATCGGCTGATTTCGGGGCAATGGCGAAATCTACAACGATATAAACCCGTTTCGGTCTCCTCTCCCGGTTACCAATGGTTAGCTGAACGGACATCCGAACTTCCGCTCCACAGCGTATATCCACAGTGTTTGCCGCATAAATCGATCGATGTGAGTGAACATCATACCAAAAAAATCTCGAATTATGCCTTTGATTGGTGTTGGACCCAGGACTGCAAATTATCTGAAACACCGAAAACCATCTAACCGCTGACATCCCGATGGGACGTCGCTGGTCAAACTATCCAAACAGGCAAAGCTTCCTTGGGATCTCATGTGACGTATTCCGCAACTTGCGTCTGCTTCGACTGCCGTGGAGGACGGTGAGTACCGCCCAGTCAACTCTTACAGACCAATCTGAAACTTCGTTACGTGCTATATTGGTGTTGGTGTCAAATCCGCGACACGAACGATCAATTGGAGACGGAGAAACTCGGTGTTGAAAGATGAGAGACTGCAATCAAGGGGTATGCCTGAGCCAAGGAAAAATTTTGTTCCGATAATTGTCGCGATTATCTTAGCTTTAGCCGCATTCACGTTGGATCTTTGGCGACTGGAGAGTTGGCATGCTCACGCTATGGATATGGCATGGTACAGCCAAGCTCTATGGTTGATAGGACAGGGCCATTGGAAAGCTTACGATACAATGGTTGGATATCCTGCCTTGGCTGACTCGGCCAGTTACGTTCTTTATCCCATTGGTCTCCTTTACCGATTTGTTGGACAACCAGGAATCCTTCTCTTGCAAATTCTTGCTTTAAGCTCCGGCGTTATTGGTCTTTCCTATTATTTCAACAAATATCAAATGCGAGTAGTCGATCGTGTTGGCTGGATCCTGCTGTTTGCATTCTATCCTGCCGTGATTGGCCCGGCCATTTTTGACTGGCATCCTGACGTCATGATGATCCCGGCCTTTTTCTTGTCGATGTGGGCATTCGAACAGCGGCGACTCGGGCTATTTATTCTGGGGCTTGTGGTTGCTTCGGCCACGAAGGATGTAGGCGCCGCCGTCAGCGCCGTATTCGGTATCGGATTACTTCTGCGCCGCGAGGGGAAGTACGGATGCATGGCTCTTTTCATTGGTGCCGGTACCGTGCTTTTGGACTTTTTAGTGGTTATGCCGTGGATCTACCCCCATGGGGTGGCTGTATGGCCAGTCACTTACGGATGGTTGGGATCTTCGCCTCTGAACGCCGTCCTCAATGTGTTGGGGCATCCTGATATACTGCTCAAGGCGTGGACTCGTCCCAATGTCATTGCATCATGGCTTCTTTTGCTCATTGGTTTTGGGATTATTCTTCCTTTTATCGGAGCTTTTCGTACGCCTTATGGTCTGCCCATTCTCGCCGTATTTGCATTCAATGGCCTGTCAGGATTCTATCCTCAGATTTATGCATGGCACCAGTACTGGATTCCTGCGGTGCCTTTTCTCTTCGCCACCTCACTGACTGTGTGGCCATCCATTTCTCTGCGCTCGAAATGGTTAATTCCCATTGTGATGGCGGGACTGTTGCTGTTCATTTTTACAAAAAGTTCCGGCCAGCTCGTGTCGTTCCGACAACCTTATTCGAGAACTCTCGCTCGTATTGCGCGGAAAATCCCGGTTAATGCTCCACTTATCGGCATGAACAAGGACTTGGCATTGCTAGCCAATAGACCCTATGTAAGTCTAATCACCACCCAAGACTTGAAAACGAGTCCGTGGGGAACCTACGCATTTATGGATATGAACGATATGTCCAACGAATTGACATCGCCCACGAATCTCCATTACTGGTTTCGCACATTGCTCACGAGTCCCCAGTGGACATTGGTGGCGCACCAACACAAGATTTGGCTTTTCCAGAAGACGGCACGGCACTAAGAATAAGAAACTGAAATATTAACTGGCCATTAACCAATTGTTGGTGCGGGGTCCTTGGCAAGCATCTCGTATACTAGAGGCTATTTCTGTCGGTTCAGGGCACCATCCAAGGCATCTTCAGTCTGCGATGGTGGGGTCGGCGCAAGGCCAGCCCGGCTCCGATCACATCAAGGTGTCTCGAGATGCTCTTCTCTTTTCCACGTTTTTAGGCCTCGACCCGGTGCGTCGAGGCTGGCCTGGCCCTAACGGCTGAACCGAGCGGCCGCGAGAGGAAGAGATAACCTCGCGTGCACGAGGCCACGGCCCCCATGGTGCTGCTCCACTTCGTCAGTGATGCCACGTCATCTTTCCCTGGCATTTCATCACTAAAGTGAGGGACAGGCTATAGCGCTCTAAAAATTGACAAATAGGCAACGGCTGTCCAATCTCGATCAGCCTGAGCCCCATCAGTAGAAGGCCCTCCGTCTACTCGTGGGATGGCCCTTAATGTCTGCCACCCTTCAAGCGACATGGAAACAACCTGGCAATGGTGCCGTTTTTGTTTCTATTGACCTACCTTTGCGCTACCCCACTCCCATTGGATCCAAGAAGAGAAGAAAACCATCCATTTCACCATACGAACCCGGTGCCATGCCTTTTGAACATCATGGGGGGAAAGACATTGTCTGACCACAGTATCGGCCAGGAGACGGTTTAAGGTCATCACTTCCGCGTTAACAATCTGACGCCTTATCTCATAACGGGAAAGGCGAGGGAACCCGTTGCTGTCTTGACAAACATGAGCACAGGATAGAAAGCTAACGCTGCGACGTGCCGCTATTCGCACAAAGACTTCATAAGCACTGGCGAGAGCGTTGTCTGTGGGAATTCCACCCACTTCTTGGAGAGCATCACGGACAAACACCGTCGAAGAATAGGAGACATAAAAATTACCACGAATTAATGCCCGAGCCACCGTCGTTCCAGGCGCGTATGTTTCCATCCACGGTGTGGCAGGAGATACGGAGCGATGTCCTCGAAGATGCCGGAACACACTGTGACCACATACCAGTGCGGCACTGGGATGGCGGGTCACATGTTGTTTAACGCGGTCGAGAAACTGCGGATCAAGCTGATTGTCTACCGTCAGAAGCAAAAGATAGGGAGCTTGTCCCTTTAACGAGGCTTGCCGATAGTGAGCGGGTTGACCCAAGTGATAGGGATTTTTCTCGCAGTGAATTCGTGGATCCTGGTGCGCTACCATCTGCGCCACATGCCAGGCACTATCCTTCGAGCGGTCATCCACGATACAAAGTTCCCACTCAGAGTTTGTTTGCTTCTGGACGGATTGCACCGTCTTCAATAACTGAACAGCATGATTATAGGATGGTATCGCGATCGTAATCCACGGTGATTTCATGCTCGACACCTCGTTAAGTTGGTGTTATGGAAGGGTTCACAGCTAGGACCTTTTCTGTTCATCTGTTCTAGGAGTTCGTAGATTTTGGTGCCATGTTCACGTTATAGATGCTCACCTTAACCTTAGGGGGCGCCCACACTCTCACTTCGATTTGATCATACTTAGGTTCAAATGACGTGATGTGAAATATACTCAAGCCGAAATATCCATGTACCGGAACTTGAATCCGATTGCGAAACGGCTCAGACACCGTCGTCACTCCATGCGAAGACGGAATCCATTTTCGAGCCAACAGGATATTCGCGCTAGTATTCCACACCTCGCAAGACACCGGTCCGGTCGTTGAAAGAGAAATATTGGCCGTATACTCACCGACCGGTAAACGCTCGTAGAAGCCGTGTTCAACATAGCCGGCAGTGCCGCGACTTGTGAGATGCCAACCACGAACGGGACCGGATTCAATCGTCGTGGAATTCCGTCCCCCTAGTGCCCAAGCCGGGTATTGCGAGGTTTCCGACGGAATACGGAGGATTTTTTCGTTGCGAGGGGGGCGCCACGAGATTACATAGACACCATGTGAACCAACCTCTAAGTGTGCCCCGGGGAGGTTAACTAAATATTTTAACCGCGCGAGTTCCGCCGACTCCTTTGAACTATCGATTCCTGTATTGGGTGTCACCACGAAATCTACGACCGACGCATGAATAGGAATAAAGCTGTCACCACCACTCGGAGTTTCGGTGTTAACAAATGTGTATACCCATTGACGGTTTGAAAATCGGCCGATAACAGAACTGGACGCGACTACTTCGGTGCTGGGGCTAAGTTGATGGTGAAGTCGACTCAATAACTGCGCTTCCTTTGCTCCAATCCGTACCCAGTGGTGCGGCAAATGAGGTATCCATGCGGCGGCCCACCCGATACAATTTAATGCGACCAAAATGGAGGCGACATACAGCAAACGCTTGTTCCGCGACCATCTCGTCAGAATGATAATGGTACCCACTGTGACAAATGGGGTAGCCGGTAAGGTCTGAAAAATGAGCGGTGAACTCCATAAATGGCCCGGTATAAGGCCTGCTGTTAAAAGTACCACTGTCGTCATGCCAATGACAGGCAAAGAGAAGTACCCAATGAGACCCGCAGGGGCCACAGCCCCATAGAGATTGAAGATGTTGTGGCCCAGTACCCGAAAAGCCGGTTGTGGGTGCTCAAGTAACCCAATGGCTATGCTAAACGCTGTAGCATGGCTGTGTCTGGAGGAACCGAGTAGATATCCATAAATTCCAGCAACATTACCACCACGCATACCGCCCGGAACGACATGTTCTATTAAGAGAATGCCTACGACACCTAAGCCCATGGCAAGTGCAGCGGCTAGACGGCGACGACGCCCGGGCAACAGCAAATTCGAAAGCCCTATGCCGACCAAGTATGTGGACGCAACATTGCCACCTAACAGCAAGACACAAGAGGCTAAAATAGAATGGCCTACGTCGCCCTTCCAGACTTGCCAGGCTAAGTATACGGCTATTGGCATAACGACCGGTTCGACATGCCAATCAAAACCACTGGCCGAATATATCCATGGGACAAGTAGAAACAACAGTAATGCCGTACTGAGTAAAACACGAGCACGACCACCATTCATGCCGGGTTCTGCACGCACGACATCTTTAATCCATTGGAATCCAATGTAATTGGCTGATACGATGGCCACATCTTGCACTGCCAGCATGGTAAACGAACTCGGCAAAATTTTTAACAACATGCCCATAGGCCACAATAACAATTCAAAATCATTTTGATAAAAAGGAAATTTTAGTGCCGAACTATAGGGATTGAAATGTCCATGGGCAATCAAATAAGCGGCCTGATAGTAGATGCTGAAGTCCCATGTTAAGGCAAAATGACTCCAAATATAATAGGACCAAATCAAAAGGATCCCTAATTGAACGGAAAAAACGACCTTTTCAATAGGAAATAGGAGCCATCTGTCTTTGGCCGCACTTGGTTCAGCAGGTAGCACATTCCTTTTCGGTACCATCCAGCCCTCCATCTCATTTCCGCGATTGCTGAATTTCGCCTAGATAGTCGTTTTTGGCACGTTGAGTGGCCACTTGTAAAAATTCCGTGCGAACAAGATGCCACCGTTGCAGACGGAATGCCGATGCAGTGGCAAGCACGCCGAATCCGTAAGTGATGCTCCGTACGAAATTAATGGACGACGATTGGTGATCGTAGCGAGTGGGACAAGAAATTTCTCCAATTCGAAACCCGGCCATTTGTGCCTGGGCGATCATTTGGTTATCAAAAACAAAGTCATCGGAATTCAAATGTAAAGGGAGGTTGAGTAAGACGTCCCGGCTAAAGGCCCGATAGCCGGTATGATATTCCGAAAGCTTAATACCCAACAAGATATTTTCGACAAAAGTGAGTATGCGGTTGAAAACATATTTGTATACGGGCATGCCCCCCTTTAAAGCACCTCGTCCTAAAATACGCGATGCCAACACCACATCATACGTGCCATAGGCAATCATGCCCGCCATGGCCGTCAGCAACTGCGGCGTATATTGATAATCGGGATGTAACATGATCACCACATCGGCTCCGAGATTCAAGGCGGTCTGATAACACGTCTTTTGATTTCCGCCGTATCCGCGATTGGTATCATGATGAATGGTCGGGATTCCTAATTTCTGCGCTTCTGTCAAAGTTCCATCGGAACTATGGTCGTCAACCAACAGCACTTCGTCAACGACCGTACGGTCAATCTCTTGAACCGTACGACGCAGCGTGGTTTCGGCATTATAGGCTGGTAACACGACGACGACTTTCTTTCCATTAAGCATATGGTACATCCTCCTTACCCTTTGGCAATGACAATAATGCCACTAAAGATGAGGGCAAACCCAATCAGCATTTGCCACGACACCCGTTCATGGAGAAAAAGAGCGGCGCCCAAGGCCACGAAGACGAAGTTAAGACTGACCAAGGGATAAGCGACCACCAACGGCAGCTTGGCCAATACTTTGAGCCAAATTATGGCACTAACCCCGTAAGCTAAAAACCCGCCATAGAACAGTGGTTGGCTCAGAAGAGTCACATTGAGTGTCTGATGCCGCATTAACAGTTTGAGTAATATTTGTGCCATGCTGCTGAGAATAATCGACGTGAGGGCCATGACATATGGCACCCACATCCCCGTTGCTTGTAAGTCTTCTGCAATATTCATGAAGTCCCTCCGCGCGTCCCGAATCTCACGGGCACGATTTGTGAATATCCATAGGGATAGTAGTCTTGATTGTTCACTAAATTGGCCTCAAAAAAGACGGGGTCTATTTCCGAATGCACGTCGCGCACCACAAACTGTGCTTGCCCCTGAGCATTGGTCGTGGCCGACACGGGAGTGGCTCCTGCATTGCTGCCGTTAATAATCGCTTCGCCATATTGCAACCCACGTTGGGCATAGACAATCTGGCCCAAGTAAATGGGAGTCCCGGAGACATGCACCGGTTGGTCCATGCGGTTAAGAATTTGTGCGCGTAACGTGACCGGACTCCCGTACGGAACCGGATGGTTGATGGCATCCGGAACCAGGGCCACGTGCCACGTAGTCGGCAGATAGGTGGCGGTATGACTAATCGTCTTCGTTCCGGCTGTGAAGGCCACCATTTGAAAGCCGCCACTCAGCGCAGGTTGAGCATAAAAATTGGGCGCTGCTAGGGTATAATCGGCGGTTTGATGGGGTCTTAACGTGGTCGGACCGGCAATGCGAGTCCAAAAGGCGGTAAAGGTGCCGCTCATGTCGGCCGTAAAATGCGGATGAATGGAACGATTGGTTCTGTTGGTCACGGTTGTTACGACCTGGTCCACCGTCGCAAGTTGGCCTGTGGTGTGGACGCCCACCAAGGACATCGTCAAAGGACTGGGAGTGCCTAATGCGGCGGCGAGAGCTGCAATGGTGATGAGAGCGACACTCCCCAGCGTCCACTTTTCCGGGCGCCTCCACGACCCTGCAGGACCGTGCTGAGTGGTGACCCACGCCATCACCGCAGCCGGTACCAACATGACCAAATAACTCCCAAAAGACCGCGTCGCGACAAACAAGGCGATGGATGGGGCAATGAAAACCCACGATTTAAAGCGGGGGTATGTCACCATATAGACTACCCACAAGCCGAGCAGAACCACCATGCTAAGAAGGGTATAGGCCAACAGCGAGCCTCCCCCGACATGAAGAAACAAACTGAGGGTGATAAGACCCTGCCCGTCGGGCACCGTGGACGAGAGCAGCGGGGCCAGGATCCCGCGAAGCCATAGACCCGGACTCGCCACAAGAAACGGGATGTTCGGAATCAAGAATACGACAGTGCTGATGAGTCCGTAGCGGATGGCTGGGCGGACGCCCTCGGCCCAGGTTCCCCTCAACCGTTGCCCTTCGGCGGCGATGCCAAAAACCAGGAACGGCCAAATAATCCACGGGGTTTGCTTGATACCCATGGCCAAACCAAACCACAAAGGACTCCAGATCGTCGCCCATCCTCGTTTTAACGGATATTGGTCCCAGGCACGGGCCGCAAGAATCAGAAAAGGAACGAACAAGGCATCGGTCACACCGCCCACCGCATAACTGATGTAAACACTGAGACTGGTCAGAATGATGGCTAAAGGACGAATGGGTTGCGGCAAACCCCAAAACAAGATCAGAAGGCCAGCCGCCCATGCGATCACATTGATACCCGCTCCTACCTGCGTCGTCCACCCCAGCACCATGAAAGGAATATAAATCAAAAATGACTGGGCCGGATACGACAGCAAGGTTACCGCCTTCCCGTCCAGTGTCCACGTATACCCGTTCGGCGAGACCTGGAACAAATGAAATGCTGCCGCCATCGACCGTCCATAAGGATTTACGCCGTGGAGCCAGAGTTGAGCCGCATATTGATCAAACGCCAATTCATCCGTGCCGTATGCCGGGATGGTAATGATCTGAGCATAACTCCACACCATTAAGCCGACCACCGCCAGAATCAGAGTGACGACAAGAATTCCGCGCGTCATGCGGGAATCTTGGGCGCTCTGCCCGTGCCACAGCAACAAGACCAAGCCCCATGCTACTAAACCCACTGCTGGGAGCGTACTAATGTTTGTGATGGTCCCGTAGCCCCACAAACGCAGGCCCCATAAAATCAGGACAACTCCGCACACCCCCCACAGCATGGTGGTCACGGGCCCATAGGGAGAGAGCCCTGCCGCAGGAGAATTCGACGTGGTTTGAGGTTTTAACAGTGCAGAATCGGCCATATATTCCTCCCTCTCTTCCCCCGACACGTGCTGTTATGGCACAGCGAAGGCTTGCACGTTTCCTAACCCGATCGCTCCGACAACGTCATAAAGAATACGTCCATTTGGAGACAGAACAAGATTTTGGGAATTGGCGGGTGCGGGCAAGACTTTTTTGACGCTCTCGGTAGCCAAATTGATGATCGCCACATTGCGGACGCTGCCTTGTCCTTTGAGGACATAAAGTGTATTGCCATTGGGTCCTATGGCTAAGGCCCGCCCAGAATGTCCCACAGAAAACTGCGTACTGAGATGACCCCCGGCCGTGGCAATTTGGCTGACGACGCCATTGGGTTGCAGTACGTATACACTTTGTTCGTTGGGTGCCGGAACAATACTGACGCTATCTCCGGGAGCCGGAATGCTACTTTCCACGTGGTCTTTCTGACCATTGATAATGGCCACTGCCATATTGCCACTAGTACCGTTTAACGCATAAAATGTCGTGCCGTCAGCCCCCGGAGCCAAAGCAACCACTGGCCCACTCAGCGGCACCGTGGCCAACAATGCCCCGGAGGATCCGTTTCGAAATTGAACGGCTCCACTGCGAGTGGTGGCCATCCCTACTGCCAGCAAACCCGTCGAGGATTCCGCAATCGTCGTGGCGTGATTGCTGACTGACAAACTGCCGACAACCTTCTTCTGGGCGAGGTCAATTTGATAGATCCCATGACTCGTGGGTGAGCCAGCCACCACCCACATGGTTCCATTGGTCTCGGGGGCCGTACCGGCCAAGGTATTGGACGGCGTCGGGATAATGTGGATGGGCTTGGCGCGAGAGCTGGTCACTTTCGGCAAGCCGCCCTGCGGCGCGGGATTAGATCCGCATCCGGCTGCCACAACCCCCACCCCAAGAACTAACACCAAAAGAGCACTAAACTTGGTTTTCTTCATCCCTCGAAACTCCTTTTGTACAAATCGCGATCGTCCGGAACGCTGGGCCCGCTCGACTCATGGTTTTGGCAAGAGGCACTCGTCTCGTTACGAGCTAACATTCGACGTCATTCACATGACAACGAACCATAATCCTCCCAACTCAGAAAACCTTTGGGGGTTACCGTAGTAACCCCAAAGGTTTATCGGGGAACACTGCTCCATTTAGGAACTGCGCCGCTGACGACGAGTCCGGAAAAGGACTAATGAACCCGCTCCCATTAGAGTCAGGCCCACTAAGGCCTCCTCGAGGAAGGGTTTTCCCGTTACTGGCGACGTGGCGCTCGGAACAACACTAGTCTTCGGAGCCAGTACCGCAAAGGCTGGATCGTGTTGAAAGGTCCATGATGCCTTTCCCGCACTGAGCGAAACGGGAGAGATCGTGGAAAAAGTGCCTTGCGCGTTCCATTCCACGACCTTGTCACTGGATCCGATCTGGGCATTGTCAACCGTTACGCCAATGGGTTTGAGAAAGGAGCCTTGGTAGGCTTGACCAGACGACGTGACCACATTTACCCCGAGTCCCGCCATGGCCGTGTAGCCTGAGTAGCCTAACGATGCTACACCTGTCGTCACCTGACTGAGAACAGGGGCCGTCACAATCACCTGGACCGGTGTGGAAAAGGCACCGGGAGGCACCACGATTTGAGTCGGCGAGTTGTCGACCGTCACGGATATCGTCGTCGATGTGGTCGCATTCGGCAAAACCGTCTGCGCCGTCACGACTTGCGTATATCCTCCGGGAGTACCCGAGGGAACCGGGCTGGTAGTCGTCGTGTAGCCCGTACCAGCCGCATATGCGGCGGTACTGAATAGGCCTACCCCACCTAAGGCAGTTGCGATTGTCAGCAACCGGTGTTTAATTGGCATTTGGCATATCCTCCTGGATGCGAAAGCGTTAAATTGCGCTTTCTGCTACATCATAACAACCCTTCGCTACTATCCGGAAATTTTAATGGTGAATTTCTAACGTCAGTAGCTGATGACGATGTGAGTCATGCACTACTATTGGTAAAACCTAATTCTTTAAATTCGACATGATAAGCCGATTTCCTCTTTTTGCGACCAAACTTTTTTTGGATTTTTGGCGAATGGTTATACAAACCATTCCACCCTAAACTACTAGGGAGGTTTTCCCTGATTCAAACGATTTGCCGTATTTTGAACTTCAGTTTGATCTTCAATTCTTTGAGGAATCAATCGGTATCCTGTACAAAAATTTCGTACTGAAATGCGAAACGCCTCATTCAACACAAAGCAGATCCTTGATGGACGTGCAAAAGGGATCAACGAAGGCCATCCATTTGTGCTGGTTACCAAAGCCTGTTCCTTCTCGAATGGTGGTTCAGTGCGTCCTAATTATCGGCGGATTGGGATGCAGCTCATTCAGACTCAATCGCCAGAGTATGGATAATTTAGAATCAGCCGAGGTGTATTAGTCAGGGTGGTGTATCGTAATCGTGTTGGATTCGTAGTTTTTAAGTAACTACTCAGAGGTGGCAGATTCCATTCCGAATAAGGGGGGCCGTCCCGCCCCCCGAAATCCGTTGAGTGCTCGACACGGGCTGGGGCGCCCTACGGGGGAGTGGGCGGGAGATAAGGCGCCCC
>JAJZAN010000095.1 GCA_021799435.1 Bacillota bacterium | reverse complement strand
GGCCCTCCTCAAGGGAGAGCCGATGCCTTATGGCGAAGCAGGACACGCACTTGGGGTACATCCCAACCTTCTCCGATACGCCGCTGCGACGGGTACTATCCTAATCCGATGGGAAGGTGCCCGGCAGCCGACGGTATGGACCGTGCCAGCTCCGGAGATGGACATTCACGAAGCTCGCCTGGAACTCGCGCGTCGGTATCTGCACGTGTACGGACCCGCCGCCCCGGAGGCGTTCGGGACATGGGCGGGAATTGGGGGACGGCATGGTATCGCCGCATTCGAGGCACTCCGCGGTGACTTGACGCCGGTCCGGACGTCCATTGGCGATGGATGGATTCTAACGCGTGATGTGGAGGCCTTCCGCGGCGATATGGGAGCGTCGCCGCCCGCCCGTCTTTTGCCGAGCGGGGACCCCTATCTGCTTTTGCAGGGGGCTGACCGGGAACTCCTGATCCCCGATGCCGAACACCGGAGCGCATTGTGGACACCCCGGGTTTGGCCGGGAGGCCTTCTGGTAGGAGGCGAGATCGTCGGCACCTGGCGCCGCTCCGATGCAACCATGACCATCCAGTTGTGGCGTCGACTCACGTCTATAGAACGCGATGCCGTGATGGCGGAAGCGGAGTCCCTGCCGTTGCCGGGAATCGAGGGGCGGATTTTAGTGCGGTGGGAAGACTGAAGCGGAGCCGCATCAGAGCCGGTGAGAAGAGGCGAAATTTTCGCTGCCAGGGGTGTCGGATGCTCCAATGTTGCCAACCCCAAGAGATGCGGTTCGCTATCGATGAGTCAGGGCCGGACAGCCTGGGGACTGGTTGACGCGGCTTTGCGCATCCCAATGATAGGGATTGTGGCGCTGCCAAGCTGCCAGCGTGTGGTAGGAATCCCGAAAAGAGAAATTAGCCCCGCGTGACAGCCTCTGGTAGTCTGTACAGTCGATGGCGGTGCCGGATGCGGCCAGCGGCCGGTTGTCTATGCCAAGCAGTACCACCTGGTGGTCTTGTCGACCGCCGCCAGCGATAGTGTTATTCCATAGCACCACATTCCGCCATTGTCCGCCAAAATCTACAACGTCTGCAGACTGGGGCTCTGTACCCCCAAAGTACTGACTGGCGTTTTGAAACACATTGTTATAAGCGTAGACGTCATAAATTCGGGATTGAGCCCCAAATGCGTCCACATAAAAGGCATCATACGCATGGCCAGACACGGTGGAGCGTCCGGGAATGCCGGGGGGATTTGTCCCAAAACTGGGATCGCCGAGGCGGGTGCCGGGGCTGTTCCAGACATGGTTTCCGCTGACCAGAATGTGGTCGGTCCACTTCTTGGCGTTCTCGGTGTCGAGACTAATTCCCTGGTCCGTATTGGCGACGACGTTGTTGGCAATCCAGATGTAGCTGCCGCCATCGTCGTAGATTCCGGCGGCGTTAGGCGGAAGGGCGTTACACGTGTGCGTTACGGGATTCCATTGGCCATAGGCGTGGTTGTTCCAGGTGTCAATATTGGCGACGACATTGTCTTTGACAATGCCGAAGCGCGCTTGGCCGGTCCCGTTGTACCACCCCTCCGTATCAATGCCGATGTTGTCGTTGTTGTAGATTCGGTTATCGGCAATCAAAAAGTCCTTCACGTCGCCATTGACAGCCAGTGTTTCGCTTTGGCCGGTACGGGTATCGGAAATGGTATTGCCTTCGACGACCACATGCTGCAGCGCTTCGGCGTTTCCTTTGCCAAACGATTCGATTTCGATGCCGAAGGCATCCACGTTGCCGTTGTTGCACCATGATTTCGAGGTGTCAACCGTATCGGCGAGATTGGCAATATGGGAAATGTGGTTGTCAATGACATAGATGTTGCTGCAGGCCCGATCCCCGTGTACGAAACAAGCCGACGGCGTTCCGCCGAATCCGGCCGCCCTTTCTTCCACATAAATGCCGGCCGGTGTTTCGGCCGTGCCTCGGGTATGATACCCCTTAATGGTGAGCCCGCGAATTTCGACGCTGCGGGAATCCACAATGCTCACCGCACCGGCGACGCCATCATATTCGTTGCTGTTTACGGCCGAGCTCCGCACCACGCCCAGAACTAGGCTGGCGGCGCGGCCGGGAAGCGGTGCAATGGTCAAGAGGGCGGACGTGTACTTGCCCCACACGTGAATCGGAGCATTAAACGTCCCAGACAGACAAAACGTCGCTGGCTGAGTCATGCGGTTTTCTACGTGGGCGATGGCCGTATTCACACTCTCAGCTGTGACGTGGGGACCAGCTATAAAGGTTTCGGTGCAGCTGACGCTGGCTATCGGAGTTCCCGTAGGGGTTGCCGGATTGGGAATGCGCTGGTCTCCGTCTCGGGGACTCACCCCGCGGGGTTCCATGACAAAAGCGCTGGGTGTGATGGATGGCGTGGACAGAGCGGATTCCGCATGGCTTAGGGGCGGTGATCCGAGGATGGCTAGGACACAGATGGCCAAAAACATGACGCCCGCCATAATGCCGTTGTACCGATGCTTCAAGAGAATCCCGGTCCTTTTAGCGCAGCTTGCCTCTAAGGCCGACGCTGAAACTTGGGCGCTCTGTTGGTGCGCTTGGGCTCATTATAGTGGGCAGCGGAGGGGTTGACTCGAAATTATCCGCGAAATACTGGAGGGTGGCCGGATTGAACACCGGTTCGGGGATCCTTGCAGAAGGCATACCAATAGGGGTAAGCAGCCATGTGCACTACTAGACTTCGAACCTCAGTTTCCGATAGGCGTTGGTTTTGGGATGCTTGCCGGGTGTTTTTCTTGTGAGAGGCCAAAAGGCCTTGAAATTTTATACCGTACAGGGTATGACTATTTCGTGGGGCCAAGTCGATGATGGTATCGCGAGTTCAAATCGGTATGGATGAACGGAGGAGAAAAACCATGGAGAGCCCACGACAGGTATTCTGGTCGGACGTAGATCTGCATCGTCGTCTCCGTCGGGTCGAGGGCCAAATCCGCGGAATCGAGGCCATGGTGGAGCGTCGGGAAGGATGTGACGCAATCTTGGTCCAGTTGGCGGCTACACAAGGCGCACTGACCAAGGTGGTCAAGATTGTCGAGGCTTGCCAGTTGGCCGAGGGACTTTCTGGAGAGAACGCTTTGGACATGCCCGAGGTCGATCAGGTGCAAGATCTTATTCGACGGTTGATCCGCTAATCGGGAAGGAGGATGGTGCGATGGTCACGGTATACACGACCCCGACCTGACCGCATTGCCGGACTGCTAAGCGGTATTTGAAGGAGCGCGGGATTCCGTTTCATGAGGTAGACGTCACCAAATCGGAATCCAACCTCCAATCGCTAAAGCGGAAGTCTGGCCAAACCGGCGTGCCGGTGATTGATGTCAACGGGACAGTGGTGGTGGGTTTCAACCGCCCCAAACTGGATAAGGCCCTCGGGATTCGTTCGGTCTAGAAGGGAACACTATCGTGAAAGCCCTGGCCGCCCTGTTCGGGTGGCCAGCCGTTGCTGAAGGAGGCAAGATTATGCCGGAGTGGATGTATCAGGTACCAACCGCGAAATCGGTGGATGAGGCTGTGGCGGCCGTTGGCGCGGCACTGAAGGACCATCAGTTCAGCGTGCTGTGGGACCTTGACATCAACCAAAAGCTAAGTGAGAAGGGGATTGAGCCTGAACCGCCTTTTCGAATTTTGGAAGTCTGCAGCGCCCCCCGTGCCAAGAAAGCCCTTCACACCACTCAGCAGGTCGGCTATTTCCTGCCCTGCAAAATTGTCGTCTATGAGGATCGGGAATCCCATCAAACCATGATTGGTTTCCCGAAACCTGAGGTGCTGATGGGGCTGGTGGGGGAGAGCGCGCTCGAACCGTTGGCGCATGAGGTTGGCCAGTTGATGCGCGACGCCATCACTCAAGCGGCGGGCTAAACGACGGGATTGCGGATGCCAAGCCGGTCCCTCCGGGGCCGGCTTGTTCCCTGGAGTGAACGCATGGAGCAACGCACGATTTTCGAGTGACGGGGGGAAAAAGAATGGCAGCGGGCGTGGTATTTCATGTTAATGAGGCGTCCTTCGACAAGCATCGAATGGCTCTTCGCAACGTACAGAACGCCAAGCAAGGGTTGCCGGATCTGCCCATGGAACTGGTCATTAACGGTCCCGGTTTGAGCATGGTGACAGCAAGCACCAGCACCATCGGCGACGATCTGGCGTCTTTGCTGAACCAAGGCGTGGTGGTGGCCGTGTGCCGCCAAACGATGAAGCAGAATGGCATTGAGGAGCACGACTTGCTTCCCGGGGTTGTCATTGTCCCGGCAGGGGTAGTTCGCCTCATCGAACGGCAGCAGGAAGGATACAGCTATATCAAACCCTAATGGGGCGCTGCCATAGGTTCTAAGTTCCCGAGGGGGCGAAAAATAGGGTGGGGCGGTTGGCGCGCGATGCGCCCCGCCCCCTTTTTACTGCCCCGGTCGGCGAGGGATGGCCGACCGTCCTCGACAAATTACAAATGCATGGCTACGGCGTTCTTATAGAGCATGTAGAAGGCCACGACCAGAATCACTCCAGAGAAGACGTAATTCAGCGTTCTGCGTTGACGGCTCAAGAGGCCGGCTAGGCGTACGCCCGCAATGCCGCCCAGCGCCCCGCCGGCCACAAACTCCACGAAGGCGAGCCAGTTAATAAGGCCTGCCAGGGAGTAGGTTACCGCAGTCGTTAGTCCAAATGTGCCGACCGCCAACAGCGACGTGCCAATCGCGTCAATGAGGGCCATGTTGGTGGAAAGGAGGAGGGCCGGTACAATCAAAAATCCCCCGCCGATTCCAAAGAAACCCGACAAAGCGCCGACGAGAAATCCCGCCCCAAGGATTTTAACCCAGGAAAGGGATGCAGCCTTTGCAGGTGCTGAATTTTCCCCGGAGACAGGCTCGCCTTCCGGTTGGACAACACTCGCTTTGGGAGTACGGCCGCGGAAGAACATCATACCGGCGATGACCAACATGAGAATGGCAAACAGAAAGAGCAGGGTGGAGCCATGGAGACTTTTTCCCAAGATTGACCCTAAGGCGGCACCTGCTATGCCTGGCAATGCAAACATGATGGCTGGCCGCCACCGCACATGGCCGTTTCTCGCGTGAGCTACCAGATTTACGTATGAATTGACGGAGACGGCGAGAGCGCTGGTGCCAATCACCACATGCGGATCCTTCAACTTGACAAGATATAAGAGCAAAGGGACAGCTAAAATTGAGCCGCCGCCACCCAAGAGACCCAGACTCAGTCCCACAATGCCGCCCGATGTGACGGCCAACAATGACTGTATGACGCTCATGCTGACTGAGCCTCCTTACTGTAGGTCGTATGGTATAAACCCAACCGCGCATAAATTATGCAAGATTGCCGAATATTATTGGCGGCTTGACTTTCGATACCCCATTGGGTATACCAATAAAGGTATATCACACTTTGGGGGAGAGGTGACGACCGATGTTTGGTTTCGGAGGTAGGGTGCCCCAAATTACCGCGCAGCAAGTCGAAGAACGCCTGCGGGGAAACAACCCGCCGTACATCTTGGATGTGCGAACCATTGGTGAATTTCGAGGCGGGCATATTCCGGGGGCTCAGTTAATACCGCTTGGCGAGCTCGCCCGACGAGTGAATGAAATTCCCAAAGACCGGGAAATTGTCACGGTGTGCCGTTCAGGCTCTCGAAGCGCGATGGCAGCAAAGCAGCTCCAAAAGGCTGGTTATGAGGTGCAAAACCTGGCTGGCGGTATGATGCAGTGGACGGGAAGGACTGTGCGATAAGAAAGGGGTAGAGACGATGATTTGGCTGACGATGCACGATCCAAATTTGGGTTGCAGCTCCTATATCATTGGCGATGAGGTCACCGGGCAAGGCGTGGTGGTCGACCCGTTGGGCGCGCTGGGAGTAGAGCAATATATCTTGAGCGCTCAGGATGCGGGCATCGAAATCGGCCTTGTCATTGAGACCCACGTTCACGCAGACCACTTGTCGTGTGCGAGCGCATTAGCGTCCGCTCTGGGGGTGCCTCACGGTGTCAGCGCCGAGGCGCCGGTGGAGTTTTTGCATCAGGATTTGCATGATGGTGAGAATCTCACCTTTGGCATGTTAACGCTGGAGGTGTGGTTTACGCCCGGGCATACCCCCGACAGCATTTCACTTATCATTCGGGACCTTCGGCGCAGTACAAAGCCATGGGCGGTATTGACCGGCGACAGTCTCTTCGTCGGGGACGTGGGTCGGCCGGACCTCGCCGATGCTGACGACAGCGCTATTCGTCTCGCCGCTCAAAAGCAATTCGACAGCGTGCATCGGCTGTTGGCACTGCCGGATGGCACCGAAGTATGGCCAGCCCACTACGGCTCTTCTCCATGTGGGGGAATATTCATGAACAAAAGTCCGCACTCCACGATTGGATATGAGCGGGAGGCCAATCCGTTTGTCAGCATGGATCGCGACACCTTTGTCGATCAGACCTTGCGGCTCTTGAAACCGCCGCCGGAAGAGGCTCAGGCGGTTCGCCAAAAAAATCTCGCAGGCATTGGAGCAGGAAAGGATGGGGCGTCATGACAGCAGAAGAATTGAAGGCTTGGTTGGACGATTCGAAAATGCACGTCCTAATCGATTTGCGATTGGGTCGCGCCTACACGACGGGGCACGTCCCGGGAGCGCTGTCCGCCCCCTATCGGCAGCATGGATGGGCGGAAATGGTCGCAGACTGGGCTAAAAACCAGAATCCATCGGTGGAACTGGGCTTGTTTGGAGACAACGCCGTGATTATTAAAGCGGCCTCCGATGCGCTCCAGACCTTAGGGGTTGCGTCGGCGGCTGCCTTCGATGGCGGCTTAGGGGCGTGGCAGGGGGCGGGTTATCCCGTCGTGGCGGTTCGAGATCTCACCGTCGACGAACTCGCGTCTTCGTTAGGGGAATGGACCGTCATTGATGTCCGGGAACCTTATGAACTAAGGAGCGGCGTGATTCCCGGCGCCCAGTCCATCCCCATGGGTTCCCTGGAGCAACACGCCGCCACATTGCCCAAAGAACGGCAATATGCCCTGGTTTGTGCGAGTGGCAGCCGGAGTCAGTCCGCCGCCGCCTATCTAGCCGAGCAAGGCTATCGCGTGGCGAACGTGGTAGGTGGCATGTCACTCTGGCTCGGAGCCGGTCATCCCACGGAATAGACGCGCGTCTTAGCGACGGCTGCCGAACGCAGTCATGCGTTCTTTGACCGCTTCGACGGCCGCGTCCGGCAGGGCTTTGGCTCCGCCCAAGGCGACAGCCTGAATGACCAGTTCGGCCGCTTCATCCAAGGTGGCTAGGAGCCGCGCCGTGCTGAGCGGGTCGTCATGAAACACGAGAGCACCGTGATTCGCCATCAGCACAGCCGGAAGCCCGGGATGGCGCTTTACCACATCAACGATGGCGCCAACCGAGGCCTCGGATCCACGCGGCGCCCAGGGAACGACCGGAATCGGCTCCGTCACGCCGAACCGCAACGCGGGCTCGTACACGAGCGGGATGGACTGGTGGGCCAGCGCAAACACCGTCATGTGGGGGGCGTGCGTGTGAATGATCGCGCCGACGCTGGCCCTGGCCTGATAGACGCGGGTGTGCATTTCGATGACTTCTTGCATGGTGGGTTCCATATCCGAAACGGAACCCGTGTAGCCGCCAATGTTCACGGTCGTCAGATCGTGCGGCGTGAGGTGCGCAATGGACCCGCCGCGCGTCATGACGATGTGACTGGCATCCAGTCGGGCTGAGAGGTTGGCATGCTCCCCACGAAACAGCATGCCGGACTCGGATAAGAGTCGAGCCGCATCGACGACTTGTTGACGTATCAGTTGTTCTGGCATGATGATCTCTCCTTGGTCCCCGTCGCTCGGACGGGGACCTTTTCGATAGTGGACACGCCACGCGTCGGGACATGCACGGGGACGTGACTGAATCGGCAATGCTCCGAGTGGTATTGTGGTGGAATACGAGGCCGCTTATGCGTCCTCTACGGACGGAGGTATCTGGGTGGAGATTCTTGTATTGGGAGCCGGACCTGGTGGAATTTCGGCGGCGTTGGAAGCCTTGCGGCATGGCCATCGGGTGACCATCATCGATCCAGAGGGTTTGGGTGGAAATGCGCTGAAACACAGCTTGGTTCCCAGCAAGGTGCTCATTCAAGCTGCCGATGTTGAGCGCAAAATGGCGGACTGGGGCGTGGGCAGCCTTTCTCATGGAGAAGACTGGACCCGTCTCATGGCATGGCAGAAAGAACGCGTTCAAGCAGGGATTCACGCCGCCGCTGTGCAGTTGCAGAGAGCGCGAATCATTGAGGAGGCGGCGGACTGGCTCTCGCCGCGGGAAGTGGTCACAGCCAAGAGCCATACCGTGCTCCAGGGAGATGTCGTCATCATTGCTGTCGGCTCGCGGCAGCGGCTAATTCCGGGTCTCAAACCTGATGGATCGCGCGTGCTGTTGCCGCGCGCCTTGGGGACGATGACGGCATTGCCTGATGCTTTAACAATCATTGGAGCTGGGGCTACGGGGTTAGAGGCGGCCAGCTTATTTTCGCAATTCGGCGCATCGGTCGAGGTATACGTGGCTTCCGACGCTCTCTTGCCCAACTGGGACGTCGGTTTGGGCACGGGTTTGCTGGATGCGCTGCAGCGGTGCGGCGTGACTTGGCATTTTGGACGACGGGTCGTGGACCTGTCGGATGCTGGAGAAACAGCGGTGCGGATCCAGTGGCGGTCGCCCGCGGGTGACGGCGAGGCGGTCCGGCCCAGCGTTCTATTGGCCACGGGGCGAATCCCGGTGTGGGACGCAGCGATTCTCCAACCCTTGGGGTTTGCCCTGGACCCGTTAGGTTTCTTTGCTGTGTCGTCGGTTGGGGAGACCAGTGTGGATGGCGTGTACGCGGTCGGTGACGCGGCGGCCGGGCTCAAGTTGGCGAGTCGGGCGTGGATGCAGGGACAGTCAGCCGTCCGCCATGCTCTAGGTATTCCGACAAAAACGGCGGCGAGCATGGTCGAGGCGATTTTTACCCACCCCGAAGTGGCCCGAGTCGGCGTGCCCACCGACCGACGCTATCGTCTCGCCCCAAATCACTCCGGCCTCTACCACGCGCTCCTGCAGGGCGAAGAAAAAGCCTATGGCGTAATTTATGCCGACGACAAAGATGGCATCAAAGGGGCCGAATTCATGGGAAGTGGGGCGGCTGAGGCGGCATCACTGGTATCGTTGGCCATTGACGCCGGGCTTTCAGCGGATGCCTTGGCGGCCGTGGGCGCGGCGAGCCCCACCAGTGCCGAGTGGTTTTGGACCCTGTCTAGGGAGCGTACGTTCTAGCGGGCGAGCATGGAGTGGTAGACGGCGAGCGCGCGGACGTTTAGTGAAACGGCCGTCTAAACGACGCAAGCAATTGGCCTAACAGGGAAAAGATACCCCTATGGACAGGCATGCTGGCGGCGAATTGACAGACATGGTAGCGCAAATTGAGCGGCTCAGTGGGGAGCTGGACAGTTGGACCAGAGCCTTGTCTCTGAATCCCACTGCATCCCCAAAAGACTACGTGCCCGATCTTGACGTGGTCTATGAGCGCCTAAAGTCCGGGATGGGGCGGAGTTCCGACGTGTTGCTCCGACGCCTGGCCGTTCCATCCTGCCCTGAAAGGATCTTGGTCGCCTCGGTGGACGGCATCACCGATACCACGGTTGTTGACCAGGACGTGCTCAAGCCGCTCCTGACGACAACGGCCGCGCCGGCCGAATGGGATGGGCGGCGGTATTTGCCATGGATATCACCCAGGCGACGCAGTGGCCGGATATCACCCAGAGTTTGGCTTCGGGCAAGACGGTCGTCTTGGTTCAAGATTTGGCCCATGCGTGGGTGATTGATACCGCCAAATTTCCGCAACGGAGTGTAGAGCGGCCTCAGACCGAATTGGCCGTTCGGGGTCCCGAAGAAGCCTTCAATGAAGTGCTGGGGACGCAAAAAGCCCACATCCGGCATCGACTGCCCTCTCCCGACTTGGTTTTCGAAGACTTCAAAATCGGCCAGATTCAAAGCACCACAGTCTCCCTAGCCTACATAGACGGTCTTTCCAATCCCGCCTTAGTCACCACCGTGACGGAACGCCTGCGGGCCATTAACGTGGACGGACTCGTGGACATCACGCAGGTTGCGGGCTTGATTCGGGACCACCCGCGATCCATCTTTCCCACGATACGGCAGACCGAGCGCGTCGAGATGGCGGTTTGGAGGATGCTGCAAGGAGCTGTGGTGGTGCTGATGGACGGCGATCCGTTCGCCCTCATTGCACCCGCTCCACTCATTGATTTCTACCGGACCGCTATGGACTATTCCAGCAGTTGGGTTGATTCCAGCTTCGTCCGTGGCATTCGGTTCTTTGGTTGGCTGGTCGGAATCTACCTGCCTGCCCTCTTCGTGGCCCTGACCGAGGTGAACCCCTCCGTGCTGCCGGCCGAACTGTTGGCCTCGGTGCAAGGCAGTGCCATTGGCTTGCCGTTCCCGGAGGTAATCCAGGTGATACTGATGATATTGGTCATCGAAATCCTGCGGGAGGCGTCGTTGCGGCTGCCTAAACCTCTCAGCACGACCATCGGCACTGTGGGGGCTATCGTGGTGGGGACGGCTATCGTCAAAGCGGGTCTGGTGGACACGCAAATTATTGTCATCATGACACTAACCGCGCTCAGTTTGTTCTCGACACCGGTATACGAGTTGACAAGCACATGGCGCGTTATCGGCTTACTGATGTTAGGAGCCTCGTACTTCTTTGGTTTGGTGGGGATCACGCTGGTGACCATGGGGGTCATTGCCGTGCTGGTCGATATGCGGACCTTTGGCAGCCAATACTTCGAGCCCTGGGCGCCGTTTCGGGTGACAGACTGGGGCGACGCTGTCTGGCGTTTGCCGTGGACCACGCTGACGCAGCGCTGGAGTGCGCCGCGACCCCTTCACCCCCGCTGGCACCGACCAAAGAATGTCAGCTCACATCCCAGGCTCAAAAGGGGGAGGATGGGCTCGTGAGCTTGAAGCGGTGGTTCGGCCTAGGGATGATGGTATCCCTGTTGGGCTTGTCGTTGACGGGATGCTGGGACGATGAGACCGTGATCCAGCGCGCTGCAGCCTTTGTGCTCAGTATCATGCCGGCATCGCATCGACAATTCCAGTTCACGTTCTTCTTCCCCAATCCGCCGAGTCCATCAGCACCAACGTGAACATTCCAGCCAGCCAGCCTTTCGCCACGGCCCGGGAGGTTGCCAATTCGATTTCGCAAGCGAACAACGAGGCGCAGCGGGATTTGGCCCGAGACCTGTTCATGGGCCAATTGCAGGACATTATTGTATCGCGGGACATTCCCGCGCAATCCATCTCTCGTCTTGTGAGGGAGTATAACCGCGATGGCTATGTTTCCCATACGGTCTTTCTGGTGGCTGAACCCACCAATTCCGACCCTCTTCCTGTCACCATTCAAGAGCCGGTGCCGTCAGTTTATTTCACCCAATATTTCAACTGCAGGACGTGCCAGTCCTCCTATCTGGGCCAGCCTTTGTGGCGGGTGTGGGATGCCTTCGTGACGCCTGGGGTTTCTCCCGTGATTCCCTATGCGTTGCCGCCAACCCGTATTACCCGCATCCTGGTGTATCCGCCCTCTGGTCGGCCCCTTTTGATGACTCAACAAGAGAGTCGGGGATGGGCCATGTTGATGAATCATGTTTTCAAGGAAACGTACGGGGTTCGGATGGATGGCGGTCCTCTCGTGGTCAAGCGGCTCCGAGCCCGCACTCATGTGCGACTCTCCTATCAGGACGGCCAACTGATTGCGAACGTGCACATCAATGCCTATGGCAGCTTGATCGAATGGCCGGCAAGTTTTTTGGACACACCACCCAATGTTGGCTGGGCTCAGGCCCAAACATCGAAGCAGATTATCGCCGAGTGCTTGAAGGCGGTGGATTTCGCGAACGAGACTCGGACAGACCCGTTTGGATGGGGGCGAAATTATCTGTATTTACATCCGGGGGAGAGCAAGCGATTTGCGGGTCAGCGAGGGATGTTGTGGCCCATTGTTGCTCACGTATCGGTGACCACTCATTTGACAACGTCGGGGGTGACTGATTGAAGATCCTCGCGGAGCCCATATCCCCAGGGCAATACATGTGGATGGTGGGCATTTCGGTCGTGGCGGCGGGCGTTTATGTTTGGCCGCAGTACCTTGTCCAGCAGGTGGGCACGAATGGAATTTATACATTGATTACCATCAACGGATTGGCCATGGGTCTGGCGGCGTTGGAGGTGGCAATGGCGCTCAACTTGCGTGAGCCCACCTTTCTCATTGGATTGCGAAAGATGCTGCCATTCATCGGGGTGGGCTTCGTATGTCCTTTATGGGGCATCGTGCACCTCGTGGCGGATGGCGTCATTTTGACATTGTACGGCATGATGATTCGCACGAACTTCTATCCCAACACCCCCCGTCTCCCCATGGGCATCGCCATCCTCGTGGCTGCCATTTGGATTGCGGGGCGGCCCTTGTCGGCCGTGGCCCGGTCGGCGCAATTTTGGTTTCCTATCATCTTGGTTCTCCTGTTCATCGTGCTGGCATTTAGTGT